>CANQIO010000044.1 GCA_947624065.1 uncultured Oscillospiraceae bacterium | reverse complement strand
TGATTGATGATGGAGTTGCTGTCCCCTGTGAGGTCATCGTCACGGGAGAGACGCTCGTACAGCGCCGTGATTTTTCTCTCAGTCTGATCTGCGCTCATGACGCGCTCCTTTCAGACTGACGGCCCATTTGTGACACGTCTATTATACCACACTCTGGGCCGTCTGTGGTAGCTTCATTGCGGATCAGGCGCAAAATTTTGTCCTCCATCGTCTCGGTGGCATCGTTGCTGAAGTGGATGGTAACTTTATAAGTGGTCGAACCGATCCTCCGGCTCAGGGAAAAAGTATTGCTGGGTCTAATTGCCATAGTGCTCCTTTCCGCGCGTGGTGCGCTCTGTGATGTTGGATTGCGTTGAACTGTCTCATATGAAATTCCTCCAAAAAGAGAACCCGTGCTCATGCACGGGCCGCACATATGCGTTATGTCTTGGTGTCTTGCTGCCGGGGTACCGCTTTCAAAAGTGAGAGCAGTTATTTTATAATGAACTTTTGCCAAAAGACAAGTTTCTATGATGTGTCCATATCTTCGCTCCTTTCGATGTTTTGGGGGAAAGCAAAAAGCGCCTGCCATCGGCAAGCGCTTCATCCCTCTATAATAGTTATGTCGGATCTCGCAAAAAACAGGCTAATGGCAGGACAAGCCCGTTTCAAAAAACAGGACAAAGACAGCGCCTGCCGATGTCGCATCAACAGGTGCTGTTAGATGATACGTTTGTCGCTGAAGCGTCTCGTTGGTGAGCATGATGTTAAGCGGTGTTCCTTCAGGTAGCGGTGGCGCATGCGTCCATACTTACCTATATGATAGTCAGTGGTATCTGACAGGACCAGATCGGGGATGAGGAAGTCACCTTCCTGATGGTATGTACCGCCCATTTGTTCAAATAACGATTCCATTGATGGCTCCTTTCTGTGTGTCGATTTGGTTTGCAGTTTGAGGACTGCTCCTTTTGCTCCTTTCCTCACAACTGCTTTTCAAATCGTCACAAATGAGCCGCAGTCATGATGTAATGCGAGGGTGAAACCCTCCTTTATAAATTACATCATGATTGCTGATGGAGTTGCTTTTGCCATCTAAGGAATCCTCCTGGCTCAGGCGACAATATAGTGCAGTGATCTTGTCAGTTGCCCGTGACATATTTGATACCTCCTTCTTGGGGGCAACTGCCTTATCAGAATTGGCTTGATCAATAGAAGCAGATTTCTTTTCCTCGTTCATTCTTCCGCCTCCGCGTCGGTCATGTGTCGCTCCATGACGCGCTCCTGTTTCCTGTCAAGGAGCTCGATCCCGTCATAGCTTCCCGTGACCGTGTAAACAGTCCCGCTGATCTCCTTGGTCAGCGCGATCTCCGGCAGCTCGTTTACAGAGAGGTTCTGGACGTGAAGTTTGCCGGATTCGTCGCGGCGCTTTTCGTGATCGTCATGATCTGCAGGAAGCGGTTGCCTGTCTTTTGCCCTCGCACAATCCTGGCAAGCAATGCATAGTGGTACACACATGCGAAAAATGGACGATCTCGGCACAGCCGGGATCGTCCATTTTGCTTGTTAGGGCAGCATCCCTAGGACCCTTTGATCGCACGCTAGATCGTGCGGCTGTGCGTCCCGGTGGGACACTTTGTTATGGAATCTTTGATAGGGATGCAAGGCGATTGACAGTGGGGCAAAAGAGGGATATAACAGCGGCAAAGCCGCTGTTATACATCAAGATACCGGTCGCGCTCCCGCTTGCGCAAAACCGCGCGACATGGTATAATGCTGACACCAATAAACCCACCATATTGATTGGTTGAATGTCGGACGAGAGGAACCATGCTATGACCATTGCGGAAAAAATGTCAAAGACCACTACGCTGTCTTTTGAGGTGTTCCCGCCCAAGACGGAGGCCGGCATGGGAAAGCTTCGGGCGGTACTGGCCGACCTGTATAAGTGGAACCCGGACTGGATCAGCTGCACCTATGGCGCGGGTGGCTCCGACAAGGGCTACAATCTGGAAATATGCAAGGCCATGGCCGACGCGGGCCGGACCACGCCCGTCAGTCACTACACCTGCATCCACCACACCAGAGCCGATATCGACGCCGACATCGACGAATATCTCTCCCTGGGCGTGGATCACTTTTTGGCCCTGCGGGGGGATTTTGTCCCCGGTGAGAACACCACCCACGGCGACTTCGACCATGCCGATGGCCTCATCCGTTATATGCGGCAACGCTATGGGGACAAGATCACCATCGCCTGCTCCGGCATCCCCGAGGGGCACATCCTCTCCCCGAGCCTGGCCGCTGACACGGTATTTTTGAAGCAGAAGCAGGACGCGGGGGCGGACTTCATCGTGACCCAGCTGACCTATGACATGGACCGCTTCGCCCGGTGGCTGGAGGAGATACGCACCGCGGGGGTCACGCTGCCGGTGGCGGTGGGCGTCATGCCGGTGCTGGACCGGGACAAGTGCATCCGCCACTGCCTTTCCATGAACGGCTGCGCCATCCCCCGGAAGCTGGCCCGCCACATCTCCAAATACTACGACGACCCGGAGGGCTTCCGGGACGCGGGGATGGATTACACGATCCAGCAGCTGAATGAGTACATCGCGCTGGGCGTGAACGATCTGCACATCTACGCCCTGAACCAGTCCGCCGCCGTGGACGAGATACTGCGGCGCAGCGGTCTGTTCAAAAAACACGAATAAGCGAAGGACAAAATAAGACCGCGTGACGGACGACCCGTCATGCGGTCTTTGCTATATCGCTCACGGGCCGAAGACCTTGCGCGCCACGTCCACGGACTGTCTGGCATCCTTGGCGTAATAGTCCGCGCCCATCCGGCGTGCGTATTCCGGCGTGACCACCGCGCCGCCCACCATGACCACGGGCGGCTCCGGCAGGGCATGTAAAAGGCGGATGGTCTGCTCCATGGCCGGGAGGGTGGTGGTCATGAGGGCGGACAGGCCCACCAGCCGGATGTGCTCTCGCTGCACCGTGTCGGCGACGATCTGGGGCGGCACGTCCCGGCCCAGGTCGATGGTCTCATAGCCGTAATTTTCCAGCACGGTCTTGACGATGTTCTTGCCGATGTCGTGGATGTCCCCCTGGACCGTGGCCAGCACCAGCCGCCCCCGCTTCACGCTCTCGCCGCCTGTCTGGGCGATGGCGGTCTTGATGACCTCGAAAACCGCCTGGGCCGCGCCGGCGGCGCTGAGAAGCTGGGGCAGGAAGGCTTTGCCCCGCTCATAGTCCTCGCCGATCTTATCCAGCGCCGGGATGAGCCGCCCCTCCACCAGCGCGAGCGGGGCCTCCCCGGCGTTCAGGGCCGCCGCGGCCAGCCGAGCCGCGTCGGTCCTCAGCCCCCGGACGACGGCGTCCTCCAGGGTGAGGGAGTCAGCAGCGGCCGACGTCGCGGCTGTCTGCGCGGGGGCGTCCGCGAACCGGGCGATGTAGGCACGGCTGTCCCGGTCCTCCCCGGACAGCACCCGGACAGCCGCAACCGCGTCCATCATCTCCCGCCGGGTGGGGTCGATGATGGGCAGGGTCAGCCCCGCGCCCAATGCCTGGACCAGGAAAGTCCGGTTGACCAATTGCCGGTCGGGCAGACCGAAGGAGATGTTGGACACCCCCAGTACCACCTGCAGACCCAGCTCTTCCCGCACAGTCCGCACAGCCCGGAGGGTCTCAGCGGCCTGTTCCTGCTGGGCGGAGACCGTCAGCGTCAGGCAGTCGATCCACACGTCCTGGCGTGGTATGCCGCAGGAGAGCGCCGCGTCCAGAATGCGCCGGGCGATAGCCACCCGCTCTTGGGCCGTCCGGGGGACGCCGCCCTTGTCCAGGGTCAGGCCCACCACGGCGGCGCCGTATTTTTTCACAATGGGCAGGATACACTCCAGCACCGCCGGGTCCCCGTTTACGGAGTTGACCGCCGCCTTGCCGTTATAGACACGCAGGCCCGCCTCCAGCGCGGCCGGGTCGGAGGAATCCAGCTGCAGGGGCAAACCTACCGCGCTTTGCAGCTTTTTCACCACCTGGGGCAGCAGCGCGGCCTCGTCCACGCCGGGATAGCCCACGTTCACGTCCAGAATGTCCGCGCCCGCGTCCTCCTGCTGTACCGCCACGTCCAGGATATAGTCCAGGTCGTGCTCCAAAAGGGCCTGTTGGAACCGCTTTTTCCCAGTAGGATTGATCCGCTCGCCGATGACGCGCACCCCGTCCAGGCGGCAGGGGGTGGTGGGGGTGCAGACGAAGCTCACCGCGTCGTAATGCCGGGCCGCAGGGCGCTTGCCCGCCAGGGCCTTGCCCAGCGCCGCGATATACGCCGGGGAGGTGCCGCAGCAGCCGCCGAAGATGGTCACTCCCGCGTCCAGCGCGGGGGCCAGGGCCGCCGCGAAGGCCTCCGGGCCCATATCGTAAAGCCCCGTGGCCGGGTCGGGCAGACCCGCGTTGGGCTTGGCGATCACGGGCAGACGGGTGTTCTCGCAAAGCTCCTGCAAAAGCGGGGCCAGCAGGTCGGGCCCCAACGAGCAGTTCAGGCCGATGGCGTCCGCGCCCAGACCCTCCAGCGTCCGGGCCATGGAGGCCACCGTGCAGCCGGTGAAAGTCCGGCCGCTTTCCTCAAAGGACATGGTGACGAAAACGGGAAGCGACGTGTTCTCCTTCACCGCCAGCAGCGCCGCCTTGGCCTCGTACAGGTCAGTCATGGTCTCGATCACCGCCAGGTCCGCCCCGGCGGCGGCGCCCGCCACGGCGATCTGACGGAAGTATTCATACGCTCTCTCAAAGGTCAGCGTTCCCATGGGCTCCAAAAGCTCCCCCAGCGGGCCGATGTCCAGCGCCACAGCCACGTTTGGTCCCGCCGCTTTCCTGGCCACGGCGATGGCCGCCGGGACCACCTCCTCCACCGTGTGGCCGGTGCGGGCCAGCTTGGGCGCGCTGGCGCCGAAGGTGTTGGCGTAGATGATCTGGCTGCCGGCGGCCACATATTCCCGGTGGACGGACAGCAGAAGCGCCGGGTCGGTCAGGGCCAGCAGCTCCGGCTTGCCGCCGGGAGGCAGGCCCTTTTGCTGCAAAACGGTGCCCATGGCCCCGTCCAGCAGGACGATGTCGTTTTTCCAAGCATCAGTCAGCACAGCTTTTTCCTCCTTCACGGATGGAACAGCTCCCTGCCAGGGAGCAGTATGCGCAGCCTCTCACGCGGGCCGGCTGGGGCGCGTCCGCCAGGCCGATCACGGCGGTGACAGATTTAGACGGGTTCATCAAATGGCTCGACCTGACCTGGACCCCCAGCCGCCGCTCCGCGTCCAGGGCCGTGCAGATGGCGTCCTGCGTCTCCAACGGCAGGTCCCCGTAGCCGGGGCTAAAGCGGTCGGTGAGATAGCGGCCGGGATACCGGCTCGCGATCTCCCGCTCCAACCCGTCGCAGCACGCCTCGACCAGGGCGCTGCCACAGGCGTCCAATATCACCGCCCGGGCCATATCCCGGGCTTGGGCGGCGCGCAGCATGGTCTCAAACCTGGCTCCCAGCGTACAGGCCAGCAGCGCCGCCTGGTCACATTGGGCCAGCATTCGTCCTGCCAAACTGCCCGGCAGGGTGACGCCGCTGCCCTGTAAGACGACGCCCGACCGTCCCTGCCCTACAGGGAACAGGCGGTAGACATACCGGGGCCGAAGGGCGCGGACGAGTTTGTCCGCTTCCGTCTCCACGGCCCGTGCCATGGTCCCCTCCGGGTCCTCTTTCACGCCCAGATAGCGCAGCGCTTCGCCAATATCCAGTTTTATGCCGTTTTCGCCCATATCATCAGTCCGGGCGGTCCGCGTCAGGCACCATCAGGTCGGCCAGGGTAGTATGATCCAGATAGTCCATGATGACCTGGTTCAGTCCCTGCCAAAGGGGGAGCGTGCGGCACTGGGGCGCACGGCGGCACGGCTTTGCGCCTCTGGCAAGGCAGGTGACAGGCGCCAGCTCCTCCTCCGTCAGCCAGAGAATATCGCTCACCCTGTATTCCTCCGGGGCCTTCGCCAGGCGGTAGCCGCCGCCCTTGCCCCGCAGCCCGTCCAGCATGCCGTTTTTCACCAGGATCTTCAAAACGCCCTCCACGTATTTCTCCGATATCTCCTGACGTTGGGCCACCTCCTTCAGCGGGATATAGCCGTCGCCCTGGTTCTCGGCCAGGTCGATCATCACCCGCAGCGCGTACCGTCCCCGTGTTGAGATCAGCATCGAAAACGCCTCCATTCCCACTGTTTATCCTATTATACAACATGGGTGATAGGAAATCAAAGGCGCGCCGATGAAAGGTTCACTTCGCACTCTGGGCGGCGGGATGGGCCGTGCGCTCCATCGCCACGGAGCAGGCCAGGTCGCCCAGCACGTTGCAGCAGGTGGCACCCATGTCGCACAGGGTGTTGACGCTGATGTACACCCCTATGATGCCGGTGGGAAGTCCCGCGATGGAGGCAAGAGCGGCAAAGGATGCGATGGCGCCGCCGGGCACGCCGGGCGTGCCGATGCTCAAAAGCACCACCGCCAGCGTCACCAATACGACCAAGGCGGCCATCCAGATCTTCGCGGCGGCGTTCATGCTACTGATGGCGCTGAACCTGCTGGGCGGCTTCACCTGGCTGCGCGAGCTCCCGCTCCGTCTGCCCGAAGCTTTGAGCGCGCGGCTGGCGATATCCGGACAGGCGCGCAATTTCCGATTGACAAGCGCCGGAAAACAGGGTATCATAGCCTCAGAAAAAGCAGGGAGGTCCCCTTTCATGCGTTTCGGCTTTACCGCGGAATTTCGTTTCTTTACCTTTGCCAGGCAAAAGTAAAGACGATCTCCTGCGGGAAAATATACGGCAGCATGCCGCGCGGTGAGATCACCGCGCGGCTTTTGTTTTTCCACAATCTCAAGAAAGGCAGAGAAGAGCATGGAACTGGAAGTGTTGAAGCAGCAGATGGACGCCCTGGACGGGCAGATGGGCGAGCTGTTCGCCCAGCGGATGGAGCTGTCCGCACAGATCGCCAGGACCCGTCAGGCCCAGGGCATGGTGCCCATGGACCTGGCCGGCCAGCGGGAGGCCCGCGGCCGGTTTCAGGAGAAAGCAGGGGAGAGCTTTTCCGGCTACGCCGGGGTGGTGTATTCCACCCTGCAGGATGTGGCCCAGAGCTATCAGGCGTCCCTCCTGCGGGAGCCCGGCGCCCTGGTGGGGCGCATCACCAAAAGCATGGAGACGACCCCCGCCCTGTTCCCCGAGGCGGCCACCGTGGCCTGCCAGGGGGTGGAGGGGGCCTATGCCCAGATCGCGGCGGACAAGCTGTTCCGGGACGCGCGCATCTCTTATGTAAAGAGCTTCGAGGGGGTCTTTTCCGCCATCGCCAGCGGGTTCTGCCAGTACGGCGTGCTGCCTTTGGAGAACAGCACTGCCGGGTCCGTGAACCGCATCTATGACCTGATGATGGAGTATAATTTCTCCATCGTCCGGTCTGTGCGGCTGAAGGTGGACCACAATCTGATGGTCCGGCCGGGCGTGAAAAAGACCGACATCCGGGAGGTGTTCTCCCATGAGCAGGCCATCGCCCAGTGTGCCGGGTTCCTCAAATCCCTGCCCGGCGTGAAGGTCACGGTCTGCGAGAACACCGCCGTGGCCGCCAAGCGGGTGGCCGAATCCGACCGGCGGGACATCGCCGCCCTCAGCTCCCACGCCTGCGGCGCCCTGTATGGGCTGGACACCCTGGCCGCCGACGTGCAGGACAAGGGCAACAATTATACCCGCTTCATCTGCATCGGCAAGGAGCCGGAGATCTTCCCCGGCGCGGACCGGACCAGTGTCATGCTGACCCTCAGCCACCGGCCCGGGTCCCTGTACCGGATCATGAGCCGGATCACCGCTCTGGGCATCAACCTGACCAAGCTGGAGAGCCGGCCTCTGCCTGACCGGGATTTCGAGTTCATGTTCTATTTCGACCTGGAGACCAGCGTCTACTCTCCCCGGTTCGTCCAGCTGCTGGGCGATCTGGAGGAGATGAGCGAGACCTTCCGGTATCTGGGCAGCTATTCCGAGATCGTCTGAGGCCCCGCAACCGCCGGTTGCGTCTTTTCCAGCCACAGCTGGTAGACTGCTGCCGCCCACCGGGGTATCCTAAAGCCATCCAAACAAAAGGAGGGCGCGAATATGACGCTCAGCGAAAAGATCGTCTACTGCCGGAAAAAGGCGGGCCTGTCCCAGGAGGAGTTGGCCGAGCGTGTGGGCGTGTCCCGCCAGGCGGTGAGCAAGTGGGAGCTGGCCGACGCTGTGCCGGAGATCGGAAAGCTCCTTCTGCTGGCCAAGACCTTCGGCGTGACCACCGACTGGCTGCTGTCGGAGGATGACCCGGAGCCGGAGCCCGCGCCGGGACCGGAGCCGGAGCGGACCGCCGCGCCCGCCGGGAACTGGGTGGATTCCGTGCCCGGCGTGATCGGGCAGCTTCTGCGGCGGTACGGGTGGCTGTTCGGGGTGTATATGGCCGTCGGCGGCGGGCTGTTCACCGCCATGGGCCTGGTGATGCGGGCCATGTTCGGCGCCTTCGCCGACACCGCCGGCGAACTGGTGGCCGCCCCCTTCGGCGGCATGGGCGCCATCTGGACCGACGAGGCGGGCAACATTCTGGGTCGGTCCACCTCCGCCTCTCCCGCCGGGAACATCTTTTCCGGGTTCGTCATCGGCCTGGGGGTGGTGCTGCTCATCGCCGGCATCGTCATCGCCGTGACCCTCCATCCGAAAAAGCCGGAATGAGCGAACGCCGCTCTATGATAGTGGAAACGTCCGCGCCCCACTTGGGGCGCGGACGTTTTTCCCGCGCAGTCGTTTATCCGTCCCGAAGGGAACGGCGGGTATACAGCAGCACCGTGTCGCCGCTCTGCAGCGTCAGATCCCCGGTGGGGGATATGAGCCCGTCATCCCGGCGGACCAGCACCACCTCCGTCCGGCGGGAGATATCCAGCTCCCGGATGGGCATGCCCACCCAGGGGTGGTCCGGCCGGAGGGTGACCTCCCGGAGACTGACGCCGGCGTCCTCCGGCGACCCTCGGGCCCCCAGCACCAGGCTGTCCCCGGCCCGGACGGCCGTGTCATCCCGTGGCAGGAGCGCGTCCTCCCCCCGCTGGATCACCGCCAGCGTCAGCCCCGGCGGCAGTGGCAGCTCCCCCGCCCGCATCCCCGCCCAGGGATGATCCGGGCCCACCGGCAGACTCACGAACCGGATGTCCGCCACGCCGTCGTCATCGCCCCGGGTCTTCAAGCGGGCATACTGCTCCACGAAGCCGGCGGAGAGGATGCCGGTGGGGATGGCCACCATGCCCACCCCCAGGAAGGTCAGCACCGTGCCGAACACCCGCCCGGCCAGGGTGATGGGGTAGATGTCCCCATAGCCCACCGTCAGAAGGGTGGACACCGCCCACCAAAAGCCGGAGAAGGCGTTTTGGAACACCTCCGGCTGGGCGTCGTGCTCCAGGCTGTACATGCACAGCGACGCGGCCACCATCAGCACCAGGATGATGAAGATAGAGCTGAGCAGCTGGTCCCGCTTGCTGCGGACCACGTCGGCGATCACGTTCAGGGCGTCATAGTAGGCGTTCACCCGGAACAGCCGCAGAATGCGCACCACCCGGAACATCCGGAACACCACCACCCCCGCCGGGAAGAACACCGGCAGGAAGTATGGCACGAAGGACAGCATGTCCACGATCCCGCTGAAGGAGGTCATATACCGGACCGTGGCCCGGCCGGGAGAGAGGGCGGGATAGAGGTACTCCGCCGTCCAGACCCGCAGCGCGTACTCCACCCCGAAGCACACCACCGTCACCAGCTCCACCGCCCCCAGCGCGTCCCGGTAGGGCGCGGAGATCTCAAAGGTGGAGAACACGGCGATGAACAGGTTGGCCAGGATCATGCCGATCAGCCCGATGTCGAAAAGCCGGCTGGGCCAGTCCGTCCGGTTGCCGATCTGGATGATCTCAAAGATCCGTTTTTTCCTCGATTCCATGGCCGTCACAGCTGCTCCGTCAGCATCCGGTAAAGCGCCTCCGGGTCCGCCGCCACCCGCTTCGGACCGTGGGGCGCCAGCTCCTCCGCCGTGCGAAAGCCCCAGGCGACGATGATCTCGTCCATCCCCGCGTTCCGGGCGGTCTGGATGTCCACCTCCGAGTCGCCGATGTACACCGCCCGCTCCCGGTCGGCGCCGATCTGGGCCAGGGCCTCGTTCACCATGTCCGGCGCCGGCTTTTTCCCCACGCCGGGCCGCTCGCCGATGGCCACGTCAAAGGCGCCGGGGAAGAATCGGCCGCACAGGTCCTTCACGCCGTAATCTACCTTATTGGACACCACCGCCAGGCGCAGTCCCGCCGCCCGCAGCCGGCCCAGCAGCTCGCCGATGCCCGCGTAGGGCCGGGTGTTGTCCAGATCGTGCTGCTTATAGTGGACATGGAAGGTCTCATACAGCCGGTCCAGCTCGTCGGGCTCCGTGCCCGCCGGGGCGCCCCGCTCCACCAGCTTTCGCACCCCGTTGCCCACGAACCGGCGCACTTCCTCCAGGGTCCGCTCCGGATGGCCGTGGCTGGAGAGGGCGTAGTTCAGGCTGTTTTTCAGGTCCTCCAGGGTGTAGAGGATGGTCCCGTCCAGGTCAAAGATCGCAAGGTCGTAGCGCCTCATTTTGCTTCTCCTTCTATGGTTTTTCCGGGATATCGGTATTCCATGGTATAGCTCTCCTCGCTCACCGAGCCGTCCAGCAGGTCATGGCCCACCGTGTCCGCCGCCCTGAAGCCGCATTTTTCATGGGTGCGCAGGGAGGGGATGTTTTTCTTGCCCACGCAGTCCCGGACCCGGAAGGGGCCCTCCGCCCGCAGCCGGTCCAGCACCATCGCGAGCAGCGCCGCGCCATAGCCCCGCCGTCGATATGCCGGGTGGGTCTCCAATGCCTCGATGTAATACTCCCCGTCCCCCAGAGCGTACAGCCGCAGGGCGCTGATCCACGCGCCGGCTTCCGCCAGGACCATGTACCGGTCATGCTCATTTTTAAAAAAACCATCCCGGATGTAGGCCAGGAAATCCGCCTCTACCTTCGCCAGCGCGGCGGCCTTATCCGCCATGTCGGGATAGAAATAGTCCGCGTTCTCCATGTTGCTCTCGGCATAAAGGTCCATGAGCTTCCGCCCGTCGATCCGGGAAAACTCGCGTATCTCCAACAGTTCCACGTCATTCACCTGTATCCGTCAGGGCGAAGCAGCCGCTTTCCGCTCCGGCAGCTACATCGCGATGGTCTTTTTTATTGTTTGCCCGCTCATCACAGATCCTTTCTGAAACAGATGATCCGATTTGCCTCCGCAAAGCCCGCATGCAGATGGAAGCGCAGGCTCTCGGCGTTTTCCAGCTCGCAGTCGCTGGCGAACTCCGCACAGCCTTGCTCCCTCGCCCACGCTTCACACGCGGCCAGAAGCCGCCGTCCGCCGCCCTTTCGACGAGAGTCCGCCTTCACAAAAACGCCCTCCAGGTAACCCACGGGACTGGTTTCTGTTCCCTCCACATAGTCGTGCCGGAGCTGGCACTGGGCAAAGCCTATGGCCCGGTCATCCTCGCAGGCGAGAAAACACGCGGCGTCCCCGCTGTTTACAAGGCCGGCAAATCCGTCCGCCAGTTCCTTCGTCTCATGGCCAGGCCACAGCTTGGCGGCCAGCGCCGCCAGGGTCCCGATATCTTCGACTGTCGCTTTTCTTACCATCATGGCCTGTTTGCTCCCATCTCCATCGGACCGAACACCCGGTCCAGCTCCGACAGCAGCGCCCGCTTCATCTCCGCCAGTGTCTCGGGCGAGGGCCGGTTCTCGTCGTCGTACATCTTCTCCATGGGATACCACCACACCGGGCCCCTGCCGCCGTTTCCATAGCTGCCGATGTCCCCGGTCCGCCGGGGGAACAGGTGCCAGTGCAGGTGGGCGTCCCCCATGCCCAGCAGCTCATAGTTCATCTTTTCCGCTTGGAACGCCCGGGACACCGCCTGGGCCACCAGGGTCATCTCCTCCAGGAACTTGGCCCGCTCTGCCGGGGCCAGATGGAAAAGCTCCGTCGCGTCCCCGTGGCGCTTATAGAGGAAGAGCGCATAGCCGGGAAAGTGCTGGTGGTCGCCCAGCACCACATAGCCCGTCTCCAGTTCCTTGACAAAAAAGGGGTTCTCGCCCCGCTTTATCATTTCGATCCGGTCACAGATCAGGCACATGGCGCTCCCTCCCGCTCCCCATCCGTGTCATGGGAAAACGACGCCTCCCACCGGGCGAGATCCGGGCGGTACTGATAGGGGAAGTCCAGTTTTTCCATATAGCGGAATAGGTCCTCCGCCGGGACATGGCATCTGATCTCGATCATTGCGGCATGTACCACCAGGAGTTGAATCCATAAAGATAAGTCCGTGCGCCCTTGGGCATCTGGGTGGCAGCGTTGAACACGTTGTAATAGTCCCCTGCGCCCATGCCGAGGCACAGCGTGCCCATGGCCAGGCAGAAAATGAGCCGAGGCCATAGCATCCCGATGACATAGGGCACCAGGCCGAACACCAGATTCGGCAGCAGGGACATGAAGATGAACCGGCCCTTGCTCATGGTCTCCGGGCCCACCACGAACAGCAGTCCCTGGGCCCAGTTGGTATAGAGGTACGCGTCGGCCCGGAAACACACCGCGTGCAGCAGCTCGTGGGGGAACAGCGCCAGCATCGACGCGGCGCAGCCCAATGGCAACTGCCAGCAGCCCTCCGGGAACCAGGCCCAGCACCGCGCCGCCGCCCCGGCTCCCAGCAGGAGCATCAGCACAACACTGAGCCCGTTGGCGATCAGGCTCATCTGCCTGGTGTCCTTCACCTCTTTGAAGGGCACCGCCCCGGGCATGTGCTCCCCGTGGGGGAGGCTGGCCGGGTCCAGGTCATATTTGCCCATATAGTGCAGCTTCATGTCTCTGTCCTCATTCCGGCTGCCACTGGCAGCGCTCCATGTCCACTGTGCCGTCCGGGCGGAACACAACGCCCTCCGCCTCCAGCAAAAACCGCTGGCCGTCCGGCATGTGCTCGTCGAACGCCTTCTTTGTCCCGCCAAATCGGTCCACCACCCGGTGGCATGGCACGTCACTGGCTGCCGGGCAGGCGGCCATGGCATACCCCACCAGCCGGGCACCCCGCGGCCGGCCTGTCATGCGGGCGATCTGCCCGTAAGTGGCCACCTTCCCCGGCGGGATCCGGCGGACGATATCCCATATCTCTTCAAAAGTGCCCATATTTTTCTCTCCGGTAAAGGGGAAGGTATCACTATGCCGTCGTTGTAAATGGCAAACGGTCTTGTATCCTGATAATAGAGCCATGCCTCGGCCAAAGAATACGCAACGGAATCTACAAAGCTGCTGTCCTGCACGCTGGTGTGCAAGCTCAAACATCGTTGAAAATCATCCTCGGTGAACGCTCGTAATTCTACCATTTGTTCTCTCCGCAGCAGCTACCCTATTTCATCCATTTGAATAGCCGGGCGCTCCAAAACTCCATCCCCAGCTCGTCGATATAAAAGTGCAATATCGACCGGAAGTCCTTCGTGGCTGTGCCCAGCAGGATCATATCGACTTTGCCGGCGAGCTCTTTTTCGACATACTGGAAAAGCGCCCTTCCGACTCCCCTGTTCCTGTACCGGGGTTTCACATACAGCTCTTCCAGCTCGAAGCTGGTCGTCCCCGCAGGATAGACGCTGGTGGCCTTTTCGATGACCTCTTCATGCCCGAACAGATAGCCTATGACCGCGCCTTCCTCAAACGCCACAAACACCCGGTTGCCCTCGATGTCAGCTGGGGTATTCTTTCTGTACCCGTGACTGGAATTTTCCGCTTCCCAATCCCAGGAAAGCGCGATCAACTGCTCCAGCAGCTTCCCCGTTGGCTCTACTTCTTGGATGGTCATATTCCTTGCCTCTCCGTCCTGCGACCGCCGCGGGCCGCTCTTCTCCGCCACTTTTCCCGGCGGGATCTGGCGGACGATGTTCCAAATCTCTTCAAAAGTACCCACATTTTTCCCAAAAGCGAGATCAAGACCGCTCTCTTTTATAGATCATCCGCAGCTCCGTGTTGGGCGTGCCAAGCATGATCTCTGCTTCTGTCCCGTCGAAGCGGAAACCGTACCGCTCATAAAATCGGATGGCTCGCTCGTTCCCCTTCAGCACCCAGACGGCGATCTTCTCATACGCGGAGAGTTTTTCGACCGCCGCGTTCATCAGCGCATAGCCGAGCCCCTGGCCGTGATAGGCCGCGAGGACATAGAGCGCGAACACCTCGCCGCAGCCGGGAAGCGTATCGTCTCGATAAGCGCCATATCCCGCGAAGCCCACGACCTTCTCCCCATCCTTTGCGACAAGGATATTGTCCGGCCATCTGTGGGCCAACGCGATACATTTTCCAGCGTCAGCTTTTCGATGTACGCCGCGTCGACCAGCCCCGTATAGGTCTCGTGCCAGGACTTGTAGTGCACAGCTCCCTTGCCGGTGATCTCGTCCTCGCTCTCCATCGCCTTGATGACGTATTTTCTCTCTTCCATTTTCTTCAAACCCCTGCTCGCTTCGCCCTCTATCCTTTGCGGCGCTCCGGGCAGCGGCGCAAATATTCCTCCCGCGTCAATTCCAGCTGGAGGATCCCGTCGGCCAGGCCCATCTCCCGAAAACCGGCCGCCTTGTGGATGCGATACGCGGCGGCGCGGGCCGGCTCAAAATCGTTGTGCAGCCGGGCAGCGCCATCCACTTGGAACGCCCGGTCCAGCAGCAGATCAAGGCCCTGCCGGCCGTATCCCCTTCCCCTCTCCGGAGCGTAGATCACCACGCCAATCTCCCACCAGTTCCGCTCCGGGTCATAGTGATACTCCACATCTCCAACGAAAGCGCCGTCGCATCTTCGCCGCAGGAAAGCGTAAAACCGCTCCGGCGCCCTCCCGATCCAGGACTCCTGCAGCCTCCGCCACTCCGCCTCCGGCGCGGGGATGCATCCGTCCGGCGGGAACCAGGGCGCGTTATAGGCCATCGTCTCCGGGTCGGACATCATTTTCGTATGAAACCAGCCGTCCTCCGGCCGAGGGATGTATAGCTCCAGCTCGTTCAGCATCGCATTATTCCTCCCACGGACCCCGGCAAACCGGATGTCGTCAGTCGATCCGCTTTATGGGAACGTATATATACCCTTTTCCAGTGCGGGGGTCCGTAAAATCGTGCACAGCGCCCGCAACGGAAAAGCCAGTTTCTTTTACGTACGCGATCGCCTGTGGAAACGCGAATTCTTCATAGGCAAAGCGAAGATACTCGAAAGACGGTACGATCCATTTTGTCCACCCCGCCGGGGGCTCCGCCGCATCTTCGCACTCCGCCCCCGCAAGATAAAGCCCCTTGGAAAAGTCCTCCCAGGGCTTGAAGCCGCGGGAAAAATCGGTCATCACACCCCAGAACCCCGCGAAAGCCCCGTCGCTATCGCGCTTGCAAAGCGGCTCGATCTCCGAAAAACGGGAATTGGCCTCGCTCCACAGCTTTGCGATGAATCCGTCGCCGTCGTCTGTGCTGCCCTCGATCCCGATCACCGCAAATCGGGGCTTCACGACCCTCAAGACCGCCATATTTTCCTCCCCCAAGACCGTCGCGCTCACGCCTCCGGTCCTCTTGCTTTTAACAGAGATCCCCGCAATCGCAGCGCTTTGCCGGAATCGGTGACGCAGTCCTCCGGCTCCTGCTCCACAACGTCGTAATCGCTTTCCAGCTTGTGAAGCAGCCGGATACTGGCCTCGTTCCGGACGTCCGCCTCATAGAAGAACGCCCGTTTCCCGTATTCCGCGCGGGCATAGCCGAGGACCGCGGTCAGCGCCTCGCCGGCATAGCCCTTTCTCTGCTCCGGCCCGGTTATCCACACGCCCAGCTCCGGGCAGTCCCCGGTCAGGCCGTGGACCTCCGCGCTCCCGAGAAATTTTCCGGCAGGGGATAGGATGGCGAAAATGAGGCCCTCGCCCCGTTCCATCTGCTCCAGAAAGCCCTGCAGCACATCCCGCGCGCTGTCCAGGTCCGGGAACGGGTCCGGCCACTGGTATTTCGTGATCTCGGCGTCGAAGCCGTCGAAATAATCCTGCAGATATTTCATCTCAAACGGCGCGATGAGAAGCCTTTTTGTTTTTATCATAATACCAATTCCATTTTATATCGTTCCGCAAGAGCCCCGTTCGCCATTTTTTCCACGAGCCTCTCCGTGATCTTGAAGCCGCATTTCATGTAACAGTTCTGTGCGCGGCGATTGGTTTGATCCGTATATAGTGCCACCGCTGTAAAGCCCCTTGCTCTCAACATCCCCAGGGCTTGCTCGAGAGCATACGTCCCTATCCCCTTATTTTGATATTGGGGAAACAGGCCTATCATTTTAATGTACGCCACTTTATCTTCCGATAACAGCCCGTTTATGCCCAGCCAGCCAATGGGTGTGTTTTCATCAAAAATAATATGAACTTCTTCATCGGGATCACGATCCCACGCGGATATTGCCTCGACCCAATCGCTGAACTGTGTAGGGGTCTCGTCTAAAGCATCAAGAATATTTTTGTCGTTCATGAACCGATACAAAAACTCCGCATCATCCTCGCGGACCTTTTGCAGACTGATATCCACCCTTTATCCTCCTCATAAACGCCGTTCTAACGCGTTGGTCCTTCTCTGTCAAACAGGAAGTTACACTACATATCGTATTAAAAACCCAAACACAATGATCACCAGCACGCGGCCGATCCGCACACCCTTTTTTAATTCTGCGTAATTTTTCCAATCCACAGATTTTGGCCATACAGGGTTTATGAAAATCTGTCTTGCGGACAGTATAGCACATTTCCGGGCATAAAGAAATCCCCTGGAGCATTGCTCCAGGGGACGATGTTGGCAGCGACCTATTTTTCCAGTCCGTCTCCAGACAAGTATCGTCGGCACAGTCGGGCTTAACTACCGTGTTCGGAATGGGAACGGGTGGACCCCCGCTGTAATAACCACCAACTGGTTCAGGGCGTACGCCCTGAAAACTGAACAATGGGATGGAGGTCATGCAAGGCTTGAGTCTGCATACTGTAGGTCAAGCCCTCGGGTTATTAGTACCGGTCGGCTGAACACGTTACCGTGCTTACACCTCCGGCCTATCAACGA
>CANQIO010000043.1 GCA_947624065.1 uncultured Oscillospiraceae bacterium | reverse complement strand
GCCCTGCCCGCCGGGAGAGGCCTGCACGGTGCGGGAAACGGCAAGGATGGATATATATTCGGGGAAAGCGGCGGAAAATCGGTAAATATACGATAATAACGCATACATAAACAAGCCGTGCAATATATGTGTATTTGCGTGGATATCCGTTTTTCCGCGGCGGCGGCCGCCAGCGCGGCTATGCTATGTGCCCGGAGGCGCGGAAGCGCGGCTGCCTGCGCATCATGTCCAGTCCGGCTGCGGCGGGACCGGCGCGGTGAAAGAGGCAAATTGACGGAAATTTGGGAAAATCTCCTTGACAAAGAAGTGCATAATACCTATAATACAGGAAGATGAATGGCGGGCTGAATATTCGGTCTGAGGACACGATCACCCGTTTTGTCATGATCTCCTCCACCCTGCGACAGCGCACCTCCGACTTTCGTCGGAGGTGCGTATTTTTTTTATTTGTTCTGATAGCAAAAAACGCTTACATAGATATAACATATTTTTTGTTCCGTTATAATTCAGTCTGGCAAAAGCGAGGAAAAATTGCCCATGACCGCGCATTGCTGCGCTATAGCGATCCGGCAAAGATTCGGAAAATACCACATATATTTCCAAGGGGAAACCGCGATTTCTTGCCGAATCGCTCTTGCTTTTTGCAAAAGGGGGCGCTATAATTTGACCATCGAATCGTGCCGATTATTTTTTGTTCACAAATACAACGGAATATTAATTCTGTAATATTTGGAATTGGTGCGAACGAATCCCAAAATCATGAGGAGGACAACCAAAATGACAAAACGTGTACTTAGCCTGTTCCTGGTTCTGGTCATGGCTCTGTCTTTGTGCGCCCCGGCTTTCGCGGCTGAGGACGGCTTGGCGGAGGTCGTGGAAGAGCCTGCTGTGACGGGCGAGGCCCCGCCGGCTCCCGAAGAGGAGTCTCCGGCAGCGGACGAGGCGGCCGCCACAGAGGAAGAGCCGGCGGCCGACGAGCCCGCTGACGAGCCGGCACCCGAGGTATCCGAGGAGCCTGAGGTCCCCGAGATGGACGAGACGCCGGAGACGGCCGTTGTTGCCGCCCCCGCGGCAGATGAGCCGGCTGTGATCGCTGCCAATGTGGACGCGGAGACCGTCGCGAAGCTGGACGAGACCATCGCCAAGGCGCAGCAGATGATCCCCGGCATCGGCACCCGGTACCATGTGAACGGCGACAGCGACTGCGGTCAGGCCGCCGTCAAAGCCGCGCTGGAGCAGCTTCTCGAGGACAAGGCCCACATCCGCGACGGCGGCGCGTGGAACGGCATCCTCACCACCGAGATGGTCAAGGGCCACATCAAGGCCGTTACCGATCTGCTGGACGCGGCCTCCGAGAAGGCCACCGCCGCGGAGTGCGCGAAGCTGGCGTGGACCAGCCTGAAGGATACGGTCGGCACGGGCGAGGCCGTGGACAGCTGGCTGGACCTTGTGACCGCCCAGGAGGGCGATCCGGAGTGGACGCCCAGCCCCAGCGGATGGCTGAACTGGAACATGGCCCTGCAGCCGGCGTATCGCGCGAAGCTGGCCGAGGCGGTCGGCGCCGCCCGCCTGGCGGATACCTTGGGCGAGGACAGCCACGAACGGGTCGTGGCGCTGTTCAAGGCCGTCGAGCGCCTGGGCAAGCCCTATGAGAACGCCGCCGACGGCATCACCGCGGCAAACAACGAGTATGCCAAGGCGTCCATGGCCGGCAAGGCCGATCTGGACCGCCTGCAGGCCATCGTCTCCCGCCTGGAGGCCGACATCAACGCCGCCGGCAAGGACTACGCCGGCGAGGCGAACACCTCTGCCTATGACACCGCGTGGAAGCTGTGGGACCATGTCAAGTCCGCCGGATGCGACAACGAGGCGGTCGCGACCTTCCTGGCGCTTGCCAAGGCTCTGATCGAGGCGGGCCCCGATCAGGCGTCCCTGTATGACGTCAACATCCTGATCCTCACCTTCCAGGATGCGAAGATCGTCACCATGCCCTATGACCTGACCCTGTATTCCGTCGTGGGCAACAGCGTGGTCGATGCCCAGCAGGCCGGCTCCGCTTCCCGTGAGCCCGCCGTCACCTTCAACGGCATCTCCTATGTGCTGCGCTCTCTCGCGTACAACACCAGCACCGACGATCACGTCTACTATGTGACCTACAGCATCAACGGCGCGACGGCCGTAAAGGCGCTCGCCGGCAACGGGGAGGGCCCCGCGGCGGTGCTGTACCATGTCAACGGCGCCGACGGCAAGATCCAGAGCGGCTCTGTCGGCTCCGGGAGCTACAACCTCCAGGGCACCGAGTTCCTCTATATGCAGAAGGACCTGCAGCTGAACAACGGCGACAAGATCACTGTCACCCTCTGGGGCGGCCATCCCAAGGACGGGAGCAACTCCGAGGTCCTGGAGCCCAAGAAGGCCGGTGAGATCACCATCACCCTGAACAAGAGCTACACCGGCCCCACGGTCTATGACGGCTACGCCGGCTATTTCGGCGCCAACAGCGACGCGCCTGATATCGGCTTCTTCAACGCGTATGACGTGGACGAGGACACGATGTATGTCGCCATCAGCCGCAAGATCACGGATGACGACCGGTTCAACGACGCGACGCTGGTGATCAGCGACCCCAGCGGCAAGGAGCGCTTCCGGCATGAGTTCAAGGACGGCGCCAGCGGCGAGGGCTTCTACCTGGCCGAATTCAAATTCGCCAACGGTACGTGCAGCACCGACTCCATTGACGGGTCCGCTGTGAAGCTGGTCGCGGGCGACTGGACCGCCAGGATCTATGTTGCCGGCAACAGCGCCTTCAACACCGGGAGCGGCCATAAGGACGAGGCCAGCGTCATCTCCGTGGAACCCGAGCAGGCCGCCATCCCCGCCATCACGCTGAACATCCACGTGGGCAGCGCGACCGAGAGCGCCGAATATGCAGCCCTGCAGAAGGCGATGGCCAAGGCCGCCGGCTATAAGGCGATGGCCAAGGACAACGCCCCCCAGAATTATCTGGACACCCAGCTGGCCGCCCTGCAGCTCGCTGTGAAGGAGGCCCTGGACGAGGCGGCGAAGTTTGACGGCACGGGGCCCAACGTCTCCAGTGCCCGCGCCGACGCCAAGAGCAAGGCGGAGGCGATCCTGACGGCTCTCGACGAGCTGACGCCGGCCGGCGACTACTCCGCGCTGCAGGCGCTGATCGCCAGGGCGAAGAACTTCGCGGAGGAGGACTACACCCACTCCTCCTGGTATGACTGGACCCATGCGCTGGCGGCCGCGGGCGTTCCCAGCGTGGGCGGCATCTCCGCGGCGGACGCCGCGACGATGACGGCCGTCCAGTGGGCCGAGGCTGTCGTGGCGGCCCATGTCTACGGGGCTGACCGCCAGTTCTACATCGACGCCGCTGTCCGGCAGATGGAGACCTACATCGGCAAGCTGGTCGCCCGCGCGGCCGACAACTCCGCGCTGAAAGTGGCCGTTGCCAGAGCGGAGGCGGCCCTGGACCCGGACAAGGAGTACACCGAGCAGTCCAGGAAGGCCTATGACGAGGCGCTGGCCGCCGCGCGGAAGGTCCTGGCCGACCCCAACGCGCCTCAGTCCGAGATAAACCGCGCCGCCGATGAGCTGAACGCGGCCGTCAAGGGCCTGACCGAGAAGCAGGGGACCGACGTGCCCGAGCCGCCCGTGACCAGAAAGGGCTGGGTCAAAGGCGATGACGGCAAGAGCTGGTACTACTATGTCGACGGCGAGGCCGTGAAGAACACCTGGGTCATGAGCACACGCGGCATCTGGTACTTCATGAACGCGGAGGGCGTCATGGTCACCGGCGTGTACAACTGCCCCGCTGCCAAGGGGTACTATGACGAAAAGACCGGTACCCACGACACCAAGAGCACGTGGGCCGGCGGCCTGTACTATTTCGAGACCGAGGCCGATTCCGACGCGCCCGGCCGGGTCCGCGGCGGCTGGCATAAGGACGCCGTATACGGCTGGGTCTGGTCCGTCAAGGAGCACAACGGCAAATTCGGAATGATCACCTGGACCGACCTTACCGGCGACGTGAAGTGACCGGGATCTGGCGGGACCGCCCAAGGGAGCGGGCAAGTCCGCTCCCGTCCCGCCAGGAGTTTTGGCATTGATTCGATACTGTGGCGAGCGCCCCGTGGAAAAGCGGGGCGCTCGTTTTGCTGTTTCCGGACGGGGGACCCGCGGGAAAAAATCCGCGCGCGGCGTTTTGCGGGGTGGGCAAGCCCCTGTCCGCATGTTATAATAAAAACAACACCAAAAACAACACCGATTCTGGAGGACGACACATGGACAAGATCATGCTGGAAGTATGCTGCGGCTCCGCGGAAGACGCGCTGGCGGCCTATGCGGGCGGCGCGGCGCGGGTGGAGCTCAATTCCGACCTGTTCCATGGCGGGCTCACGCCCACCCTGGGGGCGCTGCGGACCGTCAAGCGCCATGCGCCGGCACTGCCGGTGATGTGCATGGTGCGGCCCCGGGAGGGGGGCTTTTGCTATACCGAGACCGAGTTCGAGACCATGCTGGAGGACGCGCGGCTGTTCCGGGAGCACGGGGCGGACGGGATTGTGTTCGGCTTTTTGCACGAGGACGGGACCGTGGACGCGGAGCGCACGGCGCGGATGCTGGAGGCGGTAAGCCCGCTGCAGTCGGTGTTCCACCGGGCCATCGACGTGACGCCGGACCCGCTGGCGGCGCTGGACACGCTGATCGGGCTGGGGGTGACCCGCGTGCTGACCAGCGGCCAGCGGCCCACTGTGCCGGAGGGGATCGGCACCATCCGCGCCATGGCCGAGCACGCCGCGGGGCGCATCGAGATCCTGCCCGGCGGCGGGATCAGCGCGGACAACGCCGCCTGGTGCCGGGAAATGCTGGGGCTGCCCTGGATGCACAGCGCCATGCACCGCACGGAGCGTGACCGCAGCTGCGACGGCAACCCGGCCATCTATTTCGGCGGCGCTATCTATCCGCCGGAGGACCGGTTCAGCCTGACCCATGCCGAGGACGTGGCGGCGTTCCTCCGGCGCCTCGAGGGGTGAGCGGGATGTATCGTTTCGATCGGGAGACATATGAGCGGCGGATGGTCTGGTTCCTCCAGGCCCGGTTCGGGCTGTTCGTCCACTTCGGGCTGTACGCCCTGCCCGCCCGGGGCGAGTGGGTGCGCAGTGTGGAGCGGATGGACGAGGCGGCCTATCGGCCCTATTTCGAGCAGTTCGAGGCCCGGGACTATGACCCGCGCGCCTGGGCCCGCGCCGCCAAGGCCGCCGGCATGGGCTATGCCGTGCTGACCGCCAAGCACCATGACGGGTTCTGCCTGTTCGACTCGGCGCTGACGGATTATAAGTCCACCAACACCCCCTGCGGGCGGGATTTGGTGCGGGAATTTCTGGATGCGTTCCGGGCCGAGGGGCTGCGGGTGGGGCTCTACTATTCGCTGCTGGACTGGCATCACCCGGACTACCCCCACTATGGGGACTGGCACCACCCCCTGCGGGACGATCCGTCCGCGGGGAACGAGGGCCGGGACTTCGGGCGGTACCTGGACTATATGCACGGCCAGGTGCGGGAGCTGTGCACCCATTATGGGAAGCTGGACCTGATGTGGTTCGACTTCAGCTACGGCGAGATGACCGGTCCCAAATGGCGGGCGGCGGAGCTGGCGGACATGGTCCGCTCCCTCCAGCCGGGGATCATCCTCGACAACCGCCTGGAGGCCAGCGGGGAGGGCTTCGGCTCCCTCTATGAGTGCGCCCCCACCCCCTGGCATGGGGACTTCGTGACCCCGGAGAAGATGATCCCCCCGGAGGGGCTTCGGGACCGGGAGGGCCGGCCGCTGTACTGGGAGAGCTGCGTGACCATGAACAACAACTGGGGCTATGCGCGGGACGACCACTATTTCAAGCCCGCCGGCCTGCTGGTGAAGAAGCTGGTGGAGTGTGTCAGCCGGGGCGGGAACATGATCCTGAACGTGGGCCCCACGGAGACCGGCGCGTTCCCGCCGGAGTCGGAGGCCATCCTGGCCGGTATCGCCTGGTGGATGGAGCGCAACCGGGAGAGCGTCGTCGGCTGCGGCGAGGCGGGATTTCCCAAGCCCGACTGGGGCCGCATCACCCGGCGGGGGGACACGCTGTACCTGCATGTGTATGAAAACGCCCTGGGGCCCCTGCCGGTGCCCATGATACGCCGGGAGCAGATCCGGTCCGTCACCTGCCTGGCGGACGGGCGGGACGTGCCCGTGTCGTCCAGCTGGGTCCACTCGGACTATCCGGACATCTGCTTTTTGGACCTGGGGCCGGACCCGGTGCTGCCGGACGAGACGGACACGGTGCTGAAGGTGGAGCTGGCATGATCCTGGCAAAGAGCACGCGGGCCATGGCCCGTGCGATGTGGGAGGCGGCTGCCAAGACCGTGGGCAATGTGCTCCCGGCGCTGGAGGCGGAACTGGACCGGGCATCCGACCCCGACACGCGGGCGCTGATGGAGCTGGCATATGCCACGCTGCCCCTGGCGGACGTGGGCGGCCCGGCCATCACCGCGGCGGCGGGATATGCCTCCCACGCCCTGTGGCTGCGGCGGCACAGCCCCTACTGCCGGGATCTGCCGGAGGAGATGTTTTTGCACTTCGTGTGGTATCCCCGGGTGAACTCGGAGGATCTGACGGACTGCCGGCGGTTTTTCTTCGATCGGCTGCGGCCGGTGGTGGAGGGCCTGGGGGAGGAGGACGCGGTGCTGGCGGTGAACCGCTGGTGCGGCGAGCACATGACCTATCGGGCCAGCGACGAGCGCACGGAGAGCCCGCTGACGGCCTATCGCAGCGGCATCGGCCGGTGCGGGGAGGAGTCGGTGTTTCTGGCCACCGCCCTGCGCAGCGTGGGCATCGCCGCCCGGCAGGTATACGTGCCCTGGTGGGCCCACTGCGACGACAACCACGCCTGGGTGGAGGCGTGGGCGGGGGGCCGCTGGCGGTATCTGGGGGCCTGCGAGCCGGAGCCGGTGCTGGACCGGGGCTGGTTCACGGCGGCGGCCGCCCGGGCGCCCATGGTCCACTACCGGACCTTTTTCGACTGTGCCGTCGATCCTCCGGCGGGGCGGGAGGGCTGTGCCCGGCTCTATGCCGTCACGGACCGGTATGCCCGGACCTATCCCCTGGATGTGATGGTCCGGGACGGGTCTGGCGCGCCGGTGTCGGGGGCGGAGGTCACCGCCTCGGTGGTGAATATGGCGGCCTTCCGGCCGGTGCTGACGCTCCATACGGACGCCGCCGGGCGTGTCTCCGCTCGCCTGGGGGCCGGCGCCTATCGGATCGAGGCCGGCAAGGACGGGCTGTATGCCGGGGCGGATATGGTCCTGGGACCGGGCGGCGGGCCGCTGCCGCTCACCCTCGCGCCCCTGGCGGAGGGTGCCTGGCAGGCGGACTATGCGCCCGCCCCGCCCCGCCGGCAGGAGAGCCGCCTCGCGCCGGACCTGCGGGCGAAGGCCGAAACGGTGCGCGCCGCCTGCGCCGAGAGCCGCGCCCGCCGTGCGGCGGCCTGGGCCAGAGACGAGTATGCCGCGGCGGGGGAGCCCTGGAGCGGCTGGTTCGCGGCCGCGGCGGGCAACGCCGGCCAGCTGTGGCGGTTTTACCAGGCCCATGAGGGCCCGGAACGGGCCCTGGCGGCGCAGCTTGTCGCCTCGCTGACGGAGAAGGATCTGCGGGATGTGACCCAGGAGACGCTGGAAGAGCACCTTCGCCTGGCGATGCCCTATGCGGACGGGGAGATGTTCCGGGAGGGCGTGCTGTGTCCCCGGCTGGGGATGGAGCGGCTGGCCCCCTGGCGGGAGGCTCTGCGGGCGGCCACACCCCCGACGCTGCTGGAGGGAGAGGCCCGGTGGCTGCCGGCCTTCATCCGGCGGCGGTACAGCGACGGGGACGGCAGCTGGTATCCGCCCCTGTGGCCCACGCCGGCGGCCATGCTGGCCATGGGCCGGGCGGATGGCCGGGGCCAGGCGGTGATGCTGGCGGCGGCGCTGCGGGCCTATGGCGTCCCGGCGCGGCTGGACCGAAACCGCGCGTCCGTGGAACGTTGGCGGGACGGGGCCTGGCGGCCGGTGTCCCCCGAGCCCATGGGGCGGCTGGAGCTGACGGACCCGGCGGGGCGGCGGCCCCGCTATGGCGCGGACTGGACCCTGGCCCGGCGGGAAGGGGACCGGTGGCGGCTGTGGGAGATGGAGACGGACTGCCGCCCGGCGCTGCCCGCGGGCTTCTGGCGGCTGACGACGGCCCGGCGGCTGCCGGACGGGGGCCAGCTGGTGTCGGTGCGGGAATTCGTGCTGGAGCCGGACGGGACCCTGCCGCTGCCGCTGGCGGTGCGGGAGCCCGCCCCGGAGCAGATGCGCGCGGACGTCCCCCTGGAGCCGTTCACTCTGGCGGACGAGGCCGGCCGGCCGGTGTCCTCGGAGGCGCTTGCACCGGCCATCTGGGTCTGGCCCGGCCCGGCGGGGGAGCCGCGGGAGCATTTGCTGACGGAGCTGGCGGCGCTGCCGGAAGGACGGCTGGTGCTGGTCCTCCGGCGGGAGGAAGAGCTGTGGGGCCCGGACATGGCGGCGCTGCGGCGCGCCAGGCCGGGGGCGCGGGTGCTCTATGACCGGGACGGCACCGGCGAAGAGCTGGCCCGACGGCTGTTTTTGGAGCCGGGGGTATGGCCGCTGCTCACGGTGATGGCCGACGGCGGCAGCCGTTTCGCCTGTGCCGGATACTTCACCGGCGCGGCGGCCCTGGCGGCGGACATCGCGGGAGGATAAATGAACGGCGGGCGCTTCTGGCGCCCGCCGTTTTTTTGCGGTCTATGATATTGTCCGTATCTTTTCCTCTTGTGGCGCCCGTTCGCTTTCTGCGGCCTGTTTCAAGGTATGGCATAGCAAGCAACACTACAAACGGGAATTGTCCCGGCGCCCAAAGCGCCGGGATTTTTTTGACCACATTTTGACCACACAAACCTGCCCCAAGCGGTCCATTTTGGCCCTTTTGGTGCCTCTGCCCCGAGCGGAGACGGCCCGCCGGCGGAGGGCTCGGAGAAAGGTCAAAGCCTTGCGGCCCTAAGGCTGCAAGGCTTTGCGTGGCGGAGAAGGAGGGATTCGAACCCTCGATACCCTTATGGGGTATACACGATTTCCAATCGTGCGCGCTCGACCAGGCTACGCGACTTCTCCATACCGGTCGAACTGCTATGCAATTCAAGCTTGTTTATTATAATCGGCCGGGGCGGGAAAGTCAAGGGTTATTTCATCCCTGGGCGGCTTTTTCGGCGGCCTCCGCCACGTGCTCCACCAGCACCGCCGTGGTCACGGCCCCCAGCCCGCCGGGCACGGGAGTGATGGCTCCCGCCACGGGCTCCGCCTCCTCGAAACGCACGTCGCCCCGCAGCTTGCCGGTGTCCGGGTCGGCGTGGATGCCCACGTCCACCACCGCCGCGCCGGGGCCGATGTGTTCTGCGCCGAAATAGCCTATCCGTCCGATGGCGGCCACCAGGATATCGGCCCGCCGGGTCTCGGCAGCCAGGTCTTGGGTGGCGCTGTGGCAGAGGGTGACGGTGGCGCCCTGGGCCATCAGGAGCATGGCCGCCGGCCGGCCTACCACCAGGCTCCGCCCGGCCACCACGGCGCGGGCGCCCTTCATGGGGATATCGTAATACCGCAGCAGCTCGATCACCGCCTGGGCGGTGCAGGGGGGATACCCCACGCCGCTGCCGGTGAACACGCCTGCCAGGGAGAGATCGGTGATGCCGTCCACGTCCTTGGAAGGTGCCAGGACCTGGCGGGCAGCCTCGTCGTCCAGCGGCGCGGGCAGGGGCCGCATCAGCAGGATCCCGTGCACGGCGCTGTCCTCGTTCAATGCCCGGATGGCTGCCTCCAGCGATGCCTGGGACACGTCCGGGGGCAGCTCCACGGACCGGACGGCCACGCCCGCCGCGTCGCAGCGCTTCATGGCCCCGCGCTCGTAGCTCAGATCCTCCGGCCGCTGGCCCACCCGCAGGATCGCCAGCGTGGGGACCACACCGCGCTCTCGCAGCGCGGCGGCCTTCTGTGCGGTGCGCTCCGTCAGCGCCTGGGCCACAGGCGCGCCCTTCAAAAGCGTTGCCATCAGCAGAACCTCCCATACACGGTCTCAAAGACCTTCTCGGCCCGGGGGCCGTATTCCGCGGTCAGCCGGTCCACCTCGCCGTCGATCCGGCCGGCATAGGCCCGGTCGGCCATGGCCTTGGTGTTCACCTTCACGTTCACCGCCGCGCCGTACAGTGCGCCGCGGCACAGCGCCGCCCCCGTAGCGGCGTCGGACACTGCCAAAGCGCTGCCCATGGCGGCGAAACCCTCCATCAGCTCGATGGCCTGGCAGCACAGCCGCACTGTCTCCAGCGGCGGCAGGGCCGCCAGACGCAGACACCGCTCCATGATGGCCGCCCGGTGCGGGTCGTCCTTGGGGAGACCGTAGGCCCGGCTCAGGGGCAGGAACGCGGCCGCGTCCTCCTCGACCTTGGCCAGCAGCGTCGTGGAGAGGGCTTTGGCGCGCGCCGTCAGTTCGGCCATCCGGGCCTCCACGGCGGCGTACTTCGGCTTTCCCAGGGTCAGCTCGCCCACCATGGAGCCCAGCGCCGCCCCCAGCGCTCCCGCCAGAGCCGAGGCCCCGCCGCCGCCGGGCACGGCGGCTTTGGAGGAGAGCGCCTCGGTGAACGCCGCTACGGTCGTTTCCTGCATGTTCATTGCCGATCCTCCATGATGCGCTCGCGAAAATATCCGATGTAGTACAGCGATCCAAAAGCGCAGACCGCCCCCTCCCGGGTCCGGCACAGCGCCAGGGCCTGGTCGATGCTGTCCACCGCCACGGCGGGGACCGTCCGGATGGCCGCCGCCAGCTCCGGCGCGGGCAGCGCCCTGGGCCCGTCGGTGGTCAGGCAGATGAACTCCGACGCCAGCGGCTCCATCAGTGCCAGGATGCCCCGCCAGTCCTTGTCGGCCATGACGCCCATGACCATGGGCAGCCGCCGGCCGGGGAAGTACTCCCGCAGCGCCGCCGCCAGGGCCGCCGCCCCGTGGGGATTGTGGGCCCCATCCAGGATGAACGCCGGCCGGCCGGGGATGTACTCGAACCGGCAGGGCCATGCCGCGCCGGCCAGTCCCGCCCGGATGTCCGCCTCTGAGAGACCCAGGAGCCGGGCCGTCTCGATGGCGGCGCAGGCGTTCTCCAGCTGGTGCGGCCCCAGCAGCGCCAGATGGATGTCCTCCATCCCCCCATAGGAGAACCGCTGCCCGGCAGGAGAGCGGGAGAGAGGGTGGATTTTAGTTATGTCAACTTCATGGAGCGCCGCGCCCATCTCCCGGCACCGGTCCTGGATGACCTCTGCGGCCTCCGGGACCTGGGGCGCGCACACCACCGGACAGCCGGGCTTGATGATGCCGGCCTTCTCCGCCGCGATGGCGGAAACAGTGCCTCCCAGCACCGCCGTGTGGTCCAGTCCGATGGGCATGATCACAGAAACAGCGGGGGTTTCGATGATGTTGGTGGCGTCCAGCCGGCCGCCCAGCCCGACCTCCAGTATCACGATATCGCACCGCTGCTCGGCGAACCAGACAAAGGCGGCGGCGGTGAGCTTTTCGAAGAAGGAGGGCTCCTCCAGCCCCTGGGCCGCCTGCCGGACAAGGGCGGTGATACGGGCAAAGTCGTCTTGTGTTATGGAAACTCCATTCACCCGAAGCCGCTCCCAGGGACCCGTCAGGTCCGGGGAGGTATAGAGCCCCGTGCGGTATCCGGCGGCCCGGAGCATGGCGTCCAGCATGGCGGCGCAGGAGCCCTTGCCATTGGTGCCGGCGATGTGCACGAACCGGAGACGCCGCTGGGGGTCGCCCAGCCGCGCCATCAGCGCGCCCATCACCGCCAGACCGGGGGCGTGGGTGAATTTGGGCGTGGCGGTATAGAATGTCAGATAGTCCTGTTCCATGCCGACCAGTATAGCACATTCCGGCCTGTTAGGAAAGCCTGACCGCATCGGGCGATTGACTTTTGTGCCCGTTTGGGCTAAAGTATGCCCGGAGGCGATAGGCATGCATGACGAGCTGACGGCGGTGGACATCCGCAAGATGCAGGAGGAGATCGATTACCGGGAGACGGAGCTGCGTCCCAAGCTCATCGAGGACGTGCAGACGGCCAGGGGCTTCGGGGATCTGTCGGAGAACTTCGAGTACAAGGCCGCCAAGCAGGCCAAGAACAAGAACGAGAGCCGCATCCGCTATCTGAAGCGGATGATCGCCTCGGCGGTGGTCATCGAGGCCAAGTCCGTGGCCGACGAGGCGGGGCTGTTCGACCGGGTGACCCTCTTCATGGAGGACGAGAACGAGGAGGAGACCATCACCCTGGTGACCACCCTGCGGCAGAACCCGGCCAAGGGCCTGATCAGCAAGGAGTCCCCCGTGGGCCAGGCGGTCCTGGGCCACAAGGCGGGGGAGCGGGTGTTCGTGAAGATCGGGGAGAACGGCGGCTACTGGGCCCAGATCCGGGCCATCGAAAAGGGCGCCGACGACGACACCATGGAGATCAGTCCCTTCTGAGAAAAACGAAAAAAATCACCGCCCGCCGCATAACACGCGGCGGGCGGTGTTTTATGTTTTGACCAGCTGGGCCGTGTAGCCCGCGTCCTTCAGCCGCTCAAAGGCGGCCCGAACGGCCGGGGGGATGTCCACGGGCCGCTGCCAGCCCTTTTGGGCATAGAGCTCCATCCGCTGGATGTCGCCCACCACCGTCTCGATCACGCCCCGCTCCGTCATGCCCGCCGCCTGGGCGGCGCGGATGTGCTCGGCGACGGTCACCTGGGGGGAGGTGACGGTAAAACGGGCCTCGGGCCAGTATACCGCCGCCGCGGCCAGCAGCCGCCGCTCCATATAAGGCTTGTGCACCGCCAGGATATGCCGGGCGGGGACGCCTCTCTCCGCCAGCAGCGCGCGGGTCAGCAGCAGGTTTTCCGCCGAGTTTTTCGACTTGTCCTCCAGCAGGATCACCCGCTCCGGCAGGCCCGCCTGCACGGCGATGGCGGCGAACCGGGCCGCCTCGGCGGAGCTGAAGATGCCCTCCGTATTCCGGCCCAGGCCGCCGGAGAACACCACCCAGGGGGCCAGCCCCTGATGCCAGAGCTCCGCCGCCCGGAGGGGGATCTGCTCGTCATAGCAGCCGAAGGCCGCGATCACGTCCGCCGGGCCGGGCGTCATGCCCAGGCGCATGAAGTCCCACAGCGCCTGCAGGTCCTCTCTCACCGCGTCTGTCATGGCCGCGCCTCCCCGGAAACCACCGGGATGTCCCGGGGCACGCACAGCCCGTCCTCCCCGACGGAGAACACGGTGACGGCGTCATTTTCCCCGGTGAGCTCCACCAGCTCCCGGCTGACGGACGCGGTCCCGTCGGGGGCTCGCTCATGGGTCTGGACCAGCACGCTGGCGCAGGCCGGGTCCGCCGTGACGCTCTCCGGCATGGCGCCGGCATCATATCCGTCCCGGCGCAGCTCCCGGCTGTCGCCGTCCAGCTGGATCAGGTCCACCCGCTCCGGGGGGAACATGATCCCGATGTGGCAGACCACCCGGTCGCCGGCGGTCTGGGTGGTCTGGCTGTCCTCGGTCTCGGAGGCGGTGTCGGAGAAGGTGACGGACCACATGTTGCCCGGCTCCATCTCGGAGCCGTCCAGGGAGACGCCCGAGCCGCTGGTCAGATACACCCGCCCGTCCGGGGTCTGATAGACCGGGTTGCAGAAAAAGCTTACCTCCGCCCCGCCGGCGTAATAGAGGGAGAACTCCAGCTCCACCCGGTCGCCCTCGTCGGTGGCGTAGTAATGCACGCCGTTGGAGACCACCCCCTGGTCCATATGGGTGCTCACGCTGGACTCCACGTCGCTCACGGTGGTTGGACAGTAGAGCCCCATTCCCTCCACGGGGAACACCCAGTCGTCCGGCCTGCCGTTCTCCTGGGGCACCGGCTGGGCCCAGAGCCGGCCCTCATAGGCGCTGGCGTCCTCCCCGGAGATGAGCACGTCGTCGGACAGGGAGTCAAGGTTGTCGGCCAGGTAGCCCTCAATGTCGAAAAGGTCCACATATTCCCGCGTGACATAGGCCCCGATGAGCCGGTCGCGCTCCGGCGTCTCGGCCGCCTCCGGGTCCGCCAGCTGGCACCCGGCGCAGCCCAGCAGCAGGCCCAGGCAGGCAAGAGCCGCGAAAAGTCTCTTATTCATCGTCGTTTTCCTCCAAGTTCCCGTCGAATTTCAAAATGTCCCCCACGTCGCACCCCAGAAAGTAGCAGATGCGGTTGACCGTGCCGAAGCGGATGCCCTTGGCCTTGCCGCTGCGCAGGATGGAGAGGTTCGCCTCCGTGATCCCCACCTTGGCGCACAGCTCCCTGGCGGTCATGCCCCGCGCCCGGAGGACGTCGTCCAGATATACCCGTATCGCCATGGCGCGCCCTCAGATGAACAGGTCGTTGTCGTCCTTGAGCGCCTTGCCCTCGCCCATGGCCTGGGCCAGCAGCAGGGCGGCCAGGACCAGCCCCATGGGCAGCAGCGGCACGCTCACCGTCACCGACGCGGTGCGCAGCGTTTTGATGAACAGCAGCTGCGCCGCCGCCAGCACCGCCCCCGCCGCGGCCGAGAACAGCAGCGCCAGGGCGCACCGCCGGGACAGGACGCCCGCCGCCGCCACCGCGGCCTCCGAGTAGGGCCCGGCCTCCCAGGCGGCCAGCAGGCCCATCCCGGCGAACACCGCCAGCAGATCCAGGATATAGGCCGCCGCGCTGACGGCGTACCGCAGCGTCAAAAACACATAGGTCGGCTCCAGCGCCGAGGCGTCGGTATTTCCGGCCCGCACGGCGTCGACGGCGTTCAAAAGCCCTCCGGGACTGGCCCCGAAGGCCCCGTATACCGCCACCGCCGCCAGCGCCCACAGCATCCCCCGAGCGTAGCGGCGCAGTCCGCCGCCCTCCGCCGCGAGGCATCCCCGCAGCAGCCGCAGCGCCAGATAGGCCGCCGCCAGCGTCCAGAACACGCCCCCGCCGAAGGCCGGGCCGATGGGGCCCAGATTCGCCGGGACACGGCCCGGATTGATGGCCCAGTACAGCGCCGCGAATGCCGCGCCGCTCATCACCGGCAGCAGCACGTCCTCCCATCGGGCCGCGCGCCGCACCAGCCGCGCCGCCAGCCAGACCGCCGGCAGCAGGCAGATCAGCCCGAAAAGCCCCACCGCCGCGGCGTTGCCCGCCCCGCCGGACAGGCTCATCCACCGCAGCAGCCGGCCCAGAGGCCGGAAGGGGAAGCTCAGCAGCCCCGCCAGAGCCGTGCCGCCGCTCCGGTCCGTCACCGCCAGTGCCAGACTGCCCGCCGCCACCAGTCCCAGGGGCAGGATCGCGCGTTTTCGCTCCATGGATATCCCTCCAAAAATTATCGTTTTATTTAATCTCTGCGATCAGTATATATCGGAAATTATCGTTTGTCAATAATTTTTCGCAAAAAGAATGCCCCTCGCGCCGCGGCGCGAGGGGCAGGACAGGGCAGTTACAGGCTCCGGTAGGCGTCGTCCCGCAGCAGGGCGGGGTCCCCGCTTTGCAGCACCTGGTCCAGCTGGGCCAGGATGGCGTCCCGGTCCCGGGTGAGGGTGCCCTTGATGGGCAGGTAATTGGAGGCGTGGTTGGAGGTGTAGTGCAGATCTTCCAGCTGGATCTGGCTGACAAGTTGCCGGACCTCCAGCAGGCTCTCGAAGGGAGTCTGGAGCTTCAGCTCCCCTCGCCGCACCTGCTCATAGAGGGGCGTGCCCTCGATGGCCATCAGGGTCATGGAGGACAGGTGCTTGGGACGCATCTCGTTGATCATCTTCGCGGTGAGAGAGGCGTTGCGCTCCAGGGCCCCGCGCCCCGCGCCCTCCAGGCCGGTGATGACGATGGTCCACAGGTCGAATCCCGCCTCCACCAGGCTCTGGCCGGCCCGGAGCATCCCCTCCGCGCCCACGCCCTTTTTCACGCGGCGCAGCAGCGCGTCGTCGCCGGTCTCCACCCCCAGATACGCCCGCTGCAGGCCCGCCTCCCGGATGATGCGGAGCTGGTCGGGGCTCTTGCGCAGCGTGGACAGCGGCCCGGCATAGGTGGTCACCCGGCGCAGATGGGGAAAGCTCTTGTAGAGGGCGTCCAGCACCGCCAGCAGATAGTCCACCGGCAGGTCGATGGCGTCGCCGTCGCAGAGAAAGACGGTCTCCGTGTTCCGATACCAGGTCCCGGCGGCCATCCGGATGTCCTCCAGCACGTCGGCCAGGGGCCGGACATGATAGCGCTTGGATTTGTACATGGAGCAGAAGGTGCAGGTATTGTGGGAACAGCCCACGGTGCACTGCAGCAGATAGCTTTTCCACTCCCCTGGGGGGCGGTAGATGTCGCCTTCATAACGCATGGTATCATCCTCCGTTCTTGGGGAAAGCTATCCCATGAGGTGGTAGATATGACAGCCGAGATCACGGCGGTGTTCGACGACAGGGAGGGGGCCGATCTGGCCCTGATGCGCCTGCGGCGGGGCGGCATCGAGTATTCCATCACGGAGCTGCGGGCGCCGGACCGGCGGGCCAAGAGCGACATGCCGCTGCTGGGCAGAGCGCCTGCGGCGGGGATGCTGCCGGCGGAGAGCATACCGCCCGGAGAGATGTACGCGGCGGTGCTGGGGTCCCGCGCCGTGATGGAGCGGGGCGCGGCCCATGCCGGCCATGCCCGGCTGACGCTGAACGTCCGGGCGGACCAGGCGCTGCGGGCGCGGGAGATCATCGCCACGGCCAAGGGGCGCGTGCTTTAACCCTGCCCCTTGATCAGGTCCCAGTATTTTTTGGCGGCCTGCTCGGTCTTGTTGTCGCCGTATTCGTAGTAATGGGCGTCCTTGAGGCTGTCGGGCAGGTACTGCTGGGCCACCCAGCGGTTGGGGAAGTCATGGGGGTAGAGATAGCCCTGCTCCCGCTCGAAGCCCGCGCCGTCGGCGTGGACGTTTTGCAGCTCCCGGGGGATGGGGCCTGCCTTGCCGGCCTTCACGTCGGCGATGGCCGCGTCGATGGCCAGACACCCAGTGTTGGATTTGGGGCAGGTGGCGAGAAAAATGACCGCCTCGGCCAGGGGCAGCCGCGCCTCGGGCAGGCCCAGCTGTAAGGCGGAGTCCACGCAGGCTTTCACGATGGGCACCGCCATGGGATAGGCCAGGCCGATGTCCTCGCTGGCGGAGCACAGGATGCGCCGGCAGGCGCCCAACAGGTCCCCCGTCTCCAAAAACCGGGCCAGATAGTGCAGCGCCGCGTCCGGGTCCGAGCCCCGCATGGACTTCATCAGCGCCGAGAGGATGTCGAAATGCTCGTCCCCGTCCCGGTCGTAGCGCATGGCGCTGCGCTGGGTGACGGCCCGGGAGTCCGCCATGGTGAACGTCATGCCGGACTTTCCCACGGGGGCGGTGGAATAGAGAAGCTCCAGAGTGTTGAGGCTCTTTCTGGCGTCGCCGCCGCAGGCGGAGGCGATGTAATCCAGCACCCCGTCCTCGCAGGCGATGGAAGAACCGTCCCGCTCCTGCAGCAGCCGCAGCACCCGCTCCATGGCCTTTTTCACGTCCGCGGGGGTCAGCTGCTTGAACTCGAACACCGTGCTCCGGGACAAGATGGCGTTGAACACGCAGAAATAGGGATTCTCCGTGGTGGAGGCGATGAGGGTGATCTTGCCGTTCTCGATGAAATCCAGCAGGGACTGCTGCTGCTTTTTGTT
>CANQIO010000042.1 GCA_947624065.1 uncultured Oscillospiraceae bacterium | reverse complement strand
AGCAGTTGAGGATGGTCACCTTGGGGTGATCCACCGCCGCCCGGAGGCTGGCGGGCATGAGCCGGGGGGAGGTGGTGAAGATCACGGAGCAGCCGTCTGCCACAGCCTGCTCGATCACCTCGCGGGGGTCCGCGTCCAGGGCGTTGAAGTAGGCGGCGGTCTCGATCTGGCCGCCAAAGACCCGCTGGACATGCTCCCGGCCCAGCTCGTGGCCGTAGGTCCAGCCGGACAGAGCCGGGTTCTTGTCGTGGATGAAGGCGGCCTTCAGCGCCTTGGGCTCGCTCTTGGGCAGCACCCGGGACAGCAGCCCCTCGGGACGCGTCTCCGGGTCCAGCTTCAGATCGATGGGCGAGCGCTCCTGGCGCAGGGCGATCTCCTCCCAGACCTGGGCGACGGAGCGCTTGATCTCGGCCTCGGTCTTGTGGAGCAGGTCGCCGTAGCCGTAAACCTCCATATACGTGAGCATGGCGTCCGCCACAGTCAGGTTCAGCCGGGCGCCGCCCTTGGCCTCATAGGCCCGGCGGAAGAAGTAATAGGCGCTGTGGAAGCCCCGCCGGTCCTCGTCGGACCACAGCTCGTTGACGTCCTTGCCCATCAGCTGCTGGAGCCGGGCATAGCCGCCGGGCTTGGTGAATTCGATATAGTTCACCCGGCTCAGGCGGGTGAACTCCACCAGCTCAAAATAGAGCGCCGCCTCGGGGGTGGTGCGGTCCTCCGGCAGGATGCGGATCACCTGGGCGTCGATGGAGTCCGCGTCGAAGAATTTCAGCACGCTGACCCGCTTGTTGCCCTCTTGGACATAGTAGCGGTTCAGGTATTCATACATTTTCACCGGCTCCCGGATGCCCTCTTCCAGGTGGGAGGCGCACAGCGCCTGCCACTTGACGGCGAATTCGGACTCCGGCTCCATCAAGGGCATGAAGTTGCGGGCGAAGGCGTTGGTGCGCCCGGCGGTCCGGGTACCGGTCACCAGCTCCAGGGGCACTTGGATCAGGCCCAGGTCCTGGCCGCCAGAGAACCGCTCCGCCGGCACGAAGTCCTCCAGGACGGTGGGATAAGGATATTCGCCCGCCGCGGTGCAGCGGCGGAACTCTTTCTGGCCCAGCTTCAGGGCGTCGGCATAGTAAAGGGCAGGCATGGACTCATCCTTTCGGTGTTTTGCGCAAGTATTTTACACCATCGGTATGCCGCCGAACAAGAGGGAATATTGCCAAAAAGCCCCCGGCTTCCCGGGGGCTTTTCGCGGTGATATACAGTTTGTCCGTCCCGGCCCTCACGCCAGTCTGAAGGTGACCTCCCAGGGGCCCCGGACCGGTTCGCTCTGCATCACGAACCAGCCGCAGAGGGTCAGCGCCGCCGCCTCGTCCGGGGTGATGTCGAAGATGAAGTCCTCCCAGCACGTCCCGTGGTCCTCGACAGTGCTGGGGCTCCGGGCCCAGTTGAAGATGTCGCTCTCGTCCATCCCGTCCTCCGGCGTGTCGGCGAGATACACGATGCCGCGGGTCCCCTGACCGGTGCGTACCTGCACATGGAGCATGCCGTCGATCCAGCCGAGGCCGGTCACCTCCGCGCCGGGGCATATCTCCGTGATGGGCTCGCCGAGCGGCAGGCAGTTTATGGTGCGGTCGGTGAACTGCTCCTTGTCTGCGTTGAAGTTGAAGAAGGACGCCTCCATAGACACGGTGTCGGCCGCCTCGCCCACGTCGGCCAGGTCAACGCCCCGGATGGGGCCGTCCTGCTGTGTCGCGTGGCCGGAAAACTCCCGGAGACGGAACGTCACCTTGCCGGTCTGGATGACGGTGCCGTCCAGAGGGGCCAGCTGGGTGAGAAAGACGGCGGTGCGGGTATCCTCATCGTAGCTCTCCAGCGCGCAGGTACCGCCCACGACGGAGGCGTCGAAGCCCTTTTTGATGTCATAGCTGTCGCACAGGTCGATGGTGCCGTCAAAAAGGTCCCCCTCCAGGTCCGTCAGGGCGATGCGGATATAGGCGGCGTTGTCCTGGATGACGGCGCTGTCCACGGTCATGCGCACGCCGCTGGCCTCGCAGCTTTCGTTCACAGGCTTGAGGGCCTGGGCGGCGGCGGGGGACAGGGCATACAGAATGGCGTAGCCCGTGTCGGTACAGGCCGCCGCGGGGATGGCCAGCGCCAGGGCGAGGGCCAGTACCGCGGCCATCATGCCCGCCCAGCGCACAGTGCGGCGGCGGACGGGCTTTTCCGCGTCGGCGATATAGCTATCCTTCACGTCTCCCAGGGCGTCCAGGATCTGTTCAGCGTTCATAAAAAATCCTCCTTTTTCAGGTGGTCCAGCAGCTTTTTGCGGGTGCGGGCCAGCATGGACTTGACCTTGCTCTGGGAAAATCCGAACCGCGAGCAGATGGCCCCGATGCCGTCCAGATACCAGTACCGGCGCAGGAATACCCGCCGCTCCGTGTCCGGCAGCGTGGCCAAAAACCGGCCCAAGCACTCGGTCAGCGCCTTGCCCTCGGCGGCCTGCGCCGGGTCGGTCCCGCCGGGCAGCGCCTCCGCCAGTTCCTCCAGGGCCGCCTCGGCCTGGCCGCCGCCCCGCTTCTGGGCGTCTTTTGCCCGCCAGCGCTTCATCGCCGCTCGGCGGGTGAGCTTGGCAAGATAGGTCCCCAGGTTCTCCGGCGCATGGGGCGGGATGGAGCCCCAGGCGGCCATCCAGGCGTCGCTGACGGCTTCCTCCGCGTCCCGGCCGTCGGGCAGGATGTTGGCGGCCACGGTCCGGCAGTACCGGCCGTATTTGGCGTCGGTCTCCGCCAGCGCCCGCTCCGAGCGGGCCAGGTACAGCGCGATGATCGCGCCATCGTCCATGTGTCTCACCTCCGTGTCGGTCGTCTTAGGGCCCTCACCCTTATACTGCCCAAAAAACGCCGCCGGTCGCGCCCAAAAACAAAAAACCTCCCTGACCGGGGTCAGGGAGGCGATGGGGACCGGGATGTCAGTCGTACCATTCGATGGCGCCGATGCGCACGTTGTTGCAGACGAGGCTCCACAGATAGCCGGCACCGCCGATGTGCATGGCGGGATCGGTATAGTCGCTCTCCACCCGGTAGCGGCTGGCGAGATGGAGCGTGCCGATGGAGGCGCTCTTGAACTGCCGGGCATAGGGCCATTTCTCCTCCCGGGGCAGGTGGAGGGAGCGGATGGCGCTGCAGCCGAAGGCATAGGTGCCCAGGGTATCCAAGGTGTCGGGGATGGTCACGTCCGGCAGCTGGCTGCCGGCAAAGGCGCAGCCGTAGCCTGTGCCCAGGATCAGCAGGGACCGGGGCAGAGAGAAGGAGCGCAGCACCGCGCAGTCCCGGAAGGCGTCCTCTCCCAGGACCTTCACGCCCTCGGGGATGATCAGGTCGAGCATCCGGGCGCTGTCGTCCGGGGCGTCCGGGTCGGCGTTGCGCTCGTCCCGGATGAAATCCAGCAGCACGCCGGAACTGTCCGTCAGGAACGTGCCGCAGTCGTTGACCAGTTTTTTCGTCACGCAGGTCATGGCCTCACAGCATGCTGAGGTACAGCTGGCCGTATTCATAGGCCCAGTTGTCGCAGCTGTAGTCCACGGCCATGGCCTGGGTGATGAGCCCGTCCATGACGGCGGGATCGGGATAGGCGGCCAGGGCCCGGCGCACCGCGTCGGCCATGTCGGGGGCGTCCATCCGGGAGAAGGTGAAGCCGGTGCCCTCGCCGGTGTATTGGTTGTAGGGCCGCACCGTGTCCCGCAGCCCGCCGGTCTCCCGGACGATGGGAAGGGTGCCGTAGGCCATGGCGATCAGCTGGCTGATGCCGCAGGGCTCGAACCGGGAGGGCATGAGGAAGAAGTCGCAGCCGGCGTAGATGTGGTGGCTCAGATCGTCGTCGTAGCCGATCCAGGCGCAGGCCCGGCCGGGGTGGCGCTGTTCCAGGCCCCGGAGCCAGTTCTCATACTTCTTGTTGCCGTTGCCCAGCAGCACGAAGGCGCAGTCGTTGTCCCACAGAAGCTGATCCATGGCGCCCATGACCAGCTCCAGCCCCTTCTGCTCCGCCAGGCGGGTCACCATGCCGATGAGGGGCCTGCCCAGCTGCACCTCAAGGCCGGTCTCTTCCATGAGCGCAGCCTTGCAGGCGGCCTTGCCGCCCATGTCGGCCCGGGAGAAATTGGCGGGGATCCTGGGGTCCGTGGCCGGGTCCCAGACGGACCGGTCGATGCCGTTGACGATGCCGGAGGCGTCGCCCCGCAGCCGGAGGACCCCGTCCAGGCCCTCGCCGTATTCCCAGGTGCACATCTCCTGGGCATAGGAGGGGCTGACGGTGTTCACCCGGTCGGCCATGACGCAGCCCGCCTTCAGGAAGGAGGCCATGCCGTAGCGCTCCATGAGCCCCAGACAGCCGTCGGGCACGCCCAGATAGTCCTGCACGAAGTCGAACTTGCACAGTCCCTGGTAGGCGATGTTGTGGATGGTGAGGATGGTCTTGGCGCCGCCCAGAGCGGTGTCTATGTACTGGGTCTTGAGCAGCAGCGGCAGCATGCCGGTGTGCCAGTCGTTGCAGTGGATCACGTCGGGGATGAAGTCCAGCCGGAACAGGCTCTCCAGCACGGCCCGGGTGAAGAAGGCGTACTGCTCTCCCTCCCGGTCGGGCAGATAGATGGGCCCGCCGAAATACTCGTCGTTCTCGATGAGCCAGATGCAGACCCCGTCCAGCTCCAGCCTGTTCACGCCCACGAATTTGCTGCGCCAGCCCATGGACACATAGAAGCTGAAAAGGTATTCCACCCGGTCGCCGTATTTCTGCTTGATGACGCTGTGATAGGGGACCATGACCCGCGCGTCCATGCCCAGGGCGTTCAGATACTTGGGCAGGGTGCCCACCACATCGGCCAGGCCGCCGGTCTTGGCCAGCGGGGCGCACTCAGACGCCGCCAGAAGGATCCTTGCCGGACGGTCCAGACCCTTTTCTGCCGCCAGCGCGGCCAGGCTCTCTCGCAGTTGCTCTGTTCCCATGGTTCTTTTCCTCCTCGAATGCAAAGTATTGCGCCGACAGCGGCGGCAGAGCCAGATGGGCCCGGTGGGTGAACTCCCGGAAGCCCTCGGCCTCGTATTTGATCTCAGGCAGCAGGCAGCCCCATCCGCCGAAGCGGGGCTCGTCGGAGTTGAGGATGGGGACGAGCTTTCCCGCCGCGGGCAGACCGATGACGAAATCGTCGCAGTACATGGGCGTGAAGTTGCACACGCATACCACCGGCTTGGCCTTCTTTTTGTCTTTGGGCCAGCGGATGAAGGCGATGGCGCTGTGCTCCCGGTCGTCGGCGTTCAGCCAGGTGAAGCCGTCCCAGCTGTCCTCGATCTGCCACAGGGCCGGGTGATCCAGATAGACCTTCCCCAGCGCCGCGGACCAGTCCTGCATCTTCTTGTGCTTGGGATACAGGAGCAACAGCCAGTCCAGCTCCTGGTGGTAGTTCCACTCGATGAACTGGGCAAACTCGCTGCCCATGAAGGTGAGCTTCTTGCCCGGGTGGGCGAACTGGTAGCCGTACAGGGCCCGGAGAGTGGCGAACTTGTCCTCATAGAGGCCTGCCATCTTCTGGACCATGGAGCACTTGCCGTGGACCACCTCGTCATGGGAGTAGGCCAGGATGTACCGCTCGGAGAAAGCGTACATCATGGAGAAGGTCAGCTTGTCGTGGTGGTACTGGCGGTAGACCGGGTCCAGCTTGAAATAGTCGATGGTGTCGTGCATGAAGCCCATGTCCCACTTGAAGGTGAAGCCCAGACCGCCGTCCTTCACGGAGGCGGTGATGCCGGGATAGGCGGTGGCCTCCTCCGCCACGGTGAAGGCGCCGGGGCACCGGGCCGCCACCGCGCCGTTCAGCTGCTGCCAGAAGGATATGGCGTCGTAGTTGATGTTGCCGCCGTCGGCGTTGGGCACCCACTGGCCCGGCTTGCGGCCGTAGTCCAGGTAGATCATGGAGCTGACCGCGTCGCACCGCAGCCCGTCCACATGGTACTGCTCCAGGAAGAACAGCGCCGAGCTGATGAGGAAGCCCCGCACGTCGGGACTGGCGTAATCGAACACCAGCGTCCCCCACTCGGGATGCTCCCCCAGCCGGGGGTCCGAATACTCAAAGAGGGGCGTGCCGTCGAAGCGGGCCAGACCGTGCTCGTCCCTGGGGAAGTGGGCGGCCACCCAGTCGATGATCACGCCGATGCCGGCCTGGTGGAGGGTGTCCACGAAGGCCATGAAGTCCTGGGGCGTGCCATAGCGGCTGGTGGGGGCGAAATAGCCCGTCACCTGATAGCCCCAGCTGCCCTCGAAGGGGTACTCGGTGATGGGCAGCAGCTCCACATGGGTATAGCCCATCTCACGGCAGTAGTCCGCCAGGACGGGCGCGATGTTTTTATAGTTGGGGAACGTCTCCCCGGAGGACAGCCGCCAGGAGCCCAGATGCATCTCGTAGATGTTCATGGGCAGCGTATGTACGTCGCGCTTCATCCGCTCGCGCATCCACGCCCCGTCGCCCCACTGGTAGCCCTCCAGGCTCCAGAGCTTGGAGCCGGTGGCGGGGCCGGTCTCGGCGTGCAGGGCGAAGGGGTCCGCCTTCAGCACCCGCCGGCCGTCCGGGCCGGTGACGGCGTACTTGTAGACCTGGCCCTGCCGGGCGCCGCTCACCTCCGCCGTCCAGTAGCCCTCCCAATCCCTGGTCATGGGCGCGGCGGAGGCGTCCCAATAGTTGAAGTCGCCTACCACGGACACGGCCTGGGCGTTGGGAGCCCATACCCGGAAGATGGTGCTGTCCCCGGCCTGATGGCTGCCGAGGAACTCCTGGGCCCGGTATGTACAGTCGTTCAATGCGCTCATGGAGGTCCCTCCCCGGAAAAAACGTTTTTTTCGTAAAAACTTCTAAATCTATCATAAACCATCCGGGACGTTTTTTCAACAATTGACAGGGGGGAGATAATATAATAAAATAATAAACTCAGATGGGGAAGATGTCGGCGGCGGAGACCTCATAGGCCAGCCGCTGGAAACTCTCCCCGTCGATGACCTTGGTATAGGCCCGGCTCTGGAGCCGGCCCCGGACCACCAGCTGGGTCCCCACGGCGGCCTCGGCGGTGTCCCGGGCCTGCTGGCCCCAAGCGATGACCGGGATATAATCGCTGCGCCGGTAGCGGCGGGAGACCGCCAGGATGATGTCGCAGATCTCCCGGCCCATGGGCGTCAGGCGCAGGGTGGGCTGCTTGCAGACCGTGCCGGTGAGCACGATCCGGTTCTCGTCCGGCCCCTCGGCGGGGGACAGCTCCCTGGCGAAAATGGTCAGCACCAGCCGGTTGCCCACGCCGGAGCGGTTGTTGAACGAGCGCAGCTCCCCCTCCACGCGGAGCATGCCCTCCGGCAGGCCCTCCGGCGGCAGCAGTGCCTCCCGCACCACGATGTTCACGGTGTCCGCCGTGCCGCTGAGCCGGCGGGTCCGCAGGGGGAACGTGAAAAACCGGATGCCCCGGCTCTCATGGGAAAAAACGGGCGGCGCGACGACAGCGCCGCACAGCTCCGCCCGGTTGGTGGCAAAGACCTCGTCCATTTGACGCACCTCACAAGTATTGATGGTCAAACTTATGAGCGGGCGTCTTGGGATATGAAATGAATGCGGTCACAACATGCGGCGCTCTCGCGCCGCCTCAGGAGGAACGACTATGGAACTGAAGGAGATACTCAGCCGCTGCGACCATACCCTGCTGCGGCAGGACGCCACCATGCGGGAGATCCGCGCGCTCTGCGACGAGGGCATCCACTACGGCGTGGCCTCGGTGTGCATCCCGCCCTGCCATGTGTCCGGCGCGCGGCGCTATGTGGGCGGAAAGCTGCCCATCTGCACGGTCATCGGCTTCCCCAACGGCTACAACACCACCGCCATCAAGGTCCAGGAGGCCCGTGACGCCATCGCCGCCGGCGCGGCGGAGATCGACATGGTCATCAACCTGGCCATGGTGAAGGACCAGTGCTGGGACGATGTGCTGCGGGAGATCACGGCCGTCCGGGACGCCACCGCGGGCTACATCCTCAAGGTCATCATCGAGACCTGCCTGCTCACCCAGGAGGAGAAGATCAAGCTGTGCGAGATCGTGTCCAGCTCCGGCGCGGACTACATCAAGACCTCCACCGGCTTCTCCACCGGCGGCGCCACCCGGGAGGACGTGGAGCTGCTGCGCAGCCATTGCGGCCCCCATGTGAAGGTGAAGGCCGCCGGCGGCATCAAGACCCTCCAGGACGCGGAGGACATGATCCGCCTGGGCGCGGACCGTCTGGGCACCAGCCGCATCGTGAAGCTGGTCCAGGAGATGGAGCAGGGCGGCCAGCCCGCCTCAGAGCCCCCCGCCGCGTATTAAGACCCGCAGCAGCCGGGCCAGGGCGCACCCCGGTATGCTCAGCAGCAGCCACAGCAGCGTGTATCCGGCGCAGATCTGGCCGTAGAGGTTGAAGGGCCGGTCGGAGTAGTCCCACACGCCCCAGCCCAGACGCAGGTTCACCACCGCCCCTACCAGCAGCTCCGCCGCTGTGATCACCGCGGCGCACAGGGCATACCGGACCAGGGGCGGCAGGGAGCCTGCCGCCGCCAGATACATGAACGTGAAGCACGCCCCGCCGGTCAGGACCATGGTCCAGTGGGTCCTGCCCCGCCAGGCCAGCTCCACGATCCCATAGGCGGCGCCGCCCAGCAAAAAGGCGGCCAGAAGTTCCGTGGATGTCATACCGGTAGCTTTGCCCGCCCGCGGGAAAAATAGACTTGACAAAGCCCGGCGGGGCTGGTATATTATTTGGGCATGAAGCAGGACGCAGCGGTATCCGTCCTCGCCCGGCCGCCTTTGGAGCGCGCCGCGGCAGCAAGACCTTTCTCTTACCGAGAGCAGTTTTTGCGCGGATACGACCTGTATCCGCGCTTTTTCGTCGATCAAAGACAGGGAGGTGCTCTGGCAATAGCGAACATGACTCATCCTCTCAATGAGGACATCCGGGAACCGCAGGTACGCCTGATCGGGGACGATGGAGAGCAGCTGGGGATCATGTCCTCGGAGGAAGCCCTCCGGATCGCCCAGGAGCGGGAATACGACCTGGTGATGATCTCGCCCGCGGCCAAGCCGCCGGTGTGCAAGATCATGGACTATGGCAAATACCGCTTCGAGCAGTCCAAGAGGGAGAAAGAGGCAAAGAAGAACCAGCACGTCATTGAGGTCAAGGAGATCCGTATGTCGCCGTCCATCGGCGAGAACGACTTCTTGGTCAAGCTTCGCAGCGGCCAAAAATTCCTGGCTGACGGTGACCGCCTGAAGGTCACGGTCCGTTTCCGCGGCCGTGAGATGGCGCACACCGAGCTGGGAAAGCAGCTGCTGGAACGCTATGCCGCCGAGTGCTCCGAGATCGCCAAGGTAGACAAGGGCGCGAAGCTGGAGGGCCGCCTGATGACGGAGTTCCTCTCGCCGAAGGCCCAGACCCCCCAAAAGAAACAGCCCAAGCAAGAAAAATCAAAGGAGACGAACTGAAATGCCGAAACTGAAGACCCACAGCGCTTCTAAGAAGCGTTTCTCCTTGACCAAGAATGGCAAGGTCAAGCGTGCTCACGCCTTCAAGAGCCATCTGCTCAACGGCCATGGCAAGACCACCAAGCGTAAGCGCGGCCTGCGCAAGGGCGCCTACGCCGACAGCACCAACGCCGCGACTGTCAAGCGCATGATCCCGTACAAATAAGGAGGATAACGAAAGATGGCACGTATCAAGGGCGCGATGATGACGCGCAAGAGAAGAAATAAGATCCTCGGCATGGCCAAGGGTTATTGGGGCAGCAAGTCCCGTCACTATAAGATGGCCAACCAGGCCGTGATGAAGAGCCTGCGTTACGCCTATGTGGGCCGCAAGCAGCGCAAGCGCGATTTCCGGCAGCTCTGGATCGCCCGTATCAGCGCCGGCTGCAAGCTCAACGGCATCAACTACTCCCAGTTCATGCACGGCCTGAAGCTGGCCGGCATCCAGATGAACCGGAAGATGCTCTCCGAGACCGCGATCAACGATCCCGCCGCGTTCACCGCTCTGGTGGAGAAGGCCAAGGCGTCTCTGAAATAACAATATCCTTTATAAAAGCAGCAGAAGAGGGACGGTTTCCGTCCCTCTTCTGCTGCTTTTTCCGCTTTGCGGGGCCGTTACATCTCGATGAGCTGGTATTCCTTGGAGCCGATGCCCAGCGCGGCGGCAGCGTCCACGGTGAGAGAGCCGTGCCGCGAGTCGATGCGCTCCAGCAGGTGGTCCCGGCCGGGGTCCTTGGACGCCCGGACGATGTCCAGGCAGGCCTGGTCGATGGCCACCGGGTCCAGGCTGGCCAGGATGCCGATGTCCGCCATGCAGGGGTCCTCGGCCACCTCGCAGCAGTCGCAGTCCACGGAGAGGTTCTTCATCACGCTGATATAGGCGATCCTGCCGGGGAAGAGCTTCACCACGCTGCTGGCCGCGTCGGCCATGGAGCGGAGGAAGCTGTCGTGGTCGCTGGTCCAGAAGGCGTCCATATCTCCCGCGCCGTGGATATACTGCTTGCCGTAGGAGGAGGCGAAGCCGATGGACAGCTGCTTGAGCGCGCCGCCGAAGCCGCCCATGGGGTGGCCCTTGAAGTGGCTGAACACCAGGACGGAGTCATAGTTGTCGATGTGCTTGCCCACATAATTCTTCTTGATCTGGACGCCGTCGGGGATGTCCAGGACCTTGTCCGGGCCCTCCGCGTCCAGGATGTCCACGGTGAAGGTGCGGCTCCAGCCGTGCAGATCCATAGTCTTCCAGTGCTTCTCGGTGGTGTTGCGGCCGCCGTCATAGGCGGTGTTGCACTCCACCACGGTGCCGCCCACACGCTCTACGATGGGCTTGCAGAATTCCGGCCGCAGATAGTTCTGGTTGCCCACCTCGCCGGAGTGGAGCTTGACGGCCACCTTACCGGGCAGGTCGATGCCCAGCGCGTCATACAGCCGCAGCGCCCCCTGGGGGGTCAGGTCCTTGGTGAAATAAACGTTGCTTGCCATGTTGATCCTCCCGTTCGATCAAATTGAATACAGTATGTACGGTCCGGCCCGGCCTATGCCAGCCGGCGGCCCATGAGCACGCCCATGACCGAGCTCATCATCAGCCCCCTGGTCCAGCCGGAGCTGTCGCCCAGACAGTGCAGCCCCGCCACGTTGGTGTTGAAGCTCTCATCCATGCGGATGCGGTTGGAGTAGAACTTCAGCTCCGGGGAATACAGCAGCGTCTCATAGGCGGCGAAACCGGGGACCACCTGGTCCATGGCCTTGATGAAGTTGATGATGTTCAGCATGGCCCGGTAGGGCATGGCGGCGGTGATGTCGCCGGCCACCGCGTCGGGCAGGGTGGGGCGGACGTTGGACCGGTCCAGCTCCTTCTGCCAGGTGCGCTTGCCGTCCAGGATGTCGCCGAAGCGCTGGACGAGAAGCTGGCCGTTGGCCAGCATGTTGGTCAGCTCGCCTACCTTCTGGGCGTAGGCGATGGGCTGGTTGAAGGGCACGGAGAAGTTGTGGGAGCAGAGGATGGCCAGGTTGGTGTTCTCGCTCTTCAGCTCCTTATAGGAGTGGCCGTTGACCACCGCAAGGCCGTTGTCGTAGTTCTCCTGGGCCACGAAGCCGCCGGGGTTCTGGCAGAAGGTGCGGACCTTGTTCTTGAAGGGGGCCGGATAGCCGATGAGCTTGGACTCATAGAGGGTCCGGTTCACCGTGTCCATGACCTCGTTGCGCACCTCCACCCGCACGCCGATGTCCACAGTGCTGGGCACGTGGTCGATGCCGTAGGTGGAGCACATGCCCTCCAGCCAGTCCGCACCGCGCCGGCCGGTGGCCACCACGGTCTCGGCGGCGTGGATGGTGAAGTCCTGCCGGCCGTCGGAGCAGGTGACGCCCCGGCAGCGGCCGCCCTCCACCAGCAGGCCCGTGCACTCGGTGCCGAACAGGATCTCCACGCCCCGGTCCAGCAGCCAGTGCTCGATGTCGGTATAGATCTGCTGGGCCCGCTCGGTGCCCATGTGGCGGATGGGGCAGCTGACCAGCTTCAGCCCCGCCCGGATGGCACGGGTGCGGATGCGCTTGACCTCCTCGGTCTCCTCCTGGCCCTCCACATGCCTGTCCGCGCCGAACTCCAGATAGATCCGGTCGGCGTATTCGATGGTCTCCTGGGCCAGCTTCGCGCCGATGAGCTGGGGCAGCTCCCCGCCCACCTCGCAGCTGAGGCTGAGCTTGCCGTCGGAAAAGGCGCCCGCGCCGGAGAAACCGGTGGTGATGGCGCAGTAGGGCTGGCAGTTCATGCACCGGCCCGTCTGGGCCTTGGGGCAGCGCCGGTCCTCCACGCTCCTGCCTTTCTCCACGATGGTGATCTTCTTTTTGCTGCCCAGGCGGAGCATCTCGATGGCGGTGAAGATGCCGGAGGGGCCCGCGCCTATGATGACGATATCTGTGTTCAATGGTATGTCTCCCGTCGCGTGTGAAAACTGATGCAGAATGAGAAAAACTGTGCTATACTCCCGTTAGAACGGATGCTCTATTATTTAATCACACGCCCGGCCGCGCTGTCAAGGGGAAGCAAGATGGACCTCTATCTCATAGGACACAACTATAAATACGCCGCGGAGCAGATGCTCCTGACCCTGTTCCCGCAGTCGCGGCCCGTGTATCCGGCGGGGGACCCGGCCGGGGACCGGGCGGAGCTGGCGCTGGAGAGCGGCGGGGCGGTGTGCCGCCTGGTCCGGGACGGCGCGCTCTTCGAGGGGCGGGCGGAGATCGGCCCCGCCGCTTCGGAGCGGGACCGGGCGCGCATGGAGCAGCAGGCGGTGAAGCTGAGCTTTTACCGGGCGGCCCTGGCCTCCGGGACGGCGCGGCCCGTGTGGGGCTCCCTGACGGGGGTCAAGCCGGGCAAGCTCATGGCCCGGTATCTGGCTGAGGGGCGGACTGCGGCGGACTTCGCCCGGGACTTTGACGTGGACATGGGCCGGGCGGCGCTGTGCGAGGCCACCGCGAGGGCGTCCATGGACGCAAAGGCGTCCCTGGCGCCGGGGGACATCGGCCTGTACGTGGGCATCCCCTTCTGTCCCACCCGGTGCGCTTACTGCTCATTCATCTCCAGCGCGGTGGGGGCGAACGCCAAGCTGGTGGGGCCCTATCTGGACGCCCTGCGCGGGGAGATCCGCCGGACCGGCGAGCGGGCGCGTGCCGCGGGACAGCGGCCGGCGGCCCTGTATTTCGGCGGCGGGACGCCCACCACCCTGACGGCGGAACAGCTGGACGGTCTGTGCCGGACGCTGGAGGAGAACTTCGATCTGGCCGCCCTGCGGGAGTACACCGTGGAGGCCGGCCGGCCGGACACCATCACGGCGGAGAAGCTGGCGGTGCTGCGCGCCCACGGCGTGGGGCGCGTGTCGGTCAACCCCCAGACCATGTCCGACGAGGTGCTGGCGGCCATCGGCCGGGCCCATACGGCCAAAGACGTGCTGGGCGCGCTGGCGCTGGTCCGGGCGGCGGGCGGCTTCCAGGTCAACATGGACCTGATCGCGGGGCTGCCCAAGGATACGCCCGAGGGCTTTGCCCGGACGGTGGAGACCGTGCTGGACCTGGCGCCGGAGAACGTCACCGTCCACACCCTGGCCATCAAGAACGGCTCCTACCTCAGCCAAAACCGGGCGGACCTGCCGGACGGCGCGGCGGTGGGCCGGATGGTGGACTATGCCGGCGAGCGGCTGGCCGCGGCGGGATACCGGCCGTATTATCTTTACCGGCAGAAGTATATGTCCGGCGGCTTTGAGAACGTGGGCTGGGCAAAGCCCGGCACCGGGAGCCTCTACAACATCATCATGATGGAGGAGCTGTGCCCCGTGCTGGCCATGGGCGCGGGCGGCTCCACCAAGCTGACCGGCCCGGACGGGTCCGTCCGGCGGCATATCAACCCCAAATACCCGAAGGAATACATAGAAAGGATGGAAAAAGATGGCATTTAACCTGGAACAGATCAACCGGGCGGCGGCGGACGACCCGGCGGGCTTCATCGCCGAGTGCGACCGGCTCTACAACGAGCGCATCGCCGACACGGCGGAGAAGATCATCGCCAACCTGTCCCGCAGCCCCATCGTGCTGCTCTCCGGCCCCTCCGGCAGCGGTAAGACCACCACGGCCATGAAGATCCGCGACGAGCTCAGCCGCCGGGGCGTGACGAGCCACAGCATCTCCATGGACAACTACTTCCGGACCGTCCGCCCCGAGACCGTGCCCCGCACGCCCGAGGGGGAGCCGGATCTGGAGAGCCCGCTGTGCATGGATATGGAGCTGCTCAACGAGCACTTCTCCCTGCTCAGCCGGGGGGAGCGCATCTTTGTGCCCCGGTATGAGTTCGCCCGGCAGATGCGCTGCATCGAGCCCAGCCAGTCCCTGCGCCTGGGGAAGAACGAGGTGGCCATCTTCGAGGGCATCCACGCGCTGAACACCTCCATCACCGACGTGCACCCGGAGGCCTTCAAGCTCTATGTGAGCGCCCGCTCCAACATCGTGGACGACGCGGGGGAGTACGCCTTCAAGGGCACCTGGCTGCGGCTGACCCGGCGGGTGACACGGGACTATCTCTTCCGGGGCGCGGACCCGGAGGAGACCATGCGCATGTGGGAGAACGTGCGCCACGGGGAGATCCGCAACATCTCGCCCTATAAGAACAAGGCGGACGTGAAGCTGGACACCGCCTTCGGCTACGAGGCCTGCATCATGCGGCCCATCGCCGAGCCGCTGCTGGCCCATGTGCCCGAGGACATCCCCTATCAGGAGCTGCGGCAGGTGGGACCGGCGCTGGCCCGGTTCGAGCCCATCGACCTCTCCTATCTGCCCAGGGACGCCATGCTCCGGGAATTCACCGGCGGCGGGATCTACGAATACTGACGCGGCGGCGCCCCTTTTCGGCGGCGCCGTTTTCCATGGGACGAATTTACAATGTCGTCACATTTCGTTCAAGCTTTTGTCAACATCCTCCCGCCGGAACGGTCTACAATAACGACCGTAAAGGGGACAGACCCCTGAAACAGAAAACCATTTTGAAGGAGCGGGATATATATGTTCAGCAATACGAATGAGCGCCATGCCCGGCGGACCGGGCGGCTTTTGGCGGTAGTCCTGTGCCTGGCCCTGGCGGCCAGCCTGTTCGCGGGAGCGGCCTTTGCCGAGGAGAGCAGGGAGCCGATGAGCGCCGCGGACATCTATGAGCAGAACGTGGGCTCCACCGTGGGCATCACCACCACCATCACCACCAACGTCTGGGGCTACGAGACCCAGGGCGCGGCCTCCGGCTCCGGCTTCATCGTCTCCGATGACGGCTACATCCTCACCAACTACCACGTGGTGGAGGGCGCCGAGGACATCACCGTCACCACCTATGACGACGACGCCTACGAGGCCGAGCTCATCGGCTACGACGAGAGCAACGACATCGCCGTGCTGAAGGTGGACGCGGAGGGCCTTGTCCCCGTGACCATCGGCGACTCCGGCGCGCTGCGCGTGGGCGACGAGGTGCTGGCCATCGGCAACCCCCTGGGCGAGCTGACCTTCTCCCTGACCGGCGGGCGCATCAGCGCGCTGGACCGGGAGGTCACCGTGTCCAGCGGCGTGACCATGGACCTGATCCAGACCGACTGCGCCATCAACTCCGGCAACTCCGGCGGCGCGCTGTTCAACATGTACGGCGAGGTCATCGGCATCACCAACGCCAAGTACTCCGGCCGGGGCAGCAGCTCGCAGGCGTCCATCGACAACATCGGCTTCGCCATCCCCATCAGCCGGGTGTTCCGCATCGTGGAGAGCATCATGACCGACGGCCAGATCTCCAAGCCCTATATCGGCATCACCGTCTCCACCGTCAGCGATGACGCGGTCATGTACGGCGTGCCCCAGGGCGCGTCGGTGCACGAGGTCACCGAGGACAGCCCCGCCGAGAAGGCCGGCCTGCAGGCCAACGACATCATCACCGCCATGGACGGCACCCCCGTCAAGACCCAGCGGGAGCTGGTGAACCTGGTCGCCGCCGCCGAGGTGGGCAGCGAGCACACCCTCACCGTCTACCGCCAGGGCCAGAGCCTGGAGGTGACCATCGAGATCGGCGAGAACGTCCAGCCCGCCCTGCCGTCCCCCGAGCCGGAGCCCCAGGTCCAGCAGGTCCCCCAGGACCAGCAGGGCTTCCCCTTTGACTCCTTCGAGGACTTCATCGAGGGCTTCGAGGGCCATTACTCCTGATCCCAAGACGGAAAAACGGACCCGCCCCGCCGGCTTTGCGCCGGCGGGGCGCACTTTTTCTCTTTTCTTTACGGGAGGCTTATGTTATAATAAATTGTTAAAATGCATCTGACTATGCCCGGCATCGCCGGGACCACCTATGGCGGGCGGGGCCCGTCCAAGGAGAAAGGCGTTACCAAATGATCCTGGATAAGATTTTCGGCAGTCATTCGGCCCGGGAGGTAAAAAAGCTCCAGCCCCTGGCCGACAAGATAGAGGCCCTGGAGGCGCAGTACAAGGCCCTGACGGACGAGCAGCTGCGGGCCAAGACCGACGAGTTCAAGGCCCGTCTTGCCGCGGGCGAGACCACCGACGACATCCTGCCCGAGGCCTTCGCCACCGTGCGGGAGGCGGCGGACCGGGTGCTGGGACTGCGGCCGTTCCGGGTCCAGCTCATCGGCGGCATCGTCCTGCACCAGGGGCGCATCGCCGAGATGAAGACCGGCGAGGGCAAGACCCTGGTGGCCGTGCTGCCCAGCTATCTGAACGCCCTGGAGGGCAAGGGCGTGCACATCGTCACGGTGAACGACTATCTGGCCCGGCGCGACAGCGAGTGGATGGGCAAGGTCCACCGGTTTTTGGGCCTTTCCGTGGGCCTGATCGTCCACGGCCTGAACCGGGAGGAGCGGCAGGCGGCCTATAACGCCGACATCACCTACGGCACCAACAATGAGCTGGGCTTCGACTATCTGCGGGACAACATGGCCCTGTATAAGCGGGACATGGTCCAGCGGGGCCACAACTTCGCCATCGTGGACGAGGTGGACTCCATCCTCATCGACGAGGCCCGGACCCCCCTCATCATCTCCGGCCAGGGGGACGAGAGCACCGACCTGTACCGCCAGGCGGACGATTTCGTGCGCCGGCTGCGCCGGGGCGTGGTGGTGTCGGTGGAGGAGAAGGAGGAGTTCGAGAACGCCGACGAGAACGCCGACTACCTGGTGGACGAAAAGGCCCGCACCGCGTCCCTCACCGCCAGCGGCATCGCCAAGGCGGAGCAGTACTTCGGCGTGGATAACCTGTCCGACCTGGAGAACACCACCCTGGCCCACCACATCAACCAGGCCATCAAGGCCCACGGCGTCATGCGCCGGGACATCGACTATGTGGTCAAGGACAACGAGGTCATCATCGTGGACGAGTTCACCGGCCGGCTCATGCTGGGCCGCCGGTATTCCGAGGGCCTGCACCAGGCCATCGAGGCCAAGGAGCGGGTGGAGGTCCAGCGGGAGAACAAGACCCTGGCCACCATCACCTTCCAGAACTATTTCCGCCTGTACGGCAAGCTCTCCGGCATGACGGGCACCGCCCTCACCGAGGAGGAGGAATTCACCTCCATCTACAACCTGGACATCATCGAGGTGCCCACCAATAAGCCGGTCATCCGCATCGACAGCCCCGACGTGGTGTACAAAAACGAGGCGGGGAAGAACCGGGCCATCATCCGCCAGATCATCGAGTGCCACGAAAAGGGCCAGCCGGTGCTGGTGGGCACGGTGAGCATCGAAAAGAGCGAGTACCTCTCCGGCCTCCTGAAGCGCCAGGGCGTGCCCCATAATGTCCTGAACGCCAAGCACCATGAGAAGGAGGCGGAGATCGTGGCCCAGGCGGGCAAGCTGGGGGCCGTCACCATCGCCACCAACATGGCCGGCCGCGGCACGGATAT
>CANQIO010000041.1 GCA_947624065.1 uncultured Oscillospiraceae bacterium | reverse complement strand
TGCACCTACGCGGAAAAGGACGACATCCAGCCGACGGACCTGACCCCCTGGATAGGCTTCGTTTACACCTTCCCGCCCTACAGGGGGCGGCGTTGCTTCGGCCTGCTGCTGGAGCACATCGAGGCGCTGGCCCGGGCGGAAGGGACGCGGGACGTCTACATATCCACGGATCACACCGGGCTATATGAGAAATATGGCTGCGAGTTCTACCGGACCATGCGGGACATGGAGGGGGAGCCCTCCCGGGTCTACAGAAAGCATATCGATGGCTAACACATAGAAAGAGAGACACATATCATGGCCGAACTGACCCCCATGAAGCGGCAATATTACCAGATCAAGGAGCAGTGCCCGGACTGCCTGCTGTTTTTCCGGCTGGGCGACTTCTATGAGATGTTCGACGAGGACGCCAAGGTGGCGTCCCGGGAGCTGGACCTGGCCCTGACCACCCGTGACCGGGGCAAGCCGGAGGAGGAGCAGACGCCCATGTGCGGCGTGCCCTTCCACTCCTGCGAGGCGTATATCGCCCGGCTCATCGCCAAGGGCTACAAGGTCGCCATCTGCGAACAGCTGGAGGACCCGGCCGCCGCCACGGGGCTGGTGGACCGGGGCGTCATCCGCGTCATCACCCCCGGCACCGTCACCGAGAGCTCCATGCTGGAGGAGGGCAAGAGCAACTATCTCTGCGCCCTTTGGCTGGAGGGGGAGCGGGGGGCCGCCGCGTTCTGCGACATCTCCACCGGCGAGTTCTGCGTCCAGAGCTTTCCCGCCGAGGCGGCGGAGCACATGGTCAATGAGCTGGGCCGGTTCGCCCCCCGGGAGGCGGTGCTGTCCGCCGGGGCGGAGGCGGACGGGGCCGTGACGGCGTTTTTGCAGAAGATCGACTGCATGCCGGAAAAAGAGCCGGACCGCTTCGCGCCGGAGGCCTGCCGGGAGCGGGTCTATGACCGGTTCGGCGAGGTCGTCTCCCCGGAGGAGACCCTGGCGGCGGGGGCGCTTTTGAGCTACATCATCGACACCCAGAAGTTCGATATCTCCCACATCCGCCGCCTGGACCGGTTCGGCCAGGGGCGGTATATGGAGCTGGACTACACCACCCGCCGGAACCTGGAGCTGACGGAGAATCTGCGCACCGGGGAGAAGCGGGGGAGCCTCTTATGGGTCCTGGACCGGACCAAGACACCCATGGGCGGGCGGCTCTTGCGCTCCTGGGTGGAGCGGCCGCTCCTGGACCCGGTGGCCATCCGGCGCCGGCTGGCGGCGGTGGAGGAGCTCTACGCTGACGCCATCCTCCGGCCGGAGCTCATCCTGGTCCTGCGGGACATCGGCGACATCCAGCGCCTTATAGGCCGGTGCGTCTACGGCACCGCCAACGGCCGGGACCTGCTGGCCCTGGGGAACTATTTTGCCCTGCTGCCCCGCATCGGGTCGCTGCTTGCCGGGGCAAAGAGCGCCGTGCTGCGGGACGCGGCGGCGGTGGACACCCTGGACGAGCTGCGGGATGACATCCTCTCCCTCATCGCGGACGAGCCGCCCTTCTCCGTCCGGGAGGGGGGCATCCTCCGTCCCGGCGCGGACCCGGAGGTGGACAGGCTGCGCGACGTGCGGGACAACGGCGCGGCCATGGTCCAGCAGCTGGAGGCCCGGGAGCGGGAGCGCACCGGCATCAAAAAGCTGAAGGTGGGCTACAACAAGGTCTTTGGCTACTATATCGACGTGCCCCGGTCCGCCGGGGACGCGCCGCTGCCGGAGGACTATATCCGCAAGCAGACCCTGGTCAGCAACGAGCGGTACTTTACTCCGGAACTGAAGGACCTGGAGGGCACGCTCCTGGGGGCCAAGGACCGGATCGCGGATCTGGAGTACCAGCTCTTCACGGCCCTGCGGGAGCGGGTGGCCGCCCAGGTGGAGCGCATCCAGGCCGCGGCGGCACGGGTGGCGGAGCTGGACGCCATCTGCGCCCTGGCGGAGACGGCCAGCCGCAACCACTATGTGCGTCCGGAGGTGGATGTGGGCCGCGCCATCCAGATCACGGAGGGCCGCCATCCCGTGGTGGAGCAGGCCCAGAAAAACGTCCTGTTCGTGCCCAACGACACCTACCTCAACGACACCACCGACCGGGTGGCCATCATCACCGGCCCCAACATGGCCGGCAAAAGCACCTATATGCGCCAGACGGCGTTGATCGTGCTCATGGCCCAGATGGGCTCCTTCGTCCCGGCGAAGAGCGCGGTGATCGGCGTGGCGGACCGGGTGTTCACCCGCATCGGCGCGTCGGACGACCTGGCCAGCGGCCAGTCCACCTTCATGGTGGAGATGGCGGAGATGGCGGACATCCTCCGGCATGCCACCAGCGCCAGCCTTCTCATTCTGGACGAGATCGGCCGGGGCACCTCCACTTTCGACGGCATGGCCATCGCCAGGGCCATGCTGGAGTACTGCGCCGACAGGCGCAGACTGGGGGCCCGGACCATGTTCGCCACCCATTACCACGAGCTGAGCGCCCTGGAGGGGACCCTGGACGGGGTGAAAAACTACAACATCACCGCCAAGAAGCAGGGCGGTACCCTCATCTTCCTGCGGAAGATCGTCCCCGGCAGCGCCGACGACAGCTACGGCATCGAGGTGGCCAAGCTGGCGGGCGTGCCGGAGCCGGTGATCAAAAAGGCCAAGCAGTATCTGGCTGAGCTGGAATCCGGCGGCGCCCAGACGGGCCTGCCCCAGGCAGCGCCGGCCGCCGCCCAGGAGCAGGTGTCCATGCTGGATATGGCCGGGGGAGAGCTGGCCCGCCAGCTGCGGGACCTGGACGTGAACACCATCACGCCCCTGGAGGCGCTGAATCTTCTCTACCAGCTGAAGAAAAAGGCCGAGGGCCAGTAAGCCCCGGCGGGAAAGGAGACCGGACCGATGGAGCGCACCGACCCCAGATATCAGAACTATATCCGCATCCTCCGGGAGGAGCTGGTGCCCGCCATGGGCTGCACCGAGCCCATCGCCATCGCCTACGGCGCGGCCCGCGCCCGGGAGATCCTGGGCCGGGAGCCGGAGAGCATGACGGTGGAGGCCAGCGGCAACATCATCAAGAACGTCAAGAGCGTCATCGTGCCCAACACCGGCGGGCTGAAGGGCATCGAGGCGGCGGCCGCCGCCGGCGCGGTGGCGGGCCGGGCGGACAGGATCCTGGAGGTCATCTCGGAGGTGACGGAGCCGCAGAAGGCCGCCATCCGGGCCTACCTTGCCACCCACAGCGTGCGGGTGCTCCCCGCGGAGGGGGACGCGGTGTTCGACATCGTGCTGACGCTCTGCGCCGGGCAGGACACGGTGCGCCTGCGCATTTTGGACTACCACACCAACATCGTGCTCATCGAGCGCAACGGCCGGGTGCTGCTGCGCTCCGGAGAGGCGTCCGCCCCCGCGGAGGCGGGCGTGCCCGCCGACGGCATGACGGTGGAGAGCATCGTGGATTTCGTGGACACCATGGATGTGGACGACGTCCGGGACGTGGTGGAGCGCCAGATCGACTATAACTACGCCATCGCCAAAGAGGGCATGACCCATGACTGGGGCGCCAACATCGGCAAGGTGCTGAGGGAGCACTATGGCGACGACATCAAGATCCGGGCCCGCGCCATGGCTGCCGCCGGGTCCGACGCCCGGATGAGCGGCTGCGAGATGCCGGTGATCATCGTCTCCGGCAGCGGCAACCAGGGGATCACCGCCTGCGTGCCGGTGGTGGAGTTCGCCCGGGAGCTGGGGGCGGACCGGGACGCCGCCATCCGGGCCGTGACCCTCAGCGACCTGCTGACACTGCACCTGAAAAGCGGCATCGGCCGGCTCAGCGCCTATTGCGGCGCGGCCAGCGCCGGATGCGGGGCCGGGGCGGCCATCGCCTACCTGAACGGCGGCGGCTATCGGGAGGTGTCCCACACCTTGGTCAACGCCCTGGCCACCATCTCCGGCATGGTCTGCGACGGGGCCAAGCCCTCCTGTGCGGCCAAGATCGCCATGGCGGTGGAGAACGGCATGCTGGGCTATTACATGTTCCGCAGCGGCCAACAGTTCCGGGACGGGGACGGCATCGTCACCAAGGGCGTGGAGGCCACCATCGCCAACGTGGGCCGGCTGGGCCGGCTGGGCATGCGGGAGACAGACCGGGAGATCATTCGGATCATGACCGGCGTGCCCTGCGACCGGTAAGACGCGCATACGCCGCGGGCACGGCGGCCCGCGGCGTATGCGGTATTTTTGGCGTTCGGCAAAACTAGTGGGCCTTCGACGGCCTTCGCTCTTTACAAATCCTGCCGGAGAGGGTATCCTTAGGATACAGCTTATCCAATGGGTCCTGAGGGCCCGGCTCATATCTTTATCCCACAACCCTATGCTTTGGCGGGCCGCGATGAACGCAGCCCGCCGCTTTCTTTTGTCTGTTGGGTGAGGCTCAGCCCACGCTGGCCGCCTCGGCGTCCTCGATCAGGTACTCCTTGCTGCACCAGCCGAACTTGCCCTCATAGCGGACCATCCACCAGTCGCCCTTCTTGGCAAAGACCTCCACCTTGGTGCCGTCGGGCATGGAGGCTTTGGTGCCGTCGTCCAGGACCACCTGCTCATAGGTGGTGCTGGGACCGTAGCGCAGCCGCAGGGTGGTGTTGCCCACGCTGACGGTGGCGGTGGTGGGAAGCAGCACGTATTCCTGGTCGGCGGGCAGCACCTCCAGATCGGAGGCGCGGATGGCGGCCAGGGTGTCGTCGTCGGGATAGTCCTCCGGCAGGGCGGTGGGCTCCGCGGCGCCGCCGCCGCCGGTATCGTCCTCGCTGCCGCTGCTGGTGTTGACCTGGCCCGCGGCGGGCACGCCGGACCCGGTGCCGCTTTCGGACTTGCTGTGGCGGCCGGTGATGAAGATCACCGCGATCGCGATGAGAAGCAGCGCGCAGATGCCGATGCAGATCATCTCCATCTTCCGCCACTGGCTGTCGCCCCACTGACTAAAGGGGAGCGAGGCGTTTTGGCGGCGGTCGCTTTTTTGCTCCGCGCTGCGCCGGGGCCGGCGGACGGGACGGACGTCCTCGTCCTCGTCGCCCCAGCCGTCGTCCTCCTCATCCTCGTCGTCATACTCGTCCTCCGGTTCCTCCCGGACGGGCGGCCGGCGGGTGGAAACGGGCCGGCGGGCGGTGCTGGTCTGCTGCCGGGCGCTCTGGCGGCTGGCGGACTGCCGGGCTTCGTTGATATGGACGGGCTCGGGCATGTCCGGCTCCTGGGGCGCGGCGGCGCGTCCGGACTTGCCGGCCGCGGACTGCTGGAGGATGACGGCCATCCGCTCCTGGGCAGGGCCGTAGCCCGCCTGGGCGGCCTTCACCAGGCATTTGGCGGCCAGCCGGTTCCACCGGGGCTCGTCCGGCTCCTCCTCGCTGCGCTCCTGGGCCCAGAGGCTCAGTTCATAGTTGGCCTGCGGATCGCCGGATTTGGCCCGCTCGATCATCTCTTGCTCTTCCTGTTCGGTCCAGTCTCTCATATTTGTATGTACCTCCCATCCCCGAGGGCCGGGGCGATGCCTGAAAGCAGATGAAAGTATGTTGTTATGGAAACTCACCCTATTATAACGTGAAGTGCCGCCAATGCCAAGTGGAAATGTTGAAATATAAAGAATTTTTTTACATTTTATGAACACGGCGGGGGACCGTTGCATTTTTTCCCACGCCAAGTTATAATGGAACGCGGGTGATGGATATGAAAAAACTGCTGCTGCTGGTCAATCCCCACGCGGGAAAGGGCGGCTTTAAAAGCGTCATGGGCGACGCGCTGATGAATTTCCACCGGGCGGGCTTCTCCACCACGGTGGCTTTTACGGACAAGCACGGGGACGCCCCCCGCATCGCGGCGGAGGCCGCGGGGGAATATGACCGGATCGTGTGCGTGGGGGGCGACGGTACCCTGAGCGAGACCATTTCCGGCCTGATGCAGGCGGAGCGCCGGCCCGAGCTGGGCTATATCCCCATGGGCACCACCAACGACTGCGCCACGTCCCTGGGCATCGGCCACGATCCCCAGGCGGCCTCCCGGATCGCCGCCGCCGGCAGTCCGGGGATGCTGGACGTGGGACGGATGAACGGCGAGCGGTACTTCACCTATGTGGCCGCCTTCGGCGCTTTCACGGAGGTCTCCTACCAGACACCTCAGGACCAGAAAAACGCCCTGGGGAAGTTCGCCTACTTTTTGGACGGCGTGGGCCGTCTGCCCAACCTGACCCACCGCTGGACGAAGGTGGAATACGATGGCGGCGTGCTGGAGGACGACTTCATCTTCGCCGGCGTCACCAACTCCCGGTCCGTGGCGGGCCTCATCCACTTGAAGGAGGACGCGGGCGTCTCCCTGAGCGACGGCCTGTTCGAGATCATCCTGATCCGTACGCCGGAGACCGCCATCCAGCTGGGGGCCACCGTCACCGATCTGCTGGCCAATAAGTTCGAGAGCGAGTATACGATGCTGCTGCACAGCAGCCGGGTGCGGTTCACCTTCAACGAGCCGGTGTCCTGGACCTTGGACGGGGAGGACGGCGGCAGCCACCGGGAGGTGCTGTGCGAGAACATCCCCCGTGCCATCCCCATGATCATGGGCGGCGCCGGCAAATGACCGGCGCGGCAGCTGACAGGACCGCCGTCCCTGGCGGTCCTTCTTTTGTGAGAGACGGCAGCGGAAAGGAGAGGACAGCCATGCTTCTTGAGAGAAAACGGGCCGCCGTGGCGGAATACGGCCGCCGGCTCATCCCGGCGCGCCTCACCGCGGGCACCGGGGGGAATCTGAGCCTGCGGGACCCGGAAACGGGCTATATCGCCGTGAGTCCCAGCGGCATGCGCTATGAGGACATATCCTGCGCCGACGTGGCGGTGCTGGCCCCGGACGGGACCCAGCTGGACGGGGCCAGAAAGCCCACCTCGGAGACGGCGCTGCATTTGGCGTTCTATGCCGCCCGGCCGGACCGGCACGCGGTGGTGCACACCCACTCCCCAGCGATCACGGCCCTGGCCTGTCTGCGGCGGGAGCTGCCGGCCATGAGCTATCTGGTGGCCCTGTCCGGCAGGGACAGCGTGCCCTGCGCGCCTTATGCGGATTTCGGCAGCCAGGCTTTGGCGGACGCGGCGGTCCGGGCGGCGGACGGCTGCGACGCGGTGCTGCTGGCCAGCCACGGGATCGTCTGCCTGGGGGCGGATCTGGACGCCGCCTTCCAGCTGGCGGAGCAGCTGGAATTCTGCGCGGACGTGTATCTGCGCTGCCTCGCCGCCGGGGCGGAGCCCGCGCGCCTCACGGCGGCGGAGATGGCCCGTGCCCGGACCCGGTTCGGGACCTATGGCCAGCCAGAAGGAGAGAAGTGACCATGCCCAGGAACATCCCGCCCTTCGAGGGCTTTCCCAAGGACCTGCCCGACTTTCTTTGGGGCCTGTCCTTCAACAACGAGCGGCCCTGGTTCAACGAGCACAGGGTCGATTTCGAGCGCTGCCTCGATACGCCCATCCACGCCCTGGCGGAGGACGTGCGCGCTGCCATGGACCGGAAGTTCCCCGGCCAGGCCACGGCGCTGCATGTCTCCCGCATCTGGCGGGACGCCCGGCGGCTGTTCGGCCGGGGGCCCTTCAAGGAGCATATGTGGTTCTCTCTGGGGGTGTCCGGGGAGATCTACACACCCACGCCCCAGTTCTGGTTCGGCATCGACGCCAAGAGCTGGGAGGCGGGCATGGGCTGCTGGAACATGAAGGGGGACATGCTGGAGCGCTGGCGCGGACGTATCGACGCCGACCCCAAGCGGCTGGAGAAGATCGTCCGGGCGCTGAACAAACGGTCCGATCTGGCCCCCTACTGGGAGGTATACAAAAAGCCCAAGGGCGACCCGGGGCCGCTGCTCTATGACTGGTACAACGCCCGGACCATCGAGCTGGGCTGCAAGGTCTGGTTCGAGCCGGACCCGCCGGGAAAGGAGCTGCTGGACCGGGTGGTGGACATCTATACGGCGCTGATGCCCCTTTACCAATATCTGCTGGCCCTGAGCGCGGGTTGACAAGCGGGGGAATTGTGGTACAATAGTTTAGGAACGAATCCTAAAAAGGAGGACCGGCGGTGACACGGCAGCGGCAGCTCATCTACAATATCATCCAGGCTGCGCCGGAGCACCGGACGGCGGAGGAGATCTATGACCTGGCCAGGGCGGAGATGCCGTCGCTGGCGCGGGGGACCGTGTACCGGAATCTGGGCCTGCTGGTCCGGGACGGCCAGATCCGGAAGCTGGAGATGGCGGACGCCCCCGCCCGGTATGACCGGGAGCGGGAGGCGCATCCCCATCTGGTGTGCCAGCGGTGCGGCCGGGTGGAGGACCTCGTCCTGCCGGAGGGGCTGCTGGACCCGCTGGAAAAGGGCCTGGGCGAGCCGGTGACGGGCTATGAGCTGAAGCTGTACCACATCTGCCCCGCCTGCCGGGCGCGGTGCGGGTGATATCCGGCGCCGATCCGGACTATACTGAATAAGACCGCCCCCAGCCGGGCGGCCTTTTTTGAAGGGAGGGGAGAGCATGGGCGAAAAGCTGCGGGCGCTGGCGGCGCGGGCGCAGCCGCTGCTGCGGTCGTATGGTCAGGCCAACATCGGGCTGTACGCCACCAGCGGGGCCTATTATCTGTTCTTCTCCCTGGGCCCGCTGCTGGTGCTGCTGCTGGGCCTGCTGCCGCATCTCCCCTTCTCCCAGGAGGACCTGCAGCAGGCGCTGCTGGGCCTGCTGGGATACGCGCCGGAGCCGCTGCAGAAGCTGGTGTCGGATCTGGTGGAGGGGGTGTACGCCGGGTCCTCCACCGCGCTGGGCATCGGTCTGGTGACGGAGCTTTGGTCGGCGGGAAAGTTCCTCAGCCAGGTCATGCGGGGCGTGGGACAGATCTATGACGGCCGGGTCTACGGCAATTTCCTGTTCCGGCGGCTGCTGGGAACGGTGTACACCGTGGCGCTGCTGGTGCTGGTGGTGGTGAACGTGGCGCTGCTGTTTTTGGGAGAGCGGCTGCTGACGTCGGTGACGGGGCTGGACCCGCTGCTGCGGCTGCGGGGCCTGGTGTTTTTCGCTACGGTGACGGTCATCAACGCCCTGGTGTTCTCCACGGTGCCCCACCGAAAGCTGCGCTTTGTGCGCCAGCTCCCCGGCGCGGCTTTTGCCGCCGGGGCGTGGCTGCTCTTTTCCCAGGTCTATTCCTGGGCCGTGGCCCGGTTCAGCGTGTTCAGCATCTACGGCGGCCTGGCCATCGTGATCATCTCGCTGTTTTGGATGTACTGCTCGCTGTCGCTGCTGTTCATGGGCGCCTGGCTCAATACCTTGCGGGAGGGGCCGGTGCAGGAGGCAGGGAAATGAGCCTCCGGCGCGGGACCCCGCATAAAAGAAGGACCTCCGGGTGACCGGAGGTCCTTACTTTTATGATGTCGATCAGTCCGCGCGCTTCGACGACAGCATCCGGCCGGCGTTGAGGATGGCCAGCACGGCCACGCCCACGTCCGCGAACACCGCCTCCCACATGTTGGCCATGCCCAGCGCGCCCAGCAGCAGGAACAGCCCCTTCACCCCCAGGGCGAACACGATGTTCTCCACCACGATGCGGCTGCACTTTTTCGCCACGTCCATGGCGTCTGCCAGCTTGCCCAGGTCGTCGTCCATCAGCACCACGTCCGCCGCCTCCAGCGCCGCGTCGGAGCCCATGGCGCCCATGGCCACGCCCACGTCCGCACGGCTCAGCACCGGCGCGTCGTTGACCCCGTCGCCCACATAGGCCAGCGTGGTCTTGGGGGCCTTCTTTGCCAGCAGCTTCTCCACCTGGTCCACCTTGTCCGCAGGCAGCAGCTGGGCGTGGACCTCGTCCAGACCCAGGGCCTGGCCCACCGCCTGGCCCACGGCTTGGGCGTCGCCGGTGAGCATGACGGTGCGGATGCCACGGGCCTTGAGGGCCGCGATGGCGGCGGGAGCGGACTGCTTCACCGCGTCGGCGATGACCGCCTGGCCCAGATACCGTCCGTCCCGGGCCACATGGACCACGGTGCCCACATGTTGGGGCTGGGCGGCGGTCATTTTGACGCCCAGATCCGCCATGAGCTTCTCATTGCCGGCGGCCACGGCGGCCCCGTCCGCATTTGCGGTCACGCCCCGGCCGGCGGCCTCCTTCACGTCCGTGACGCCGGCCGGATCGATGTCCTCCCCGCAGGCCCGGCGCAGGGACTGGGCGATGGGGTGGTTGGAGTACGCCTCCGCCTGGGCGGCGGTGCGCAGCAGCTCCTTCTCGGATACGCCCTCCGCGGGCAGCAGCTCCGCCACCTCGAACACGCCCTGGGTCAGGGTGCCGGTCTTGTCAAAGACCACAGTCCTCACCTTGGCCAGCTGCTCCAGATAGTTGCCGCCCTTCACCAGGATGCCCCGGCGGGAGGCCCCGCCGATGCCCCCGAAGAAGGCCAGGGGGATGGAGATCACCAGCGCGCAGGGGCAGCTGATGACCAGGAAGATCAGCGCCCGGCGGATCCAGTTGGCCCACCCACCCACGAACAGCGGCGGGACGACGGCCAAAGCCACCGCGCCGATGACCACGGCGGGGGTGTACCAGCGGGCGAAGCGGGTGATGAAATTCTCCGCCGTGGCCTTTTTGCTGGCGGCGTTCTCCACCAGCTCCAGGATCTTCGCCACGGTGCTCTCCCCGAAGGGCTTGGTGACCTGCACGGTCAGCACGCCCGTCAGATTCACGCAGCCGGACACGATCTGGTCTCCCTCCCGGACAGAGCGGGGCACGCTCTCGCCGGTGAGGGCGGCGGTGTTCAGAGTGGACGCGCCGGTGAGCACCACCCCGTCCAGAGGCACCTTCTCGCCGGGCTTCACCTGGATGGTGTCGCCCACGGCCACCTCCTCCGGGTCCGCCTCCACGAAAGCGCCGTCCCGCAGCACGCTGGCCGTGTCCGGGCGGATGTCCATGAGCGCGGCGATGGACTTGCGGCTCTGGCCCACGGCGTGAGTCTGGAACAGCTCCCCCACCTGGTAGAAGAGCATCACGCCCACGGCCTCGGAATACTCGCCCAGCACCAGTGCGCCCACCGTGGCCAGGGACATGAGGAAGTTCTCGTCGAACACCTGGCCGTTGGCGATGTTGCGCACCGCCTTCCACAGCACGTCCCAGCCCACCACGAAGTAGGGGATGAGAAATACCGGCAGCCGCCAATAGCCCTCCAGAGGCAGGAGGTTCGCGGCGATAAGAAGGACCCCGGCGGCCAGGATGCGGGCCAGGGCCTTTTTTTCCTTTCTCGTCAGGTTCATTTCAGCACGATCTGGCAGTCCGGCTCCACCTTTTTGCAGCACTTGACCACCTTCTCCATGATCTCGTCGAAGCGGGCCTCATCCGCGTCCACGGTCATTTTCTGGGTCAGGAAGCTGACGTTGGCGTCCGCCACGCCGTCCAGCTTCTTGATGGCGTCCTCCATCTTCCGGGCGCAGTTGGCGCAGTCCAGATCGATGAGCTTGAAGGTCTTTTTCATGGTGTGTATCTCCTCTCAAAAATGTTACTCGTTGATATGCTCCATCCCTTGGGCGATCAGCGTGCGCACATGGTCGTCGGCCAAGGAATAGAAAACCGTCTTGCCGTCCTTCCGGGGCTTCACCAGACGGCCGGATTTCAGTACCCGCAGCTGGTGGCTCACGGCGGACTGGGTCAGGCCCAGCAGCTGGGCGATGTCGCACACGCACAGCTCCGCCTCGAACAGGGCATACAGGATCTTGATGCGGGTGGAATCGCCGAATACCTTGAAAAGCTCCGCCAGATCGTAGAGCTTCTCGTCGTCCGGCATCTCGGCCGTGACCTGCCGGACCACATCCTCGTGGACGCAGAGAAAGCTGCAGCGCTCGATGTCGCCGGTGTCCATGGGGGAGCCTCCCTTCAAACAAACATATGATTGATTGTTCATATGTTAGCATATTCAAACCGCCTTGTCAAGGTGTTCCTTCGACTTTTTTTGTCGGAGGGGCGGGGTTGATTTTTCCGGGAAAACATGGCACTATATAATGCAACGCTGCGTGAAGGGGGGACCGCCATGGGAGAGAAAGAGCCTGTCAACCGCAATACGCGGCCCCGCCGGGGGCTTTTGAGCGTCGTGTTTGGGCGCGGCGCCGTGGCGGCGCTGATGCTGCTGGCGCAGTTTGGCCTTCTGTTCGTGATCTTCGGCCGGCTCCAGCAGTACAGCATCTACCTGTCTGGAACGGTCAGCGCGCTGACGGCGGTGTTCCTGGCGTATCTGCTGAATACCCGCGGCGATCCCACCGTGAAGCTCTCCTGGTGCGTCATCGTGGCGCTGGTGCCGGTGTTCGGGGTGCTGCTGTACCTGTTCATCAGCTTCGACGTGGGCCATCGGGAGGAGCAGCGGGTCCTGCAGCAGCTGGTGGCGGACAGCGCCCATCTGATGCCCGGGCAGAAGCAGCTGATGGAGCGCATCCGGCGGGAGGAGCCGGACTTCTACCCGCTGGCGGTCTATGCGGCCCGGCGCAATGGCTATGCCGTCTATGAGAACACGGCCGTCACCTATTTCCCCCAGGGGGAGGACAAGTACGAGGCCATGCTCCGCCAGCTGGAAAAGGCGGAGAAATTCATCTTCCTGGAGTACTTCATCGTGGAAGAAGGGGAGATGTGGGACACGGTGGCGGACATCCTGGAGCGGAAAGCCCGCCAGGGCGTGGACGTGCGGGTGCTGTACGACGGCACCTGCTCCATCCTGCGCCTGCCGGCCAGCTATCCCAAGCAGCTCAAGGCGCGGGGCATCCAGTGCAAGGTCTTTGCCCCCATCCGGCCCTTCGTGTCCACCACCTATAACAACCGGGACCACCGGAAGATCCTGGTGATCGACGGGAAGGTGGGCTTCACCGGCGGCGTGAACCTGGCCGATGAGTACATCAACCTGCGGGTCAAGTACGGTCACTGGAAGGACGCGGCGGTCATGCTCTCCGGCGACGGGGTCCGCTCCATGACCCTGATGTTCCTTCGAATGTGGAATATCCTGGAAAAAGAGCGGGTCTATGAGCCCTATCTGAACGCGCCCACCGCGCCGCGGGCGGACGGGTCCGGGCTGGTCATCCCCTATGGGGACAGCCCCATGGACGACGAGCGCACCGGCGAGATGATCTACCTGGACATGATCAACAACGCCAGGAACTATCTTTATATCATGACGCCCTACCTCATCCTGGACCAGGAGCTGGTCACGGCCATCACCTTCGCCGCCCACCGGGGGGTGGACGTGCGGATCGTGCTGCCGGGCATCCCGGACAAGAAATACGCCAACCTTCTGGCCAAGGGGCATTATAAGGAGCTCGTGGGCGCGGGTGTGAAGATCTACGAGTACACCCCCGGTTTCGTCCACTCCAAGGTCTTTGTATGCGACGACGTCCGGGCGGTGGTGGGCACCATCAATCTGGATTACCGGAGCCTGTACCTGCACTTTGAATGCGCGGTGTATCTCTACAAGGCCCCGGCCATCGCGGACATCCTGCGGGATTTCCGCCAGACCTTCCCCAAGTGCGAGCTCATCACCCCGGAGGCGGTGGCAAAGCAGAAGCTGCGCACCCGTCTGGCGGCCTCACTGCTGAAGCTGGCGGCGCCGTTGATGTGATGAAACCGCGTCTGATAGGACAAGAGTAACAAACCGATCCCTCTCTCCGTAGAATGGGGCGAGGCCGGAAGGCCTCGACAGAGTCCGAGAGGGGGATAAAAATGAACACGGGACGAAAAAAGACCGGCCGTATTGCCGGTCTTTTGCTTTTGCTGGCGCTGCTTTTGCTGCTGGGCCCGTCCGCGCGGGCGGCGGAGCCCGCTGTTACGGTCATCGACAGCCCCCAGGCCCTGGAGGCGTTCGGACGGACCGTGGCGTCGGGAGAGAGCTATGCCGGCCGGGTGGTGCTGCTGGCCGCCGACATCGACATGACCGGGCGGGGATTCACGCCCATCGGCCGGGGGCCGGACGGGTCGGCCAATGCCTTTTGCGGCACCTTTGAGGGAGGCGGCCACAGGATCGGCGGGCTCACGGTGACAGCCGGGCCGCAGCCGGGCGAGGCGGGGCTCTTTGCCCTGCTGCGGGGCGCGGTCGTCCGGGACCTGGCGCTGGAGGTGACGGTGAACGCCGCCGGACAGCAGGCCGTCGGCGGCCTTGCCGGCCGGATGGAGGGCGGCGCTTTGCAGAATGTGATCGTATGGGGCGGCGTCACCGCCGCGGCCTGGGCCGCCCCGGAGGGGGACAGCCTTCCCGCCGGGGTCCTGGTCGGGTCGGCGTACGGAACGGCCATGGACCGGTGCGCCGTCACGGGCAGCCTGGGGGCGGCCGGGTCCTTCGACGGAACAGTCTATGCCGGCGGCCTGGCCGGGGAACTGAGCGGCTGCCAGATCACCAACAGCTATTCCACCGCCGGGATCTATGTCAATGACCGGGGCATCTTCGCGGGGGGCTTTGCCGGGCATGTGTCCGGCGGGTCCGTGCGCAATGCGTACGCGGCGGGCTCTATGGCGGTGGGGGAGACCCACGCCGGCGGGTTCGCCGGGCTGGCGGAGGGCACGTTCACGGACAACGCCTGGTATGACAGCGAGCTGGTGATGGGGCTGGACGTCGCGGGCAGCGGCGGCTTTACCGGCGATGTGCAGCGGGGCGCCACCGCGGAGATGCGCGGCGAGGCGTTCCCCGGCGTGCTGGGGGACGCCTTTGCGTCCGCGGGGAGCGCGGCGGTGAACAACGGGTATCCTGTTTTGGACTTCCAGGTCCCGCCCGCGCCACCCGCGCCGCCGGAACCGACGGCAGAGCCGACACCGGAGCCAACGCCGGAGCCCACAGCAGAGCCGACACCGGAGCCCACAGCAGAGCCGACACCGGAGCCCACAGCAGAGCCGACACCGGAACCCACACTGGAGCCAACAGCAGAACCCACGCCGGAACCGACGGCGGAACCGACGCCAGAGGCAACACCCGAGCCGACGCCGGAGGCCACGTCGGAACCTACGCCGGAGCCGACACCGGAACCTACGCCGGAGCAAACGCCGGAACAAACGCCAGAGGCCACGCCGGAGCCGACAGTGGAACCGACGCCGGAACCGACGGTGGAACCCACAGCAGAGCCTACACCGGAGGCCACAGCAGAACCGACGCCGGAACCCACGGCGGCGCCAAGGCTGGGGGGATGGCCGGTCCCCGGTGACAGCGGGACGGGCGGCGGAGGATGGGCGGCCCCCCGGACTGGGGACGAGACCGTCATCCTGCCCCGGGCGGCGGCGCTGCTGCTGTGCCTGTGGCTGCTGGCCCTGCTGGGACGAGGACGTAAGCGGTAAACAAAAGCGGGACCGGCAAGAGCCGGTCCCGCTGTTCGCTTTTTCTGTGCGGCGCTCAAAAATCCGCGTTTCCCACCGTGCGGGGGTGGAGCTCCACGTCCCGGATGTTGCTGATGCCGGTGAGGTACATCACCATCCGCTCGAAGCCCAAGCCGAAGCCGGCGTGCCGGCAGGAGCCGTAGCGCCGCAGGTCCAGATACCACCAATAGTCGCTCTCCTTGAGGCCCAGCTCGGCCATCCGGGCGGTGAGCATGTCCAGCCGCTCCTCGCGCTGGCTGCCGCCGATGATCTCCCCGATGCCCGGCACCAGGCAGTCCGCCGCCGCCACGGTCTTGCCGTCGTCGTTCAGGCGCATGTAGAACGCCTTGATCTCTTTGGGATAGTCAGTGACGAACAGGGGCCGCTTGTAGATCTGCTCGGTCAGATAGCGCTCATGCTCGGTCTGCAGGTCCATGCCCCACTCCACGGGGTATTTGAATTCCGCGCCGGACTTTTTGAGCAGCTCGATGGCCTCGGTATAGGTCACCCGTGCAAAGTCGCTGCCGGCCACATGGCGCAGCCGGTCCAGCAGGCCCTTGTCCACGAAGCTGTTGAAGAACTCCAGCTCCTGGGGGCATTTTTCCAGCACGGTGTTGATGATGTACTTGACCATCGCCTCCATGCACTCCAGGTCCCCCTCCAGATCGCAGAAGGCCATCTCCGGCTCGATCATCCAGAACTCGGCGGCATGGCGCTGGGTGTTGGAGTTCTCTGCCCGGAAGGTGGGGCCGAAGGTGTATACGTCGCCGAAAGCCATGGCGAAGTTCTCTGCGTTCAGCTGGCCGGAGACGGTGAGGTTGGTGGGCTTGCCGAAAAAGTCCTTGGTGTAGTCCACCGAGCCGTCCTCGTTCCGGGGGGGATCACTGATGTCCAGGGTGGTCACCTGGAACATTTCGCCGGCGCCCTCGCAGTCGGAGCCGGTGATGAGGGGGGTGTGCACATAGACGAAGCCCCGGCTCTGGAAGAACTCATGCACCGCCTGGGCCGCCACGGAGCGGACCCGGAACGCCGCGGAGAAGAGGTTGGTGCGGGGCCGCAGGTGCTGGATGGTGCGCAGATATTCCACCGTGTGGCGCTTCTTCTGCAGGGGATAGTCCGGGGCGGACACGCCCTCCACGGCGATGGACTTGGCCTTGACCTCAAAGGGCTGCTTTGCCTCCGGGGTCAGGACCAGCGTGCCGGTCACGATCAGGGCCGCGCCCACGTTCAGCTTGGCGATCTCGTCATAATTGGCCAGGACGGCCCGCTCGAACACGATCTGCACGCCCTTGAAGGAGCTGCCGTCGTTCAGATCGATGAAGCCGAAATTCTTCTGGTCCCGGATGGTCCGTGCCCAGCCGCAGACGGTGGTGTCCGTCCCGGCAAAGGGCGCCGCGTCCTTCCAAAGCTGCGCGATCCTGGTCCTGGTCATGGTGTGTTCCTCCGTTTTCGATAGATAGCAGGTAAAAATATAAAAGTATAATGGCTGCGATGCAGCACCCTGTGCCATGTTTTGCGGTTCCGCCTTGGCGGGAGCAAAAGGGCATAAAAAGTATAATGGCTGCAACGCAGCCATTATACACACGTTTATACGATTTTTCAATATGCGATGTCGGGGCATTTGAGCCAATGGGTCCAGGTCCGGTCGGCTACCAGGGTCTTTACCACGCCGCCGGCGTGGGAGATGGCCTCGATGGCATAGCCGCCGCCGATATACACGCCGATGTGGCCCTCGGCATATACCAGCAGCCCCGGGATCTCCGGCAGGGTGTCGATGGGGCCCTTCTCGGGCGCCTGCTCGAAGAACCCGTCGGTGCCGATATCCTGAATGGCCCCGTTGGGGTTGGCGTAGATGATCTGGTTCTGGTCCGCGTCATACCAGCCATAGCTCTTGATGAGCCCGGCGCAGTCCACCGTCCGGCGGCCCATCCACTTCTCCCGGATGATGTCCTCATAGTCGGTGACGCTCTCGCCGAACTGATCGATCTTGAGGGCGAGCAGGTCCTCGGTCAGCACGTCGCCGAAGGTGCCCCACACATAGCCCCACTGGTTTTTCCAGGCCATCTTGGCCCACACCACCAGGTCGGCGGCGGTCTTTTGCCGCGGGGTGGTGAGGACGCTGGCGTCGATGATGTTGGAGGTGTCCGTGCCCCGCTCCACGTGGACGTAATGGCCCGGCTTCCACTCGAACATGTCGTCCGGTATGGCGGTGGGGGAGGGGATGGCCGTTGGTGCGCCTGTCTGGGCGTTGGGGGACGTGTCCGCCAGAGCGGATTGGTCGGGGGCCTGCCTGGCCCGCCAAAGCAGCGCCGCAGCCACGGCCAGCACCAGCAGACACAGTATGCACAGCTCCAGCTTGACCCGTTCCCGTGCGGTGCTTCGCGATCTCATAGGGACCCCTCCTTTTTCCACACCATATGATAGCATGAAAAGCGCGGCTTGTCCCGCAAAATCGAAAAATTTTCCTTAAGATTTTGTTAAGCCAGGCATTTGTGCCAAATTTCGCCGGTTTGCATAGCCGCGGGACTTTTGCGGATAATAAATCCTGTCAAACAAAAGAATGACAGGAGGATAAAGATGAAAGCAACAGGGATCGTGCGGCGCATCGACGATCTGGGCCGGGTGGTCATCCCCAAGGAGATCCGCCGGACCATGCGCATCCGCGAGGGTGACCCAACACTGATAATATTGACACCGCAGACCTTGTCCGCATGTCCTTTGGACGTTTGGACGACCTGGGTCTGTAAGCTATCCACGGTGCCCGACTTAAAATTTGCCGCGTCCTCCCCCGGGAGCATCCCCGTGCGCAGAATGCTGTCCACGTCCGCCTTCAGCTGCACGTCGATGTGGTCCTCGTAAACGGTGATACGCTCCACGAT
>CANQIO010000040.1 GCA_947624065.1 uncultured Oscillospiraceae bacterium | reverse complement strand
GGCATCGTCTACACGGAGATCATGCTCCCGCCAAACGCACCGCCGGAATTTGCAGATCGGAACACGCTTTGGAATTCAGTTGAGCGGAAGGAGAATCAGTGGAATTCTCAGCTTGCCCGCCGCATCGTCATGGCCCTGCCGCGGGAGGTCCCGCCGGAACAGTATCCGCAGATGCTGCGCGATTACTGCCAGGCACAATTCGTCTCCAAGGGGATGTGCGTCGATTTTGCCATCCACGACAAGGGGACCGGCAATCCCCACGCCCACGTCATGCTGACCATGCGGCCAATGGACAAGCATGGCCGCTGGCTGCCAAAGGCCAGGAAGGTCTATGATCTGGACGAAAACGGCCAACGATATAAATGTCCCAACAGCCGCTATTGGGCCAGCCACAAGGAGGACACCGTTGACTGGAACGACAGGAAATATGGCGAGATCTGGCGGCACGCCTGGGAAGTCGTGCAGAACGATTACCTGGAGAAGAACGGCCGCCCGGAGCGCGTGGACCTGCGTTCCTATGTTCGGCAGGGCGTCGATAAAATACCGACTGTCCACATGGGTCCGGCAGTCTTCCAGATGGAGAAGCGGGGCATACGGACCAACATCGGCGATCTCAACCGGGACATCAAAGCCGCCAACAGTCTGATGGCATCCATCCGCGCCCACATCCGGCATTTGAAAGCGTGGCTGGACACGCTGGCAGACGCTCTGGAAACGCGAAAGGAGCCGACCGTCCCGGCGCTGCTTGCCCGGTACATGGAGATGCGGGAGGACGAGCGCGCCAGCTGGTCCGCTATGGGGCAGCTCAAAGGCACCGCTGTAGATTTCGACAAGGTGATACAAGCCATATCGTATCTGAAAGAAAATCGCCTGATCTCCGTGGACGCTTTCAAGGCCAAGCTGTCTGCGACGCAAAGCCAAGCCGACACGATCCGCAAGGATATGCGAGCCAACGAAAAGCGGATGAAGGTCATCGCCGCCACGTTGGACGCATATAGAACATACCTTGACCTCAAGCCCGTGTACGACGCTTACAGCAAAAAGGGCTTCAAGCGGGCCAAGGAGAAGTACGCCGCCGAGCACAATGATGAGCTTGCCGCCATGAAAAAGGCGTATGGCTATCTCATGCACCACGGCGGAACGGTCGATATTCCCGTCCAAGCTCTGCAAGCGGAATATGCCGCTCTGCGGGAGCAGAACCAGGACAAGGAAACCAGGCTGACTGCCATCCAAGGCGATCTGCGCAAGCTAAAGGAGATTCGCATCTGGGTTGATAAGGTCATTCCCGGCCTGTTGCCGGACCCTGCCGAACAGAGGCAGGAGCGTTCTTCTGTCCTCGCTAAGCTGCAAGACGCCTCGCCGCAGCCGAGCGTCCATCCGGCGAAGCAAAAGACACAAGACATGGAACACTGACGCGCAAGAGGCGGGCATCGCGCCCGCCTCTTGTCTTGTATCAGTGTTTACGATCTCTTGCACGTTTCTTAACCGGCATTATCTCAGCTTCCACTTGCACTGATCTTGTCTGTGTGATAAGATTTCGATGGTGATATCCAAACACATAAGGCAAACTATGTAAGTGGTCTGGAGGGCCTGTCACCAACTATGAAGAACATCAACGGGTTCGTTGCTGAAAAGTACAACACTTCCGATTATGAACGGGTCAATTCGGAAGTTTATAAGCATGGCAGCATCTTTGTCACGAGTTTAAGTTTCCAGCAGGAACCGGAACTTGGAGAAGGTGTTGATGCCGAACACATCTCTCAGTACCCCCTTGAAGATCTACTGGACCGCTTTACAGTATATATTTCAGATTTCTATAAGGAACTGAACGTCAACACCTCCGCCTGTCATCTGGAATTTGCCGGATTTGACCTTGCCAGCATCCAAAATCTGCGGCAGATCATTGGCAAGCATGTATATAACCGAAAGGTTCGCATAAATAACGCCGACCATATTGAACTGGTGATAGAGTAGCCAAATCAGGGGGTATGGTATGAAAGGTCTGTTTAAGCGCTGGACTGCCTTCATACTGATAGGCGGTATTCTCATTCAGCTTCTGGCCGGATGTTCAGGCGGTCGCAGTCTGCCGAAATCTTCTGGCACTAGATTTCAGGAGAAGGTTATCTCGGAGCAGGTCATTACGGAAAGCGGGATTGCAGAAGAAAAACTAGACGAATCCTATATTATCGAAAACCTCGTTTACGAGGAAGGCGTATACGAGTACAAAATCTCTGAGGATATTATCAGTCAAGCCTATGTGTTTGAAGTAACAATCAGCGAACACACCGAGCAAGACATAGAGGCGTTTCTTCCAGATGATCTGGATGAATATGACATTGATTGGCTAAAGGTTATCGGCAAGTTTGCTATTGGCACCACTATTATCATTGGTGTTGGCATCATCAATCACTTCTCTGCTGGCTCCACATACTTTGTATTTGGTTCCCCTGCCACAGTCGCACGAAACGCATTTGTTGGCGGTGCTATAGGGGCCGCGCTCAAAGAAGTGTTCGAGTGCGTAAAGGAGGGAAAAGCACCTCTAAAGGCTGTCACCAAATATGCAATCGAAGGATTTGCCGATGGGTACATGTGGGGTGCCATCTCCTCTGTCCTGAAAGTATCCGCAGAGAACTTCAAGCGACTAAAGTTCTTTAAACTTGCTACTGGCGGTAAAGCGACCATCAGGCCAAATGGTACGGTTTTTGATGAAGCCGGTAAGTTGATTGGAAGAGCATATTACGGCAAGGAGGGCCTATGGTATCTGCTGGACGAATCCACTAAAGCAATCCAGGTCTTTAGCAAAACAGGTAAAGCTATTACAGACGCTGCAATCCTTTCTGCAGCAAAAACACTTCCTTCTAATGCTAAACTGCGCCTTGGCCCAGCAACAGACGCGCCCATTTGTTACACGGATGATTTAGGGCAGATTATGAGGACTGGCAATAGCTTGTCCCCAAATCTTTCCTATGAGCTTAATGGATATACTTATACCACAGACGATTTTGGCAGAATCATAAAAGCGGATTTCGCCGATCTCAAACTAAAGAATCCAGAGCGTAGGTTTCGGCTTGATATACTGGACAGCAAGCAAAACATTGGGAAGGGCTTTGAACTGACGACTGATGACCGTGGGCACCTTATCGCGGATATGTTTGACGGCAACAATACCATGGCTAACATAGTAGCTATGAATAGTTCTGTCAATCAGCGTGAGGTCCAGGCAATTGAAAACATATGGAAACTGTGCCTCCAAGACGGCGGGCATGTCCACGGAAGCATTGAGTTGACTTATACCGGGGAATCTTTCCGGCCTGACAGCTTCAAATATGTATACGACATTGGTAAAGGTGAAATCTCAGAAACGATAATTAATAGCATCTCGTAAAGGGGGAGTCTACTATGAACCATACTCGTTTTCTGTCTTGTATAATTGCTGCGCTATGTTGCCTCTTGCTCCTGCTCTCTGGATGCGGCAAAGATAAAGATGATTCATCTGGCAGTACAACCCCCGGAGAAGAGGTTGTGGAAGAAAAAGATTATCTGTCTGTTGACACCAGCATTGCCTATTCTGCTGGGAATACAAGCGACTGGTCCTACGGCAATCAGCGGAAAGAGTTTCCCGATGACGACGCCTGCTATGTCAGGGTCGCCAGTACGGCAATCACAAGCGGTTCGTTTGGGAAAGGCAGGGGCGACGAGATTGCTGTAACATACCGTTTCACTGGAGCAGAAAACTGTTCAGTGGAAATTTCTGACGGCAGAGCAACTAAACTTGACAGTGATGATCCCAACATTGTTGAGTTCACAAGGTCTATCACCGCTGAGAAAAGCAAAAAAGCGGATGAGGACATTCTTATCTTCAGGTACTTGCCCGATGGGGCAGAAAGCATGACCCTTGAAGTCATCTATGACGATCAAGTTGCAGAAAGATTTGATGCTTTCAACACCGTGTACTTTATCAGTGGAACTGATACCCAATAACACACATGAGGCGGGCATTGCGCCCGCCTCCGTTTCATATCTCTATGTCCTCGATAAACACAAGAAATCCGAACCCGGTTCCTATTGGAATCAAGTTCGGATTTCTCAAGTATGGTGGGGGAAGGTGGATTCGAACCACCGAAGGCATTGCCAGCAGATTTACAGTCTGTCCCCTTTGGCCACTCGGGAATTCCCCCATGTATTCACTTTTCGCGCTGCTCAGCGAAGCGGTGGAGCTGGTAGACGGACTCGAACCCCCGACCTGCTGATTACAAATCAGCTGCTCTACCGACTGAGCTATACCAGCCAATCTTGCCAGCCGTTGAACTATAGCATAAAAAGCCGCGCTTGTCAACAGCGAAATGAAAAAATCCCCGCGGGCATAGGACAGCCCGGCCGCCGCATAGGATACCGGAGACTGCGAACCGGAAAGGAGGCGGCACATGACGGAGCACCCCTATCTCCGCCGGGCCTATGCCGCGGCGGCGGCACGGGACCCGAACCAGACCGTGTTCCTGCAGGCCCTGGAGCAGCTGTACGAGGGGATGGAGCCCTGTCTGGAAGAGGGGCCCGCCTGGATGGCAGCGGGGCTGGCGGAGCGGCTGGGCGAGCCGGAGCGGGCCGTACAGTTCCCCGTGACATGGACCGACGACCAGGGCCTGCCCCGCGTCACACGCGGTTTTTTCGTACGCCACACCGCCATTCATGGCCCCTGCCGGTGCGCTCTGCTGTTCCGGCCGGAGCTGGACCTGGCCGAGATCAAAGCGCAGGCCCTGGCCACGTCGCTGACGGCCGCCCTGGCGGGGCTTCCATGGGACGGCGGCGTGGCGGGCGCGGACGCGGCCCCGGGGGAAATGACGGACAGCGAGAGCCGGCGGTTCTGCCAGGCGTTCATTGCCGGGCTGCTGCCCCATCTGGGCCGGGACTTCTCCCCCGCCCAGTGGTCAGGCATGGCGGCCCGCCGGGAGCTGGACTTCCTGACCGGCCAATATGAGCGCCTGGCCATCATCGCGGAGCGCACGCCGGCCGCGCAGGCGGCGCAGTGGCCTCTGTCCCGGTCTCAGGCCCAGGGCTACGGTCTGTGCCGGTTCGCCCAATTTGCCCTCCGGCGGCTGACGGGACAGCGCCTGGAGGGACAGTCGGTGCTGATCTCCGGCACCGGCGCGCTGGCCGCCTGGTCCGGTGAGATGGCCGTCCGGCTGGGGGCAAAGGCGGCGGCGCTGGGGGACATGACCGGGTGCCTCTCCTGCCCGGCCGGGCTGCCGCTGCGGCTGCTGCAGGACATGGCCGGGGAGCCGGGGCTGCCGCTGCTGCTGTGGGCCATCCGCACGCCGGGCGTGGAATACCGGCCCGGTCCGGCGCTGTGGGACATCCCGGCGGACGTGGTATTTTTGTGCGACGGCGTCCGCCTGGGGTCCGCCGGGGCCAGACGCATCGCCGCCCACCGGCCGACGGCAGTATTCGAGGGGATGCCTCTGGCCGCCACGGTCCCGGCGGGACGCATCCTGGGCCGCTGCGGGCTCTACAGCCCCGGCATCGTCTCCGGCGCCGGCGGGGACATCATGGCCCGCGTCGCGGCGGAGCGCCGGCCGGACCGGTGGGAGGCGGAACGGCAGCTTCGCGCCGCCATGGAGACCGTTTTCGAGACCGTCCATGCCGAAGCCGACCGGGCGGAACGGCCCGGCGATCTGGCCATGGGAGCGTACGCCGCGGCCTTCCGCGCCATCGCCGACGCCATGACGCGCAAGGGGATATAACAACAAAAGGGCCGCCGCGGGATACCCGCGGCGGCGATCCGATTTTGTCGCTCAAGTCGTCTCCGGTACAGCGGCCAGGGCCCGGAGCCTCTGGGCGATGAACTGCTGCACGCTGTCCTTTTCGATGCCCAGCGCCACAGCCAGTTCCCCATACAGCAGGTTCTCCGCCCGCTCCATATAGCGGCGGTCCACCGCGCCGAACTTCAGCTTCTTTTCTTCCCGCTCCACCTTTTTCCGGTAGGTGGACATGGTCAGCCGCAGCAGACTCAGGCAGTCATGGTCCTCCATCTTTGCCCGGTAGTGGTTCTCCAGCTGCTGGAGATTTTGGTTATAATAGACCTCCGGCTCAATGGTGGGGATCTGATCGATGAGCTCCATCGCCTCGTCCCGGGAGATCACCGGCCGGGTGAACACCTTGTCGTTGTCCACCGGCGTGGTGATGGTGCCCGTCTGATACAGCGGCTCCAGCACATAATACAGCCGCTCCGGCTCCGTCCGTCCTGCCTTCTTCGCCACGATCTCCGTGACCCGGCACACACCTGTGCCGCCATACAAAATCAGGTCTCCCGTCTGGTACAAAAACGCCACGCTCCTTGATCCTGGCCGATCGTCGGCCTTCCGAAAAAACCGCATACTTCCCGTCACTATAATATAGTGTACCACTGATTTCCTGAAAATGTAAGCGGATTTTGCCGCGCGGCGTCGATTCTAAAATCAGGATAATGACACCCCCTCTTTCGAGGGGGTGTTTTGTCAAGAATTGCCAGCTTGTAGTCAGCAATGCCCTCAGTAACCGTTCGGGTTATTGCTCTGCCATCTCCAAGAGTCGGCGCACATATCCTGGACGGTCTTTTCCGCCTTCCAGCCCAGGACACGCTTCGCCTTGGAGCAGTCGGCATACACGCTGGCCAGGTCACCGGGGCGGCGGGGCGCGATCACATAGGGCACCTTCACGCCGGTGGCAGCCTCAAAGGCGTGTACCAGCTCCAGCACGCTCACGCCATGGCCGGTGCCCAGATTGAACACCTCCGTGCCGGTGTGGCTCAGGGCGTACTCCAGGGCCTTCACATGGCCCGCGGCCAGGTCCACCACATGGATATAGTCCCGCACACCGGTGCCGTCGGGCGTGTCATAGTCGTCGCCGAACACGTTCAGATGGGGCAGCCGGCCCACCGCCACCTGGGTGATGTAGGGCATCAGATTGTTGGGGATGCCGGAGGGGTTCTCCCCGATGCGGCCGCTGGGGTGCGCGCCCACGGGGTTGAAATACCGCAGCAGCACCACGCTCATGGCGGGGTCGGCCTTCGCCACGCCCCCGGCGATCTGCTCGATCATGAACTTGGTCCAGCCGTAGGGGTTGGTGCAGCCGCCGGTCTCGCTCTCCTCCGTATAGGGCACGGCGGCCTTTGCGCCGTAGACCGTGGCGGAGGAGGAGAAGATGAACCGTTTGCAGCCGGCGTCGGCCATGCACTCCAGCAGGCTCAGGGTGGTGTCCAGGTTGTTGCGGTAGTACTTCAGGGGCTTGGCCACGCTCTCCCCCACCGCCTTGTGACCGGCGAAGTGGATGACGGCGGCGGGCTTGGTCTCGGCGAAGATGCGCGCCATGGCGGCCTTGTCCGCCACGTCCGCTTCATAGAGGGGCATCTTTTTGCCCGTCAGGGCCTCGCAGCGGCGCACCGCCTCGGGACTGGAATTGGAAAAATCATCCACAATAGCCACGTCGTATCCGGCCTCGGCCAGGGCGACGGCGGTGTGGGAGCCGATATATCCGGCCGCGCCGGTGAGCAGTATGGTCATAGCCGGGCCTCCTCAGCAGACCGGCACGATCCAGCCGTGGGTGTCCTCGGTCTTGCCCCACTGGATGCCGGTGATGGACTCATAGAGCTTATGGGTCACCGGGCCGATCTCGAAGTTGTTGACGGTGTGGTTCTCGCCCTGGTAGTAGATCTCGCCGATGGGGGACACCACGGCGGCGGTGCCGGTGCCCCAGGCCTCCTCCAGGGTGCCGTCCTTGGCGGCGGCGATCAGCTCGTCGATGGAGATGTCCCGCTCCTGGACCTCATAGCCCCACTCGCCCAGCAGCTGGATGGCGCTCTTGCGGGTGATGCCGGGCAGGACGGAGTCCTTCTCCAGGGAGGGGGTGACCACCTTGCCGGCGATCTTGAACATGACGTTCATGGAGCCCACCTCTTCGATGTACTTCTGCTCCACGCCGTCCAGCCACAGCACCTGGGAGAAGCCCTTCTTCTCCGCCAGCTCGCTGGCATGGAGGCTGGCGGCGTAGTTGCCGCCGCACTTGGCAAAGCCGGTGCCGCCCCGGACGGCCCGGACCTCGCGGCTCTCGATGGCGATGCGCACCGGGTTCAGCCCCTCGGGATAATAGCTGCCCACCGGGCAGGTGATGATGCAGAAGATGTAGGTCCCGGAGGCGTGCACGCCCAGCTTCGGGTCCGTGGCGATGACGAACGGGCGGATGTACAGGCTGGTATCCGGCGCGGAGGGGACCCAGTCCTGGTCCACCGTGACCAGCTCCTTCAGTGCCTGCAGATAGACGTCCTCCGGCACGGGCGGGATGCACAGCTTCTCGCAGGAGCGGGCCATGCGGGCGATGTTCTCCGTGGGCCGGAACAGCTGGATCCTGCCCTCGGCGGTGCGATAGGCCTTCATGCCCTCGAACGCCTCCTGGGCATAGTGCAGCACCATGGCCGACGGCTCCAGAGACAGGGGGCCATAGGGGACGATGCGCGCGTCGTGCCAGCCCTTGTCCTTCGAGTAGTCCAAAAGGAACATGTGGTCGGAGAAGTAGGTGCCGAAGGGGATCCCGTTCACATCCGGTTTTTTCCGCGGGGTGGTGGTCTTCACGATCTTGATTTCCATGGTAAATTAACTTCCTCCTGCCGTTTCTGGCCGCCGATCTCTATGCGGTGTGCCAATAAATTGATTTATTATAATCCCATTTTTCCCGCTCTGCAAGCCCTTCCCCGCCGGAATGGCAAATCTTCCCCTTCCGGCCCCACACAAAAAAGTTCCTCCCATCTTTTGTAACTTTTCTCTAGGCATTCCGTAACATATGTGATATAATGTCATAGATAAAGAAAAAAGTTACAGACGGGGTGATGGCATGAAGGACACACGGCGGCGCGCGGCGGCACTGGTGCTGGCGCTGACGCTGGCCTTTGCCTGCGCCGGATGCATGAGCGCCAACGTGGAGGACCTGTACTCCCTGCCCCAGATGAGCGAGGAATATGTCCAGCTCCAGGAGCTGGTGGGCCAGGTCATCGCCGCCGGCGGCTCCTACGCCGCCCCCATCGGCGGCAGCAACCGCCAGACCATCCAGCTGCGGGATCTGGACGGTGACGGCACCCCCGAGGCCCTGGCCTTCCTGGCGGACGAGAACCACACCCCCATGGTGTGCGTCTACCGCCAGGACCAGCACGGGGACTATTATCACTACATCGTCCTGCCCGGAGACGGGACCGCCGTCGCCGGGGTGGATTACGCCGACCTGAACGGCGACGGGGCCTCGGAGCTGATCCTCGTCTGGCAGGGCGGCGGCTCGCTGAAGATGCTGAGCGTGTACTCCCTCGGCAGCGCCGACCAGTCGGAGCAGGAATGCCTTTTCAGCGCGGACTGCTCAGAATTCGTGGTATGCGACCTGGACGGGGACGGCGTGGAGGACCTGCTCAACCTGCAGATGGACGCCGGCGCCGGCACGCTGGTGATGTACCGGCTGGAGGGCAACCAGATGACCTCCTCGGAGGCGGCGCTGTCCTCCGGCGTGACCGCCATGCGGCGGGCCGTGGCCGGCACCCTCTCCGATGGGGCGGCGGCGCTGTTCGTGGAGAGCGAACTGGGCGCCAGCGGCCTTGTGACCGATGTGTTCACCGCCGCCGATGGCCATGTGAAGAACATCACCATGTCCGTGCTGGGCCGCAGCGACACCCTCCGGCCCGACGGGCTGTTCGCCGCGGACATCAACGGCGACCGGGCCCTGGAGGTCCCCGCCGGCAGCGGCGGCATCCTCACCTGGTACGGTCTGAGCGCCGACGGGGCCCGGTCCCCTGCCGCCGACGCCTACTATGACGCCGTCGGCGGGTGGTATTTCGTGCTGCCCGAGCCTCTGTCGGGCGACGTTTCCACCGAGGAGCACGGCGTCGGCGGCCCGGAGCGGGCCATCGTGTTCACCGTCTCGGGCGGCGCCACGCCCCAGCGAAACGTGCTGGTCATCTACGCCCTGACCGGGGACAACCGTCTGGACCGGGCGGCGGTGGACGGCCGGTTCATCCTGCGCCAGGAGGACCGGGTAATCTACGCCGCGCAGCTGCTGACGGACGAGCTGACCGAAGCGGATATCCAGGATAACTTTTACATCATATATGACCAATGGCAGGCGGGAGACCTGTAACAAGGAGGCAGAGGAATGAAAAAGGTATTGGTATTGGAGGACGAGTCCAGTATCCGCAGCTTTGTGGTGATCAACCTCAAGCGCTCCGGCTACGAGCCCATCGAGGCGGAGACCGGCGAGCAAGCCCTGGAGCAGCTCAAGCAGAACCCAGACGTCAAGGTGGCGCTGCTGGACGTGATGCTGCCGGACATCGACGGCTTTGAGGTCTGCCGCCGCATCCGCGCCTCCGACTCAAAGATCGGCATCATCATGCTCACCGCCAAGAGCCAGGAGATGGACAAGGTGACGGGGCTGATGACCGGCGCGGACGACTATGTGACCAAACCCTTCTCCCCCGCGGAGCTGACCGCCCGCATCGACGCGCTGTTCCGGCGCACCGGCGCGGAGGAGCCCGAGGCCGACCGGGGCGAGCTGCACCACGGTCCCTTCCGTCTGAACACCCGCAACCGCACCCTGGAGAAGAACGGCGAGCGCATCAAGCTCACCCAGATCGAGTACTCCATCATGAAGCTGTTCATGGACAACCCCGGCCGGGCGCTGAGCCGGGAGGACATCCTCAACGCCGTCTGGGGGCGGGACTATTTCGGCGAGCTGAAGATCGTGGACGTGAACATCCGCCGGCTGCGCATCAAGATCGAGGACAACAGCACTATCCCCACCTATATCACCACCGTGTGGGGCTATGGCTACAAGTGGGGATTTTAACAGTCGTTTGAAAGGAGCGGGCTCCTTTCAAACGAGAGAATCACGGCTCACATACGCGCACTCGCTGCGCTCGCACACTTCGTGAGCCGATAAGAGTTTTTTCCCAGGTACACGCCCCGGGAAAAATGATCCTATGAGGCAATGAGGCTGACATATACGTATGGGTAAGAAACTTCTGGGAAAAACGCATCTGCGGGGGTTGAAGAACCGCTGGCTCAAGACCGGCGTGCTCATGACCCTCGCCATCATGGTGCTGTTCATCCTGGTATTCTCCCTGGGCGTGCGCAGCTTCTACTACAACGCCGCCCGCACCGGCCTGGCCGCCAAGGCCCAGTCCGCCTCGTCCTTCTTCACCGGCTATGTCTCCCGGACCTACAGCCAGTACTATCAGAGCGCTTACCGCTATACCGAGAGTTTTGAGGACAAGGACGTGCTGGAGCTGCAGTTCGTGAACACCCGCGGCGTGGTGGAGGTCTCCAGCTACGGCATCTCCGCCGGCACCGTGCCCGGCACCAAGGACGTGCGCACCGCCCTGGAGGACCGGCAGATCGGCTATTGGCACGGCCGCCGCAGCGGCACCGGCGAGCGCATCATGGCCGTCACCGCCCCCCTGCTGAGCCAGGACGGCTCCGTGGTGGGCGCCATGCGGTATGTGACCAGCCTGCGGCTGGTGGACCGGCAGATCGGGCGCATGTCCGCGCTGGCGGCGGGCATAGGGCTGCTGGTGATGCTGGCGGTGCTGCTGTCGAACCTGTATTTCATCCGCACCTTCACCGAGCCCTTGGAGGAACTGACGGCCCTGGCCAAGCGCATCGCCGAGGGCAGCTACGGCATCCAGGCCCAGAAAAAATACGACGACGAGATCGGCGATCTGACCGACGCCATCAACGAGATGAGCGCCAAGATCGGCGAGTCGGAAAAAGTCCAGACCGAATTCATCTCCTCCGTCTCCCATGAGCTGCGCACGCCCCTGACCGCCATCACCGGCTGGGCGGAGACGCTGGCCTATGACGAGACCATCTCCGACGACGCCCAGCGGGGCATCGCCATCATCTCCAAGGAGTCCGGCCGGCTCACCAAGATGGTGGAGTCCCTTCTGGAATTCACCCGCATCCAGGACGGCCGCTTCAACCTCAACGTGGAGACCCTGGACGTGGCCGGGGAGCTGGAGGAAGCCATCTATACATACGGCAAGCTCCTGGAGCACGACGGCATGACCGTGGAGTACGATCCGCCCGACGAGGACATCCCCTTCGTGCTGGGCGACGGGGAACGCCTCAAGCAGGTGTTCCTGAACATCATGGACAACGCCGCGAAATACGGCCGGGCCGCCGGGCGCATCCAGGTGACCGTCGGCGCGGCCGGCGGCTGGGTGATCATCCGGTTCCGGGACTTCGGCCCCGGCATCCCGCCGGAGGAACTGCCCTTCGTGAAGAAGAAGTTCTACAAAGGCAGCGGCAAGGAGCGGGGCAGCGGCATCGGCCTGTCCGTGTGCGAGGAGATCGTCACCCGCCACAAGGGCAAGCTGGAGCTGGAGAACGCCGCCGACGGCCGCACGGGCCTGATCGTGACGGTCATGCTCCCGGTGATCAAGGAAGAGGACCTGAAAATATAAGAACACTCGGACGACCTACAGAAAGGCGGAAAAATGTCGAATAAGGCACAAGAAAAACCCAGCTGCGGCTTTCGCACGTCCATCGGCGGGCAGGCGCTCATCGAGGGCATCCTGATGCGGGGCGTGGACAAGCAGTCCGTCGTCATCCGCTCCCAGACCGGAGAGCTGGTCACCAAGGTGGAGCCGCTGCGCCTGCTCAAGGAAAAGCACCCCTTCCTGGGCTGGCCCCTGATCCGGGGCGTGGTGAACTTCCTGGACAGCATGGCCCACGGCATGAAGGCCATCACCTACTCCGCCCAGTTCCTGCCCGACGAGGAACAGGAGGAGCCCAGCAAGCTGGACAAGTGGATCGAGGCCCATTTCAGCTCCGAAAAGGCGGAAAAGCTCATCATCGCCATCGCGGTGGTGCTGGGGCTGGGCCTGGCGGTGGGGCTGTTCATCTTCCTGCCCACGGCGCTGGTGGGGCTGATCCCCGGCCTGCGCCACGGCCACGACGGCGTCCGCACCCTCCTGGAGGGCGTGCTGAAGCTGGCCATCTTCCTGGGCTACATGGCGGCGGTCAGCCACATGAAGGAGATGAGCCGCATGTGGGCCTACCACGGTGCGGAGCACAAGACCATCTACTGCTATGAGCACGGCAAGGATCTGACGGTGGACAACGTGCGCACCGAGAGCCGTTTCCATCCCCGCTGCGGCACCAGCTTCCTGCTGGTGGTCATCATCCTGAGCGTGCTGGTGTTCATCATCGCCAACGCCTTCCTGCATGTGGACAACGTGTTCCTGCGGATATTGGTGAAGCTGCTGCTGCTGCCCATCGTGGTGAGTCTGAGCTATGAGCTCAACCGCTGGATCGGCCGGCACGACGATCTGGCCATCGCCAAGATCCTCTCCTGGCCCGGCCGGATGCTGCAGCACCTGACCACCCGGGAGCCGGACGAGGGCATGATGGAGGTGGCCATCACCGCTCTGAAGCTGGTCATCCCGGACCAGAAGGGCGCGGACACCTGGTAAGTCAGCGGATCAGCCCGAAACCCCAAACAGAGAGAAGATATGAGTCATGGCTAAAACTTACAACGACATCTATATCCGAGCGCGCAAGCGCCTGAAGGAGGCGGGCATCGACGCATATGGCCTGGAGGCCAGGCTGATCGTCTCCCAGGCGGCCGGCAAGACCATGGAGAAGCTGATGCAGGATCTGAACCTGTACGCCTCCGACGAGTTTGCCGACGACGTGCAGGCCATGGTGGAGCGGCGGATCACCGGCGAGCCGGTGGCCTATATCACCGGCCAGTGGGAGTTCTACGGCGTTCCGCTGGAGATCACCCGCGACAGCCTGATCCCCCGCACAGACACGGAGGTGCTGGTGAAGGCGGCCATCACCCTGTTCGAGGGGCGCAACGGCACGCCGCGCATCCTGGACCTCTGCGCCGGGTCCGGCTGTGTGGGCGTGGCCATGGGCGTGCACATGCCGGGCGCGCGCATCGTCATGGTGGACAACAGCCGCCGGGCCCTTAGCCTGTGCCGGCGGAACATCAGCAAAAACAACCTGGACATCCGGGTCATGTGCGTGGAGGCGGACGTGACCGAGACGCCGCCCCTGCTTCTGGGGGATTTTGACCTGATCACCTGCAACGCCCCCTATATCCCCACGGCGGAGCTGGAGACCCTGGACAGCTCTGTGAAGGACTATGAGCCCATCCAGGCCCTGGACGGCGGCCCGGACGGGCTGGATATCATCCGGCCGGTGATCCGGCTGTGGAAGGGCGTGCTGCGGGACAACGGCGTCATGATGCTGGAGATCGGCGAGGGCCAGGCCCCGGCCGTGGCCCAGCTGCTGGAGCAGGCCGGCTTCACCGGCATCCGGGCCCTGCAGGATACCGCCGGCACCGACCGGGTCATGGTGGCCCGCCTGAAGAGATCGTAATTTGTCCCTCCCCGCCATCCGGGGAGAAAGGAGAGAGATATGGCAGCGAAAAAGACGGCGCCCCCGCCCACCGTGGGACAGGCGGCGGACAAGAAAAAGGCCCTGGAGACCGCGCTGGCTCAGATCGAGAAGAGCTATGGCAAGGGCGCGATCATGCGTCTGGGCGAGGATATCCCCGTGAACGTGGAGAGCATCTCCACCGGTTCGCTGGGCCTGGACCTGGCGCTGGGCATCGGCGGCGTCCCCCGGGGACGCATCGTGGAGATCTACGGCCCTGAGGCCAGCGGCAAGACCACCCTGGCCCTGCACCTGGTGGCCTCCGCCCAGAAGGGCGGCGGCGAGGTGGCCTATATCGACGTGGAACACGCGCTGGAGCCGGCCTATGCCCGCGCTCTGGGCGTGGACATCGATAACCTGCTCATCTCCCAGCCGGACACCGCCGAGCAGGCCCTGCAGATCACCGAGGCCCTGGTCCGCTCCGGCGCCATCGACGTGATCGTGGTGGACTCGGTGGCGGCGCTGCTGCCCCGCAGCGAGCTGGAGGGCGAGATGGGCGACTCCACCGTGGGCGTGCTGGCCCGGCTCATGAGCCAGGCCCTGCGGAAGCTGGCGGGCATCGTCAGCAAGACCAACTGCATCGTGGTGTTCATCAACCAGCTCCGGGAGAAGATCGGCGTCATGTACGGCAACCCGGAGACCACCCCCGGCGGCCGGGCGCTGAAGTACTATTCCAGCGTGCGCCTGGACGTACGCCGGGTGGAGACCCTCAAGTCCGGGAACGAGATGATCGGCAACCGAACCCGGGTCAAGATCGTGAAAAATAAGGTCGCGCCCCCCTTCAAGGAGGCCCAGTTCGACATCATCTACGGCGAGGGCATCTCCAAGATCGGCGAGATCATCGACCTGGGCGTGAAGCTGGACATCATCGAAAAGGCCGGCGCCTGGTTCACCGTCTGCGGCGAGCGCATCCAGGGCCGGGACGGCGTGAAGGAGTACCTCCAGGAGAACCCGGACAAGGCCGACGAGATCGAGGCCCAGATCCGCGCCAACGCCCACAAGCTCATGAGTCCCCAGGCCCTCAAGGCCGCCAAGGCCGCCGGCCGGGCCGTGGACGTGTCCGCGGAGGATTTTGACGACGGCGCGGACGAATAATGCCCGCTGACGAACAGAAAAAATACGCCGTCCGATCGGTGATGAACGATCCGGCCGGGGAGCTGGAGCCCCCCAAAAAGAAGCCCCAATCCCCCCTGGAACAGGCCAAAAAATGGGCCCTGGAGTACCTCAAGCGCCCCCATTCGGAGAAAGAACTGCGCCAAAAGCTGACCCAAAAGGGCGTCGCGGAGGCGGACATCGACACGGTGACCGCCCTGTGCGTGGACTACGGCTTCGTGAACGATGTCGAATACGCGGGCATGATCGCGCGCCACTATGCCGCCGCGGGCTACGGTCCGGGGCGGGTGCGGGCGGAGCTGAACCGGCGGGGCGTGCCCAAGGAGCTCTGGGACGATGCTCTGGCGGAGCTGGGCGGACAGGACGACACCGTCGACCGGCTGCTGGCGGCAAGGCTGCGGGGCCGGGACCCTGCCGACCGGAAGGAACGGGACAAGGCCGCGGCGGCGCTGTTCCGCAAGGGCTATTCCTGGGACGACATCCGCGCCGCGCTGCGCCGCTATGGGGCGGAGGATGAGTGAGGCCGCCCGTCGGGTCGCAGGTAACCAAGTAACTACAGGCAACTATAAATATGAACATCCACTTCACCTCTCTTGGCTGTGCTAAGAACCTCATTGATTCCGAACAGATGCTGGCCCTGATCCGGGCCGCCGGCCACCAGATCACCGCGGACCCCGCTCAGGCGGACGCCGCGGTGGTCAATACGTGCGCCTTCATCGAGGCGGCCCAGCAGGAGGCCATCGACGCCATATTGGAGCTGGCCGAGCTGAAAAAGACCGGCAGCCTGAAGCGCCTGGTGGTCACCGGGTGCCTGCCCCAGCGCTATCAGGGGGACATCCTCCGGGAGATCCCGGAGATCGACGCGGTGCTGGGCGTGGGCAGCTTTCCCGACATCGTGGCCGCCCTGGAATCGCCGGAGCACCACTATGCCCGCTTCGCGGACAAGAACGCCCCTCTGCCGGAGCTGGACCGGACCGTGACCACCGGGCCGGGCTGGGCCTATCTGAAGATCGCCGACGGGTGCGACAACCGATGCGCCTACTGCGTGATCCCCTCCATCCGGGGAAAATACCGCTCCCGGCCCATGGACGCCATCCTGGCCGAGGCGCGGACGCTGGCCGCCCAGGGGGTGAAGGAGCTGATCCTGGTGGCCCAGGACGTGACGGCCTACGGCCGGGACTTCCGGGACGGCACCACCCTTTGTACCCTGCTGCGGGAACTGGTGAAGGTGGACGGCATAGAATGGATACGGCTGCACTACCTCTATCCCCACGAGATCACGGCCGAGCTCATCGACCTGATCGCCGCCGAGCCCAAGATCGTGAAGTATCTGGACATCCCCATCCAGCACGTGAACGACGCCATCCTGCGCCGGATGCGCCGGCCGGAGACGAAGCAGAGCATTCGCGCGCTCCTTGCAACGCTGGAGGACTTCATTCCCTGGGTGGTGATCCGCACCAGCCTGATCGTGGGACTGCCGGGGGAAGGGGAGGCGGAATTCAAAGAGCTCATGGACTTCCTCCGGGAGCAGCAGCTGCAGCGGGCAGGGGTGTTCGTCTTTTCGCCCCAGGAGGGCACCGCGGCGGCGGAAATGCCCGACCGATGTTCCCAGGAGGAAGCGGAACGCCGCCGGGACGCGGCCATGGCGCTGCAGGAGCGCATCATGGAGGCGTACAACGACCGGCAGCGCGGCCATACGTTCAAGGTCCTGTGCGAGGGCCGGGACGAGGACGGCCGATGGGCCGGCCGCAGCTACGGCGACTCGCCGGAGGTGGACGGCCAGGTCCTCTTCACCGGCGACGCCGCCCCGGGGCAGTTTTCCTGGGTGCACATCGACGGCCAGGAGGACGGCTTTCTCACGGGACACACCGTAAAAATAGACGATAAAGGATCAAGGGATCGTTTCCTATATGTTTGACTATCTGCGAGAGACCATACACGCTTACCAGGCCCGGGACCCCGCCGCCCGCAGCGCGCTGGAGATCTATCTGCTGTATCCCGGCGTGAGGGCGGTGATACGCCACCGCCGGGCCCACTGGTGCTGGACCCACGGGCTGAAATTCCTGGGCCGGGCCATCTCCCAGCGCACCCGGAAAAAGACAGGCATCGAGATCCATCCCGGCGCCACCATCGGCCGGCGGCTGGTGATCGACCACGGCATGGGCGTGGTCATCGGCGAGACCGCCGAGATCGGGGACGACGTGCTGCTGTATCAGTGCGTGACCCTGGGCGGCACCGGCAAGGACCAGGGAAAGCGCCACCCCACCATCGGCAACAACGTGCTCATCGGCTCCGGCGCCAAGGTGCTGGGCCCCTTCAAGGTGGGGGACAACAGCCGCATCGCCTCCAACGCGGTGGTGCTCAGCGAGGTGCCGGCCAATTCCACCGCCGTGGGCGTGCCCGCCCATATCGCCCGCATCGCCGGGGAAAAGACCGACTTCGCCAGCCGGGTGGACCAGATCAGCGTGTCCGACCCGGTGACCCAGGAGCTGTGCGCTCTGCGGGGCCGCGTCATCCAGCTGGAACAGCAACTTGCAAAGGAGAAGGAGAACTGACCTATGCGTTTTTATAACGACCTGACCATGCAGAAGGAGGACTTCGTCCCCATCGAGGAGGGCAAGGTCCGCATGTATTGCTGCGGCCCCACGGTGTACAACCTCATCCATGTGGGCAACGCCCGGCCCATCATCATGTTCGACGTGCTGCGCCGGTACCTGGAATACCGGGGCTATGAGGTGAACTTCGTCCAGAACTTCACCGACGTGGACGACAAGATCATCAAGCGGGCCAATGAGGAAGGCATCAGCGCCGCCCAGGTGGCGGAAAAATACATCGCCGAGTACTGGAAGGACGTGGAGGGCCTGGGCGTCCGGGCAGCCACCGTCCATCCCAAGGCCACCGAGAACATCCCCCAGATCATCGGGCTGGTCCAGACTCTTATGGACAAGGGCTACGCCTACGAGGCGAACGGGGACGTATATTACCGCACCGCCAAGTTCCGGGATTACGGCAAGCTCAGCCACCAGAACCTGGATGACCTGATGCACGGGGCCCGCGTGGAGGTCAACGATGTCAAGGAGGACCCCATGGACTTCGCCCTCTGGAAGGCCGCCAAGCCCGGCGAGCCCGCCTGGGAGTCCCCCTGGGGCATGGGCCGCCCCGGCTGGCACATCGAGTGCTCCGCCATGTCCAACCGGTATCTGGGCAAGACCATCGACATCCACACCGGCGGCAA
>CANQIO010000039.1 GCA_947624065.1 uncultured Oscillospiraceae bacterium | reverse complement strand
CTCCAGGATATCGCCATCCTCACCGGCGGCCAGGTCATCAGCAGCGACCTGGGCATGGAGCTGAAGGACACCACCGTTGCCCAGCTGGGCCATGCCCGCCAGGTGAAGGTGTCCAAGGAGAACACCATCATCGTGGACGGCGCCGGCGACGCCAAGGCCATCGCCGACCGCATCCATCAGATCCGCGCCCAGATCGAGGTCACCGAGAGCGAGTACGACAAGGAAAAGCTCAACGAGCGCCTGGCCAAGCTGGCCGGCGGTGTGGCGGTCATCAAGGTCGGCGCGGCCACCGAGACTGAGATGAAGGAGAAGAAGCTCCGCATCGAGGACGCCCTGAACGCCACCCGTGCGGCGGTGGAAGAGGGCATCGTGGCCGGCGGCGGCAGCGCCTATCTGCTGGGCGCCAAGGCAGCGGCCAAGGTGGCCGAGAGCCTGGAGGGCGATGAAAAGACCGGCGCCAAGGCCGTTGCCAAGGCTCTGGAGGCCCCCATCATGCAGATCGCGGCCAACGCCGGGCTCCAGGGCGCGGTCATCCTGGACAAGGTCATGGCCAGCGACGTGCCCTCCTTCGGCTTCGATGCCGCGGCGGAGGAGTTCTGCGACATGATCGCCGCGGGCATCGTGGACCCGACCAAGGTCTGCCGCAGCGCTCTGGAGAACGCCGCCTCCGTGGCCGGCATGGTGCTGACCACCGAGAGCCTGGTCACCGATATCAAGGAGCCCCCCGCGCCCCAGGCCCCCAACCCCGACATGGGCGGGATGTACTAAGTCTCCCCGCGGGAACAAAAACGCATGAAAACGCCCCGGCTCGTATGAGACGGGGCGTTCGTATGTATTCTGTTCCGCGCTGTGCCGGCGGCGCTTTCCGGGTCAGAGGATATAGCTGAGCGCGATGTCGGCGACGAACAGGGCAAAGGGGATCAGCGCCAGCAGGGCGAATGCCCGCTTTTTCATCCGGCCCGCCAGATGGGAGGCGGCGGGGACCAGCAGATAGACCAGGATCAGGCCGGAGAAGCCGAAAAATAGCACCGATCGGGCGCAGATGTAGCCGTTGATGTTGCCCCAGTTCCAGATCTCGGTGTTGTAGTCCCACAGACGGATGTGGCGCTGGGTCCAGAAGAACCAGCCCACGGCGTACTCCAGGATGCCGGAGGACAGAGCCGCTAGCAGAAACACCGCCCAGGGCCGCTTCCGGAACCGGTAGGCGATCAGCAGGATGAACACGGCCCCATAGGCGTAGATGGGGATCCAGGGGCCCCAGGTGGTGCCTCGCTTGACGAAATGGCCCAGATCGATCCGGTAAAAGACCGTCTCATAGAGGAAGCCAAAGACGCCGCTGGCCGCGAACAGCAGCGCGAAGATGCAGAATTTCTCCCAGGGCGTGAAGCTGTGCTCCTCCCGAGACCAGCTTTTGAGGGTCTGGATAGGGTGCATGGGCGTGCCTCCTGTCGTCGGTTTTGATGCGGCGGGGATGGGGATCGGCGGTCAATCCTCCAGGAGAGGGGAGACCAGGGAGTCCAGCACCTCGTAGGTGACGGAGCCCACCTGGTTGTAGACCACCACGCCGTCCCGGTCCAGGACGATGGTCTGGGGCAGCATGGTGGAGCCGCCGTAGGACTCGACGATGCCGCTCTCGTCCAGGGCGAAGGGGATGGTGTAGTCGTACAGGGCCAGGTATGCGTCCACGTCGTCGGTGACCAGGCTGGAATGGATGGCGACGATGGCCACGTCCTCGCCGTAGGTCTGGTGCAGCTGCTCAAAATAGGGCAGCTCGTTCACGCAGGGGGTGCACCAGGTGGCCCAGAAGTTGATCACCGTGACCTTGCCCCGTGTGTCCGCCAGGTCGAAGGTGCCGCCGCCGTAGAGCGGCGCGGTGAAGCCGGGCCCCCGCATTCCCGGCTCGTGCCCCTCGGGCACGTCCGGCGCGGTGGTCGGCTCCGCGGGTGCGGCTGTGGCGGACGCCGCGTCGAGAACGGGCGCATCCGTGGCGGTCGGCTCCGCCGTGGCGGAGGCCGGCGGGGCGGCGTCCTCTTCGCGGGGCAGATTGAAATACAGCAGCGCTCCGGCCAGCACCGCCAGGGCCAGCGCCCAGGCGATGGCCCGCTTTCCGGCCAGCTCCTTTTGGCGGGGCGCCTCCGCCTTCTTTCCGGCGTACAGCACCGCCTTGCCGGCCCGCATGGAAATGGCCTGAGTGGGGCACACGTCCACGCATCCGGCGCAGTGGATGCACTCATGGTCTCCCACCCGGCGCACGTCCATTTTGCAGGCGCCGGCGCACAGACCGCAGTGGGTGCATTTGGACTGCTCCACCTTCACGCCCACCAGGGCGAACCGGTTGAACAGCCCGTAAATGGCCCCCAGCGGGCACAAAAACCGGCAGAAGGCCCGGTATACGAACACGCATCCGCCGAAGACGAGGACCATGATCACGAACTTGCGGGTGAACAGGATGTTCAGCATGGAGAACTTGTCGGCGTTGGCGGGGTTGGCCAGCAGGCCGATGGCCCCGTTGAAGGTGCCGGAGGGGCATATGTACTTGCAAAAGCCGGGCATGGGCACATGCCGGGCGGCGTAATATAGAGGGATGGCCACCACGAACACGGCCAGGATGACGTATTTGAGGTAGGACAAGACCCGGGTGGCCTTGCTCTTTTTCAGCTTGGGGGAGGGGATCTTGTGCAGCAGCTCCTGCAGCAGGCCGAAGGGGCACAAAAACCCGCAGATGGTCCGGCCAAGGGTCAGGCCCAGCAGGAGAAGGATACCTATCATATAATAGGGGGCACGGCTGCCGGTGGAGGCCAGGGCATTTTGCAGCGCCCCCAGAGGGCAGGCGCCCACCGCGCCGGGGCAGGAATAGCAGTTCAGGCCCGGCACGCAGAGATATTTGGCCGTGCCGGTGTAGATCTCGCCCTGGAGATATCCCTTCAGGTTGGCGTTGTGCAGCAGCGCGGCATACAGCTGGATCAGCCGCCGCCGGGTGGGCAGATAGTCCCGTATGGTCTTTTTTGTTCTGATGTTATCCAAGGCCGATACACTCCGTACAGATATTGACCGCCTTCACCAGCACGTCCCTGGCTCCGCCGTTGGCGACGCCCAGCGCCACCAGCGCCGCCGCCGCGACATACAGCGCCGGCCGCAGCCATCCCGGCGCGCTCTTGGGCTGGGGAGCGGGCTTCTGGACGCGGGGACGCTCCTTGCCGCCATTGACGGCCTGCCATATCAGAGCCAGCACCGCCGCGGCGGCATACACATACAGCGCCGGGGCGACGGTACGCAGCCGCTCCGCCACGATCTGGCGGGAATACACCGGCGCGATGCGCACACCGGGGGCGCTGAAATTGGCCGGGCTGTTGCCGACGCGGTAGATGTCGATGGCCTGCCAGCATAGCAGCAGGCACACCGCCACCGTCAGCGCGGCCATGCACCAGCGGATGAGACGCCGCGTTTTCTCCATGGGGACCACTCCTTGTGTGATGATGGGGAGCTCGGCAGACCGGCATTCCGCGTGGGGACGGCCGGCCGCCAACGGCCTCTATTATAAAGGAAAACCGGGCCCGATGCAACTGGCAGATGGGTTTTGAACGGTTTTCGTATTGACAATCCCATTGTGGGAGATGTATATTTGACAGAGTAATGCTTCATCGAAACAAAGATGCAAAAACCATATTTAGGAGGATAGATCATGAAGAGCAAGAACATTCTGGCACTGCTTCTGGCCCTGACCCTGTGCATAGGGCTGCTGGGCGGCTGCGGTTCCGGCAAGGAGGCGGACCTGCCTACAGTGGAAGCGACGGCGGAGCCCACTGCGGAGCCGACCGCTGAGCCCACTGCGGAGCCCACGGCGGAGCCGACCGCTGAGCCTACTGCGGAGCCCACGGCGGAGCCGACTGCGGAACCCACGGCCGAGCCCACGGCCGAGCCCACCGCAGAGCCCACGGCCGAGCCGACGGCTGAGCCGACGGCTGAGCCGACTGCGGAACCGACCGCGGAGCCCACGGCTGAACCGACTGCTGAGCCTACCGCTGAGCCGACTGCGGAACCCACTGCCGAGCCTACCGCCGAGCCGACTGCTGAGCCTACAGAGGAGCCGGTGGCGATCGCGGAGCCCACTGTGGAGCCTACGGCTGAGCCCACCGCTGAGCCCACGGCCGAGCCGACTGCAGAGCCCACGGAAGAACCGGAGCCCACCGAGGAGCCGGAGCCCGAGGCCACGGAAGAGCCCGAGCCCGCCGAGGAGCCGGAGGCGATCGAATTTGGCAGCGCGCTGGGCGATGAGCTGGGCGACTTCTCCTTCACCACCTTCGATGGCAAGGAGTACACTCTCAGCGAGGTGCTGAAGGAAAAGAAGATGGTCCTCATCAACCTGTGGGCTACCTGGTGCGGCCCCTGCGAGATGGAGTTCCCCAACATGGAGGCTGCCTATGAGCAGTATCAGGACGATGTGGAGATCTTCGCCCTGTCCGTGGAGCCCGAGGACACCGACGACGTGCTGGCTGAGTATGTGGACAGCCACGGCATGACCTTCCCCGTGGGCCGCGATGAAGTGGGCCTGGCGGATATCTTCGTGAACGAGGGCATCCCCACCTCCGTCGTCATCGACCGCAACGGCGTCATCTGCGCCGTCGAGGTGGGCTCTCAGACCTCTCCGGAGGCCTTCCCCCTGCTGTTCGACGAGTTCGTGGGCGACGACTATGACGAGCCCAACATCCTGCTGGACGGCTTCCCCAAGCCCCCTCCCGCCACTCCCACGGTAGAGGCCACCGATGAGGAAGAGCTGGCCGCCGCCCTGCTGGGCGAGGATGCCGGCGAGATCACCGTCCTCAACCCCGAGGACGAGTACAACTGGCCCATGGCCGTCGCGGAGGATGGAGACCGCTCCTGCCTGACCGCCACCAACGCCGGCACCGACAACTCTTACTCCGGCGTGGAGCTGCAGTTTGAGGCCGAGGCCGGCGAGACCCTGGCCATGGAGCTGAAGGTCTCCAGCGAGTCTGGCTATGACACGGCGTCCATCTATGTCGACGACGAGGAGACGCCCGTCAAGGTCTTTAGCGGCGAGAAGGATTGGCGCTACTGGGTGTACACCTTCGAAGAGGCCGGCAGCCACACCGTCCTGCTGCGGTTCGAGAAGGACGAGATGGAGGCCGGCGGCGATGACACCGTCTGGTTCGACAATGTGCGCCTTGTCTCCGGCGAGGCCCTGGAGGAGGTCTTGGCGGCCCTGCCCGTGTACCCGTACGCGGAGGAGACCACCATCACCCTGGACAGCGAGGACGCCAAGGAGATCGTCTTTGACGATCCCGATGGCCAGATGTCCGCTCTGCTGGGCGCGCCCGAAGGGACCCAGTATTTCATCGTTCCTGACGCGGAGACCGTGACCGTGCACGCTACCCTGGCCGAGGGCTCCGATGCCGAGGACACCTACTTCTACAGCTACTATGACGGCGATCAGCCCGCCTTTGCCGACTGCGTGGACGGCGACGGCTATACCTACACCACCAACGGCGTGGACAGCGTGGATGGCACCGGCTATTCCTACAACGAGATCATCGTTGACGGCGAGAACGACTTCCTGCTGCTGGTGTTCTTCGTCGATGAGGAGAACGCCAACGCCTTTGCCCAGGAGATCGGCGAGGCTGCTGAGATCGAGGGCGGCTTTAAGTGGACCTATGCCGACGGCACTGAGCCCGGCACCGACGAGGTCGCCAGCGGCGTGCCCGAGGGTTACTCCGAGTACAGCCTGGTGTTCTTCGACCAGAACGGCGACCCGGTGGAGGGCATCGTCGCCAATGTGTGCGATGACACCGCCTGCGAGCCCATGACCACCGACGCGGATGGCGTCATCACCTTCCAGAAGCCCAGCTTCGCCTATCACATCCAGGTCATCAAGGTCCCCGATGGCTATGAGTACGACACCAGCGAGGAGACCTATCTGGCCGAAGAGGGCGAGACCCACTTCTTCGACGTGACCAAGAAGTAAGCGCTTCCCGCGAGACAGAATTTCCCGGCCTTTCTCTGAAAGGCCGGGTCTTCTATGACCGATAAGAAAAGCCCCGGCTCAGCGAGCCGGGGCTTGACGGTATGGCGATTTGTTATCTCAGCACTTTTCCCAGATGGTGGCGACGCCCATGCCGCCGCCGATGCACAGGGTGGCCAGGCCCAGCTTGGCCTCGGGCCGCTTCTGCATCTCATGCACCAGGGTGACGATGATGCGCGCGCCGGAAGCGCCCACGGGGTGGCCCAGAGCGATGGCGCCGCCGTTGACGTTGACCTTGCTCATGTCGAAGCCCAGCTCACGGGCCACGGCGATGGACTGGGCCGCGAAGGCCTCGTTGGCCTCGATGAGGTCCATGTCGTCAATGGTCAGGTCGGCCTTGGCAAGGGCCTGACGGGTGGCGGGCACGGGGCCCACGCCCATGATCTTCGGGTCCACGCCGCCCTGGCCGTAGCTGACCAGCTTGGCCATGGGCTTCAGGCCGTACTTCTTCACGGCCTCGCCGCTGGCGAGGATGATGCAGGCGGCGCCGTCGTTGATGCCGGAGGCGTTGGCGGCGGTGACGCGCTGGACATGCTTCTTGGTGTCGGCCTCATGGACCTGGGTGGGCTCAAAGGTGTGGACGATCTCGTCCTCCACGCCCTCGGGGCCCACGGGGAAGGCGCCGCGCAGCTTGGCGATGCTCTCGGCCGTCACGCCCTTGCGGGGGAACTCGTCCACCTTGAACTCGATGGTCTCCTTCTTCACCTTCACGGGCACAGGGACGATCTCGTCGTCGAACTTGCCGGCGGCCTGGGCGGCCTCGGTCTTCTGCTGGCTGGCGGCGCCGAAGGCGTCCAGCTCCTCGCGGGTGATGCCCCACACGTCGCAGATGTTCTCGGCGGTGGTGCCCATGTGGTAGTCGTTGTAGACGTCCCACAGGCCGTCGCTGATCATGGTGTCCACCATCTTGGTGTGGCCCATGCGGGCGCCCATACGGGTGGCGGGCGCGGCGTAAGGCGCCATAGTCATGCTCTCCATGCCGCCGGCAACGACGATGTTGGCGTCGCCGCACTCGATGGCGCGGGCGGCCTCGATGACGCTCTTCATGCCGGAGCCGCAGACCATGCCCACGGTATAGGCGGGCACGGAGTAGGGCAGGCCGGCCTTCACGCCCACCTGACGGGCGGGGTTCTGGCCCTGGGCAGCGGTGAGGATGCAGCCGAACATCAGCTCGTCCACGTTCTCCGGGGCGATGTTGGCGCGCTTAAGGGCTTCCTTCACCACGATGGCGCCCAGCTCCACGGCAGGGGTCTTGCTCAGCGTGCCCTGGAAGCTGCCAATGGCGGTGCGGCAGCAGTTTACAAGATAGATGTCTTTCACGGGGGAATTCCTCCTTAAAATTAATTGCATCATTTTTTGCCCCACAGGATGGGGATTGTTTAAAATTTGTCAGCATTTAGTATAGTACACAATATTATAAAAGTCAAGGCCCGCCGAAAGGTTTTTCCGGATATGCCGGCCCGGCGGCGGCCTTGACGGCAATTTCGGCTTGACAATCGGCCCGCGCCCCGCTAGACTGTTGACAATGAATCAACCCAAAAGGAGATAAAAAGGGAAATGGACTATCAAGCCATATACAGCAGCAAGCTCACCACCGCGGACGAGGCGGTGAAGCTGGTCAAAAGCGGCGACTGGGTGGACTACACCTGGTGCACCATGCACCCGGTGGAGCTGGACAAGGCCCTGGCCAAGCGCAGCCATGAGCTCCGGGACGTGAAGGTGCGCGGAGGCGTGACCATGTGGATGCCCGAGATCTGCAAGGCCGATGACGCCGGCGAGCACTTCGCCTGGCATTCCTGGCACTGCTCCGGGATCGACCGGAAGATCATCGCCAAGGGCATGGGCTGGTTCAGCCCCATCCGCTATTCCGAGCTGCCCCGGTATTACCGGGAGAACGTGGACGTGGACGTGGTGATGATGCAGGTGCCCCCCATGGACGAGCACGGCAATTTCTCCCTGTCCCTGAGCCCCTCCCATCTCTATGACATGTGCGCCAAGGCCAAGCACATCGTCGTGGAGGTCAACGAGAACATGCCGGTGGTGTTCGGCCTGTGCAAGAGCGAGATCAACATCCAGGACGTCACCTATGTGGTGGAGGGCTCCAACCCGCCCGTGGCCCAGCTGGGCTCCGCGGCCCCCAGCGAGATCGATATCGCTGTGGCCAACCTGATCGTGCCGGAGATCCCCAACGGCGCCTGCCTGCAGCTGGGCATCGGCGGTATGCCCAACGCCGTGGGCGCCATGATCGCCCAGTCCGATCTGAAGGACCTGGGCGTGCACACGGAGATGTATGTGGACGGCTTCGTGGACATCGCCATGGCCGGGAAGATCAACGGCAAGAACAAGAACCTGGACTACGGCCGGCAGGTGTTCGCCTTTGCCGCCGGGTCTCAGAAGCTGTATGATTATGTAAACCGTAACCCGGACGTGATGGGCGCTACGGTGGATTATACCAACGACGTGCAGGTCATCGCCCAGCTGGATAAGTTCATCTCCATCAACAACGCCGTGGACCTGGACCTGTTCGGCCAGGTGAACGCCGAGTCCGCCGGCATCAAGCATATCTCCGGCACCGGCGGCCAGCTGGACTTCGTCATGGGCGCGTATCTGAGCCATGGCGGCAAGAGCTTCATCTGCCTCAGCTCCACCATGACCGCCAAGGACGGCACCGTGAAGAGCCGTATCGTGCCCACCCTGGCCCCCGGCTCCATCGCCACCGATCCCCGGTCCTGCGTGCAGTACATCGTCACCGAGTACGGCATGGTGAATCTGAAGGGCCTGTCCACCTGGGAGCGGGCCGAGAAGCTCATCTCCATCGCCCATCCCGATTTCCGGGAGGGGCTGATCGCCGAGGCCGAGAAGATGCATATCTGGCGGCGGAGCAATCGGTGACAGGCGCGTCTGAGACAATGTTATAGAGCCAAGATGAAGCCGCCCCGGACGAAAGTCCGGGGCGGCTTGGGCTTTGGAATGGGGCGTGCTTATGCGAGCAGCTGCGCCAGCTTGGCCAGACGGCGCACCGCCTCGTCGATCACCTCCGGGGATTTGGCGAAATGCAGGCGGATCAGGTGGTTCACCGGCTCCTTGAAAAAGCTGGAGCCGGGCACCGCGGCCACGCCGATCTGGCGGATCATCCACTCGCAGAACTGCAGATCCGTCCAGCCGGCGAACTGGGGCAGAGCCAGAAAGTCGGAAATGTCGATCAGGACGAAATAGGTGCCCTGGGGGACGTTGTGCTTCAGGCCGATCCGGTCCAGACCTGCCAGGAGCCGGTCCCGCCGGTCGGTGTACAGCGCCAGAAGCTCGTCATAGTAGCTGTCCGGCAGCTCCAGCCCCGCCACGGCCGCCTCCTGGAGCGGCGCGGCGGCCCCTACGGTCAGGAAATCGTGGACCTTTTTCGCGCCCTCGCACACGGCCGCGGGCGCGGCGATATAGCCCAGACGCCAGCCGGTGGCGGAATAGGTCTTGGACAGGGAGTTGCAGGTGATGGTGTGCTCGAACATGCCGGGCAGGCTGGCCATGGGGATGTGCTGGTAAGGGGCGTAGACGATGTGCTCATAGACCTCGTCCGTGACGGCGAAGGCGTCGTATTTGATCACCAGCTCACCGATGGCGGTCAGCTCCTCCCGGGTGAACACCTTGCCGCAGGGGTTGGAGGGGTTGCAGAGAATGATGGCCTTGGCCCCCTGCCGGAAGCCCTGCTCGATGAGGGAGAGGTCGAAATCGTAGGTGGGCGGGACCAGGGGGATGTAGATGGGCTCCGCACCGGAGAGGATGGCGTCCGCGCCGTAGTTTTCATAGAAGGGGGAGAACACCAGTACTTTGTCCCCCGGATCGCAGATGGTCATCATGGCGCACATCATCGCCTCGGTGGAGCCGCAGGTGACCACCAGTTCCCGCTCCGGGTCGATGGGCCGGCCCAGAGAGGCGGTTAGCTTTTTCGCCAGGGCCTGGCGCAGATTCTGGGCGCCGAAGGTGATGGAGTACTGGTGGGGGCCGGCGTAGGCCGCCTGGGCCAGCCGGTCCAGCATGGGCCGGGGCGGGTCGAAATCCGGAAAGCCCTGGCTCAGGTTCAGAGCGCCGTATTGGTTGCTGATGCGGGTCATGCGGCGGATCACCGAGTCGGTGAAAACGCCCACCCGATCGCTCAATTGGGGCATACGATCCCCTCCTTTATAGGCCCAGGGAGGCCGTTAAGCTCTGCCACAGGCCGTCCAGAATTTGGCTCAGCCGCTCCAGATCCTGCCGCAGGATGTCCCAGTTCAGGCTCAGCCGTTCCCAGTACTGGGCCAGATGGCCGTGGGCCTGGATGGCAGTGGGGGAGCTGCCGGTGAAGAAGCCTACGCCGATGCCCAGGATGCCCAGCAGAAAGCAGGCGAAAGCGACCATGCTGACCACACGCCAGAGCTTATGCATAGTCTCTCACCTTCTTTCCCAAAAACAGATGCTTCATGCCCACCAGCAGGCGGATATAGAGCTTCACCATGGCCACGTCCAGCCACAGGCCGCCATAGAGCACGAACAGGGCGACGCCCAAAATGAGAAACGCGCCGCCGAAGAGCAGCACCGCGTCGGCGATGTAGCTGATGCACCAGAGGCCGCCCACGGACATGAGCCACGCGGCCGCCAGGATCAGCAGGCCGGGCAGCACCATCACCGGCAGGAGCGCCAGGATCAACGCCGCCAGGGGCAGCACGAGGATCAGCGTCAGAATGAACAGAGGGATGCCCACCCACAGGGGCATGGACCGTTTGGTGACCATGGGGGGCTCGGGGGGCGGGACGTACTCGTCCGGGTCCAGGGGCATGGAGACGAACCGGGGCCGGGACGGCTCGGGAGGGAGATCCGCCTTCGGCTCGGCGGGGGGCTCTTCCCCGTCTTCGGGGCCCTCCGGAGCGGGCTCGGGCTGCTCTTCCCCGGTCTCCGCCCCGGTCTCAGCCTCTCCCTCCGCAGGGGCGTCCGGCTCCTGGGCGGGAGCGGGTCCCTCCGGGGCGTCTTGCTCTGGCGACGGGGCGGTCTCTTCCCCGGCCGGGGCCGGTCCTTCCTCCGGGCTCTCCGGCTCCTGGGGCAGTCCGTCCTCTTCGTCGGCCGGTCCAGCCTCTCCGTCGGACAGATCGTCCTCTTCGTCCGGGAGCATCTCCGGCTCGGGAGGGGCGGGAGGCTCCGGCAGATCGGGCAGGTCCGGCAGCTCCAGATCGGGCAGGTCCGGCAGCTCCTCCTCCACCAGGGAGTGGTTATAGACGGGGCGGAGGGGGACGGAGGGGAGGGGGGGCTCATCCTCGGCGGGAGCATCTCCGGACTCGTCCGGGGCGGGGCCCCCGGGTCCTTCTTCGGGCCCCTCCGGCAGATCCGGTCCCGCGGCCTCCGCGTTTCCGGGCGCCGGCTCCGGGGCGGGGTCCTCCGGGGCCCCGTCCGGGAAAAACGCGTCCCGGATGTCTCCGGGCGTATAGTTCCGGCTCAGGCGGATGGAGGTGTTGGTGGGGGAGCCGATGCGCCGGATCAGCTCGTCCTCCCCCTCCGGCCCCGCCCGGTCGAACAGGATGCCGTAGCGGCGGAGCGTCTCCGCCCGGTCAGCGGCGGTCATATAGATCAGCAGCCGCTGCAGCTCGGCAAGATAGCGCTGTTTCTTCATTGGCTTTCCTTTCAGGGCCGCGCCCGGCCCCGGCAAAACAGTTTTCCGCAGCCATTATAAGCTACAAGGGCGCAAACGGTCAAGTCTTGGCTTGACAATGGGGTCTCGCAACTATAAAATAAATGGGTCAAATTCAGGAAAAAAGAGGTCTGTTTTCATGGCAAAAGACAAGCAGGTCACACAGATCACCTCCATGGAGGATGATTTCGCGCAGTGGTATACCGACGTGTGCGTCAAGGCACAGCTCATCGACTACTCCGGTGTGAAGGGCCTTTTTGTGCTGCGGCCTTACGGCTACGCCATTTGGGAGAACATCCAGGCATGGCTGGACGCGGAGTTCAAGCGCACCGGACACGAGAACGTGTCTATGCCCATGCTCATCCCCGAAAGCCTTTTGCAGCGGGAAAAGGACCATGTGGAGGGTTTCGCCCCCGAGTGCGCCTGGGTCACCGTGGGCGGCAGCGAAGAGCTGCCCGAGCGGCTGTGTGTGCGGCCTACCAGCGAGACGCTATTCTGCGACCACTGGAAGAACGTGCTCCACTCCTGGCGGGACCTGCCGATGAAATATAACCAGTGGTGCAGCGTCATGCGCTGGGAAAAGACCACCCGCCCCTTCCTGCGGGGCCGCGAGTTCCTGTGGCAGGAGGGACATACCCTGCACGCCACCGAGCAGGAGGCCAGGGAGGAGACCCTGCAGATGCTGGACATCTATGCCCGGTGCTATGAGCAGCTGTTGGCCATGCCCGTCATCAAGGGCGACAAGACCGAGAAGGAAAAGTTCGCCGGGGCGGAGAATACCTACACCATCGAGTGCATGATGCATGACCACAAGGCCCTCCAGTCCGCCACCAGCCACTATTTCGGGGACGGTTTTACCAGAGCCTTCGACATCACCTTCCAGGATAAGAACAACCAGTCCGTATATCCCCACCAGACCAGCTGGGGTTTCACCACCCGGTCCATCGGCGGGCTCATCATGACCCACGGCGACGACCGGGGACTGGTGCTGCCACCCCATGTGGCGCCCATCCAGGTCATCGTGCTGCCCATCGCCGCCCATAAGCCCGGCGTCACTGAGGCGGCGGAAAAGCTGGTGGAGCGGCTCAAGGCCGCCGGCATCCGGGCCAAGGGCGATTTCTCCGACAACAGCCCCGGATGGAAGTACGCCGAGTATGAGATGAAGGGCGTGCCCCTGCGGGTGGAGATCGGACCCCGCGACTTGGAGAACGGCCAGGCCGTGGCCGTGCGCCGGGACAACGGCGAGAAGGTCTTTGTCCCCCTGGACGAGCTGGAGGAAAAGGTCCCCGCGCTGCTGGAGACCGTGCAGAAGGCCCTCTATGAAAAGGCCAAGGCCAATCTGGACAGCCACACCTGGCCCGCCGCCACGGTGGAAGAGGTCAAGGAGAAGGCCATGGACGGCTTCGTCAAGACCATGTGGTGCGGCGACGCCGCCTGCGAGGAGAAGATGAAGGAGGCCGCAGGCGTTTCCAGCCGGTGCATCCCCTTTGAGCAGGAGAAGCTGGGGGATGTGTGCCCCTGCTGCGGCCGGCCGGCCAAGCACATGATCATCTGGGGCATCGCGTACTGATAGAAAACCGATGTGGGAAGACCGGGGACGGCGGCGTCCCCGGTCTTTTGCTTTTCCCATCGCGGGAAAATGATAATCCGGGGAGACGACATTTGCCGTATCCGGGTGTATGATGGGCACAACGAAATAAGGCTGCGGCCCCGGCGGAGTTCCCGCCGGGGCCTTTTTCCGGACAAAGGGAGGAGGCGAGCGCAGGTCATGGGCATGGCGGAGTTGTGGCTGACCGAAGAGCGGCTGACCCTGCTGGAGGGCTGGGCCAGGGACGGCCTGACCAGGGAGAGGATCGCCGGGCAGATGGGCATCAGCATCCGGACGTTTTATAAGTGGCAGAAAAAATATCCCCAGATCGCCAAGGCTGTGCGGAAGGGGCGGGAGACGGTGGATTACCAGGTGGAGCAGGCGCTGCTGGACAAGGCGCTGGGGGGCGATCTGAAGGCGCAGATGTACTGGCTGAACAACCGGAGGGGCGACAAGTGGCAGGCCAATCCCAAGGAAAAGCAGGAAGGCGGCGAGGAAGGGACGACGGTGATCGTGGATGTATGAGGTGATATCGGGGCCCCCGCGCGGATCCAGCGAAGCGGATCGCGCGGGGAAAGGAGCGGCCTTGGCGTATTCGAGCCTTACCGCTTGCGGCAAGGGGAGAGCTACGGTGCGGGTAAGCGACGTGTTGGGGCCGGCGTTCCACGCGCTGGCGGGGGACGTGTTCCGGCACGGACACACCCACTATGACCTGGCCGGGGGACGGGGGAGCCTGAAGAGCTCGACCGTCTCCCTGCTCGTGCCGCTGCTGCTGGTGCAAAACCCCGACGCCCACGCGCTGGTGCTGCGCAAGGTGGGAGCTACCCTTCGGAGCAGCGTGTTTGCCCAGTATATGTGGGCGCTGGACAGGCTGGGCATGGCGGCGGAGTGGGAGGCGCGGACGGCGGCCATGGAGCTGGTGCGGCGGAGGACCGGACAGCGCATCCTGTTCCGGGGCGCCGACGACCCCATGAAGCTCAAATCGGTCAAGGTCCCCTTCGGATACATCGCCGTCACCCATTTTGAAGAGAAGGACCAGTTCAGCGGCCGGGATGAGATCCGCGCCATATTGCAGTCCACCATGCGGGGCGGGGAGCGGTTTTGGAACTTCGAGACCTATAACCCGCCCATGAGCCGGGACCACTGGGCCAACCGGGACGCGCTGGAGGACCGGCCGGACCGGCTGCGGCACAAGAGCTGCTATTTGGACGCGCCGCGGGAATGGCTGGGGGAGGCGTTCTTCGCCGAGGCGGAGCGGCTGCGGGCCGTCAACGAGCGTGCCTGGCGGCACGAGTATCTGGGCGAGGCCGTGGGAACCGGCGGGAACGTGTTCCAAAACCTGCAGTGCCGGGAGATATCCGACGGGGAGATCGCCCGGCTGGACCGGATCTACCAGGGGGTGGACTTCGGCTGGTATCCGGACAAGTTCGCGTTCCTGCGGGTGGGATACGACAGCGCGCAGGAGCGGATCACGCTGATCGATGAATATTATGTAAACTGCAAAAGCAACCGGGAGACGGCGGCCTGGATCCTGGAGAAGGGGTACGGAGACCGTCCCATCGTGTGCGACTCGGCGGAGCCGAAGAGCATCGCGGACTTTCGGGACATGGGTCTGCCCGCCAGGGGCGCGGTGAAGGGGCCGGGGAGCGTGGAATACGGGTTCAAATGGCTCCAGAGCCGGACCATCGTGGCGGACCCGAGACGGACGCCGGGAGCGTGGGACGAGCTGAGCCGATATGAGTACGACCGGGACCGGGAGGGCCGGCCGGTGAGCGGCTATCCGGATCGGGACGACCACGCCATCAGCGCGCTGCGCTACGCCATGGAGGGCTTTTTCAGCCGCCGGGGCGCGTGGGCGTGAGAGGGGAGGATATATGAGCGTTTTTCAGAAGAAGGAGCATGGGACCATGACTTTGGCATCGAGGGCGGAGGAGCTGTTCGGCGTGAAGAGCCCGGGCGGCAGGGCCGCGGGGTTCGCCGCCCGGTGCGCCGGCGTGTATGAGGGCCGGCCGGAATGGCTGGACCCGGGGGAGGGGATCGGGACGGTGAACTTCGCCAAGAGCGTGTGCGAAGAGCTGGCGCGTCTGGCCACGCTGGCGGTGAAGATCACTGTCTCCGGCAGCGACAGGGCCCGGTGGCTCCAGGAGCAGGTGGACCGGGTCTATTTCCGGCTGCGGCAGTGGACGGAGCTGGGATGCGCCTGGGGCACCGTCATCCTCAAGCCCAGCGGCGAGGACGTGGATCTGGTGACGCCGGACCGGTTCCTGATCACCCAGGCGCGGGGCGGGACCATCACAGGCGCGGTGTTCCAGAGCGGACAGTATGACGAACAGGGGAAGCGGTATTTTACCCGGCTGGAGCATCACCGGTTCCTGCCGGACGGTCGGTACGCGATCAGCAACCGGTGCATCGCGGGGGATTCTCCGCTGGACCGGGGCGAGAGCGTGGCCATGGAGGCGACGCCCTGGGCGGGGCTCCGGGAAGAAGTGATCGTCCAGGGTCTGGAGCGGCCGCTGTTCTCGGTGCTGCGGATGCCGGGGGCCAACCACGCCGACCCGGCCTCGCCCCTGGGACCGCCGGTGTTCGCCGGCGCGCTGCGGGAGCTGCAGGATCTGGACACGGCATACAGCCGCAACGCGGAAGAGGTGTTCGACAGCCGGCGGGTCAGCCTGGTGGACGACAGGCTCACAGAGCAGGTGGGCGCGCCGGCCGGGCGGGGCGGTGCCGTGAAGCTGCCCCGGTTCGTGCGGCGGGTGTTCGGTCTGGGGCCCCAGGAGTATTACCAGGCCATCGATCCGGCGCTGCACACCGCCGAGAGGCTGGCGGGCATCAACGCCCTGCTCAGCCAGATCGGCTTCAAATGCGGGTTCTCCAACGGCTACTTCGTGTTCAACGAGCGGTCCGGCATGATGACCGCCACCCAGGTGGAGGCTGACGACCGCCGGACCGTGCAGCTGGTGAAGGACGTACGGGACCGGCTGGAGGACGCGCTGGACGGGCTGATCTATGCCATGGACAAGATGGCGGACGCCATGGACCTGGCCCCGGCGGGGGCGTATGAGACGGTGTATGACTTCGGCGACGTGACCTATAACCGGGAGGAGGACCGGGCCCGCTGGTACGGATATGTGGCGGACGGGCGGCTGCCCTTCTGGTACTACCTCATGAAGTTTGAGGGGTACTCCCGGGAAGAGGCGATGCGTCTTGCCAGGGAAGGAGGAGAGAGCATTGACAGCTGAGGAATTGACAGAACAGGGACTGACCGAGGAGCAGGTCTCCTATGTGATGGCGGCATGGGAGCAGCGGGAACGGGACATCGCGCTGGACAGGGCGCTGGAGGATGTGCCGTTCTCATCCCAGGCGGCCAGGGAGGCCGTGACGGAGCGGGTCCGGCAGGCACAGCTTCCCATCGAAAACGGCGTGCCGGTGGGGCTGGACGAGCTGCTGGCGGCCATCCGGGAACAGGACCCAGGGGCGTTTTTGCCCCAACGGGAGGCCGTGATCTTCACGGCGCCCCTGGGCGGGGCGGAGACGCCCACCAGGGAACAGATCATCAGCATCCCTGACCGCGCCCGGCGCAGGGCGGCGATCGCGGAAAATATGAGATTATTTAAAGGAGAGAACTGATATGGCGGACAATCTGATCACAAGAGACGAGCTGGCGCGGGCCAGAGAGATCGACTTCGTGGCTACCTTCGGCGGCTCCATCGCAAAGCTGATGGAGGCCATCGGCGTCACCAGGAAGGTGCCCAAACAGGCCGGCACCGTGCTGAAGGCCTATAAGGCCAGCGGCGAGCTGGGCAGCGGCGTGGTGGCCGAGGGCGCGGCCATCCCTCTGAGCCAGTATAAGACCGAGGCCATCCCCTTCAAGGAGATCACCCTCAAAAAGTGGCGCAAGGCCGCCTCCGCCGAGGCCATCATCGACCGGGGCTACGACCAGGCGGTGGATATGCTCACCGACGAGATGCTCCGGGACGTGCAGAAGAGCATCCGCAAGGACTTCTTCACCTTCCTGGCCACCGGCACCGGCTCCGCCTCCGGCGAGACCTTCCAGCAGGCGCTGGCCAAGGCGTGGGGCCAGCTGCAGGTGCTGTTCGACGACGACGGCGTCAGCTGCGTGTTCTTCATGAACCCGCTGGATGTGGCCGAGTATCTGGCCAGCGCGCCCATCACCGTGCAGACCGCCTTTGGCATGAGCTATGTGGCCAATTTCATGGGGCTGGGCACCGTGATCCTCAACGCCAGCGTGCCCCAGGGCAAGATCTATGCCACCGCGCCGGACAACCTGGTGCTGTACTACATCCCGGTGAATGGGGCCGATCTGAACGGGGCCTTCGATTTCACCGCCGACGAGACCGGTTATATCGGCATCCACGAGGAGGCCGACTATACCACCATGACCGCCGCCGACACGGTGGTGTGCGGGATGGAGCTGTTCGCCGAGAGGCTGGACGGCGTGGTGGTGGCGACCATCGGCGCGTAAGGAGGCGCCGCGCCATGGCGTATGCGACCTATGAGGATTACACCGGCCTTTATGGCGCGGAGCGGCTGGATGAGGCGGGCTTTGCCCGCCTTCTCTGGGAGGCGGAGCGAGTGATGGATCAGGCCACCACCGGCGTGGACGGTGTGGCCAAGCTGCGCGCCGCCATGCCCAAAGAGGAACAGGCCGCGCAGGCCGTGCGCCGGTGCGCCTGCGCGCTGGCGGAGCGCATGGCAAGGCTGGAGCAGGCGGCGGAGAGCATCAGCCTGGGCCGGGAGCATACCGAGAACGCCGACGGGACCTTGCAGCCCCGGATGGTGGCGGCCCGGTCCTCCGGGAGCGAGTCCGTCACCTATGCCGTGGGGAGCACGTCCGCCGTGGACGCGGCGGTGGGCGACCCGGCGGCCTGGCGGCAGCTCATGGACGATACCGTGCGGCGGTATCTGGCCGGCGTCCCGGACGCCAACGGGGTGAATCTGCTGTACATGGGGCCCTATCCCGTGAGAGGGGAGGCGTGAGCGCATGTACAGCGATACGGTGACGGTTTTCAACAGAAAAACAGCGGCGGACGGGTCTGTGCGCTGGTATCCCACGGTGCTGGAGGGCGTGGATCTCAACACCGACCGGGCGGCCATCACGGCCCGATATGGGTATGAGGACCGGAGCAGAGCGGCGCTGCATGTGCCATGGGTCCGGGGCCAGGACGGGCCTATGGCGGGCGGCAAGCGCTGGCTGCCGCCGGAGCAGTGGCAGCGGCAGGAGGACCCGGCCGGGGCGGTGACCTTCGCCGCCGGGGAGGCGTTCGACTTCTTCATCGAGGGCGTCTGGGATCAGGCGGGCCCGGTGCGGGACGCGGACTTCCGGGGCGGGCTCTATGCCAGCCTGCTGCGGGAGAGGGACGGCGTGTTCGCCGTCACGTCCGCCGCCATGTTCAGCGTGATACCCCACTTTGAGATCACGGGGCGGTGAGCGGATGGACGAGAAGAAGAAAGAGACGCGGTACGACGTGGCGGGATATGCGCCGGTGACGGAGGCGGTGGGGGCGCTGCT
>CANQIO010000038.1 GCA_947624065.1 uncultured Oscillospiraceae bacterium | reverse complement strand
GCGGCCCTCCAGGTGGAAGGAGGATGTGCGCAGGATCTCCACCGCGTCGTCCGCGATGAGCCGGTGGCCCTGCTTCAGAAGGCCCAGGGCGGTCTCGGACTTTCCCACGCCGCTGTCGCCGGTGATGAGCATGCCCTCGCCGTGGACCTCCACCAGCACGCCGTGGATGGTCATGCGCGGCGCCAGGTGCCGGCGCAGGGAGTCGATGAGCCGGGCGTAGAACTCGGAGGTGTCCATGGGGGTGGTGAGCACGGTGACGCCGTACTTCTCCGCCACCTCCAGGCACTCCGGCAGCACCGGCTCCTCGTGGGAGACGATGAGCCCGGGGACGCCCCGGCTCATGACGGCGTCAAAGGCCCTCAGCCGGGCCTCGTGGCTCCACTCGGTCAGAAGCGTGTTCTCGCTGATGCCGATGACCTGCAGGCGGGAGGCGTCAAAGTGGCGCATATAGCCCAATATCTGCAGGCCGGGCCGGTTCAGGTCCGCCGTGTTCACCAGCTTCTCCTCGTACCCCGGCGCGGCGTAGGCCACGTCCAGGTGCAGGTCCTCCTCCTCCACCAGCTGGCAGAGCTTCACGCTGTATCTCTTCTCCATGGGAACACCCCTTCTTTTGTCGGCGTGTTCCTATTTTAATACATATCTATGCCATTGCGCAATCGGTATCACCAATTTTTTTCCGGGACCGAAAAAAAATATCTTGCAATTTGCCTCTGGGTCTGTTATTATATCTAAGCTGTCTCTCGCGCAGCAGGAAGGAGCTGATTACGATGGCAAAATGTGAGATCTGCGGAAAAGGCGTGACTTTCGGCATCAAGGTCAGCCACTCCCACCGGCGTTCCAACCGCACGTGGAAGCCCAACGTGAAGCGCGTGAAGGCGATCGTTGACGGGACCCCTCAGCACGTGTACGTGTGTTCCCGCTGCCTGCGCAGCGGCAAGGTCCAGCGCGCCGTCTGATTTTCCGTAAGTCAGGACCACCCGCAAAGCGGGTGGTCTGCACAAGTCCTATAAGGGCATACTGTTGGCGGTGCCTAAAGGCGCACCGAAATGCCGACCGCATACGATCACGAACAGCCCCACCAAGTGGGGCTGTTCTTATTTGCTCTTATTAGCCGGTGTTATTTTGGATCTCGGTCGGCAAACCTTTTCCATCTTAACATTGGAGATTTATCTTCTCTACTCATAGGCTTAGCTTTTTTGGAACCACGGGCATAGCCCGTGGTTGTCCGTTCCCAAGCCAAAAATCCGAACCCGTGGTCCCCTACGGGGAACGGGTTCGGATTTTTTGGATGTGGTACGGCTGACGGGATTCGAACCCACGACCTTTGGCTCCGGAGGCCAACGCTCTATCCAGCTGAGCTACAGCCGCACATCTTTGCGCTCAAAGCTCTGCTATTATACAGCATCGCGCTTGGAATATCAAGGGGAATATGATATACTTTTTTGCGAGGTGATACTGCCATGAAAACCATGACACTTGGAAAGACCGGTCTCATCGTGACAAAGCCCGCTTTCGGCGCGCTGCCCATCCAGCGCACAGAGCGGAACGAGGCCGTGCGCATCCTGCGCCGGGCCTATGAGGGCGGCATCCGCTATTTCGACACCGCCAACGCCTACACCGACTCCGAGGAAAAGCTCGGTCTGGCGCTGGCCGACGTCCGCGGCGACATCGTGATCTCCACCAAGAGCATGGGCCGGGACCACGACACCGTGGCCGCCCATATCCAAAACTCCCTAGAGAAGCTGCGCACGGACTACATCGACCTGTTCCAGTTCCATCAGGTCTCCAGCTGGGAGGAGATCGACGCCGGCGCCATGGACGCGGCCCAGGAGGCCTTGGCGCGCGGACAGATCCGCCACATCGGCGTGACCTGCCACTCCATTCGCTTCGCGGAGCAGGCAGTGGCCTCCGGCCGGTTCGAGACGCTGCAATATCCCTTCAGCTATCTGTCCAGCCCGGAGGAGTTCGCCCTGGTGCGGTCCTGCCTGGACGCGGGCATGGGCTTCATCGCCATGAAGGCCCTGGCAGGCGGGCTGCTCTCCAACGCGAGGGCCGTGCACACCTTCATGGGGGAGCAGGAGGGCGTGGCGCCCATCTACGGGGTGCAGACCATGGACGAGCTGGAGCAGTGGCTGGCGCTGGCCGAAGAGGACCCGGCCATGGACGACGGGCTGCAGGCGGTCATCGACGCGGACAAGGCCCAGCTGGGCGGCCAGTTCTGCCGCAGCTGCGGCTACTGCATGCCCTGCCCCCAGGGCATCGAGATCCGCAACTGCGCCCGCATGGACATGCTCATCCGCCGCAGTCCCTGGCGGCCCTGGTTCACCCCGGAGTGGCAGGCAAAGATGGCCAAGATCGAGACCTGTCTGGACTGCGGCCGGTGCAAGGCCAGGTGCCCTTACCATCTGGACACCCCCAAGGTGCTCAAGTACATGCTGAAGGATTACCGGGAGTTCTATGAGGCCCATAAGGACGAGCTGTAAGCGGCTGGCCGCCCTGGCGCTGGCGCTTACGCTGGCATTGGCCGGCTGCGGGAGCAAAGACGCGGAGAAGCGGGAAAAGCAGCTTTTCGCCATGGACACGGTGATGTTCCTCACCGCTTACGGCGGCGCGGCCGACGAGGCCCTCTCCGCCGCGACGGACGTTATCAACGCTCTGGCGGCGGACCTGGACCCGGAGCGGGAGGGCAGCTCGGTGCACGCGCTGAACGCCGGGGCCGGCGGCGCCGTGCCCGTATCGGCGGACTGCCTGTCCGTACTGGACACGGCCCTGGCCGTGGGACAGGAGACCGGCGGGGCCCTGGATCCGGCCCTCTATCCCGTCATCCGGGCCTGGGGTTTCACCACGGGCCAGTACCGGGTGCCGTCCCGGACGGAGCTGGACGGGCTCTTGGCGGAAAAGGACACCGCCGCCATCGCCATCGACGATGCCACGGGCACGGTGACGCTGCCGGCGGGCATGGCCGTCTCCCTGGGCGCGGTGGCCAAGGGCTACGCCGCCCAAAGGGCCGTGGAGGCCATGGCGGACGCGGGGGCGGAGCACGCCATCCTGTCCCTGGGCGGGAACGTGCAGACCCTGGGCGAGACCCGCCCCGACGGGGGGCCATGGCAGGTGGCTGTCACGGACCCCCGTGACACGGGCTCTTATGTGGGCACCCTCAGCGTGGGCCAGACGGCGGTCGTCACCTCCGGCGGCTACCAGCGGTATTTTGACGAGGACGGCGTGCGCTATATCCACATCCTGGACCCAGCCACGGGCATGCCCGTGGACAACGGCCTGGCCTCCGTGACGGTGGTCACGGCGGACGGGGCGCGGGCGGACGCCCTCTCCACGGCGCTGTTCGTGCTGGGGGAGCAGAGCGCGTTGGACTATGCCGCCGCCCATGAGGACGTGGAGCTGGTGCTCGTCACCGAGGACGGCCGGGTGGTCGTCACGGCGGGGCTGGCGGAGGGCTTCACGGAAAACAGCGGGGACTATGCCTATGAATATCCTTGATCTTCCCGCGCCGGAGGCGGCGCGGGCCTTGGTGGGGAAGATCCTGGTCCGGCAGCTCGCAGACGGGACGGTGATCCGGGCCCGGATCACGGAGACGGAGGCCTATTTCGGCGAGGCCGACACCGCCTGCCACGCCTGCCACGGGCGCACAAAACGGACGGAAGTGCTCTACCATCCCGCGGGGACCATCTATGTTTACCTCTGCTATGGCATCCACTGGATGCTGAACCTGGTGACCGGCCCGGCGGACGACCCCCAGGCGGTGCTCATCCGGGGGGTAGAGGGGGCATCCGGCCCCGGCCGGGTGACGAAATTCCTCCACATCGACAAGTCTCTCAACGACGCGGCTCTGGGGGGCGCGCTGGCCCTGGAGGACGACGGCTTCGTCCCCGCGCATATCGCGGCGTCCCCGCGGGTGGGCATCGGCTACGCCTCGCCGGAGGATCAGGCCCGCCTCTGGCGGTTCACCATGGGGTGACCAGGATCAATTTACAGGAGGCATGACGATGTTCGCATTTTGGCTCTTCATGCTGTGCGCGGACCTTCTCGTTCCCGCGGTGATGATCGGCTTTGGCAGGATGTTTCTGAAAAATCCGCCCCAAAACATCAACGACTCCTTCGGCTACCGCACGAAACGGTCCATGAAAAATCAGGACACCTGGGATTTCGCCCACCAATACTGCGGCCGGCTGTGGTATCGGTGCGGGCTCATACTGCTGCTGCCGTCCGTGGCGCCGCTGCTGTTCGTCCTGGGCCGGGACATTGGCGTGATCGGCAACACAGGGCTCATCGTCACGGCCGTGCAGCTGGTGGTCATGCTGGGGACCATCTTCCCGGTGGAGAGGGCGCTGAAACGGACCTTTGACGAGCGCGGCCGGCGCCGGGGATCGCCCATGTAAAAGACCTTTGATAGACAGCTCGCCGCTTTTCCCCTATGCTGGCAGGGCAAGGAGGTGCGGAAAGCATGGAGCTTGGCAGCCAGATACGAAAACGGCGGCAGGCCCTGGGCCTTTCCCAGGACGAACTGGCCCAGCGGGTATACGCCACCCGCCAGTCGGTGTCCAACTGGGAGAACGGCCGGACCTGCCCGGACATCAAGAGCCTGCTGCTGTTGGCGGAGGTGTTTTCCGCGACCCTTGACGATCTTGTCAAAGGAGATATCGCGGAGATGAAAAAGCAGATCGACGAAGCGGACAAGGCGGCCTTCCGGCGGGACAGCGCCATCTTTACGGCGCTGTTCGCGGCCATGCTCGTCACATGCATACCGCTGGTGATGCTGTGGCGCTGGTGGGGTCTGGCGGCCTGGTCGGTCCTGGCCGCCGTGGCGTTTGCCTGGTCGGTCCGGGTGGAGCGCTGGAAGAAAAAATACGACATCCAGACCTGGCGGGAGATCGTGGCATTCACCGAGGGCCAGACCCTCTCCGAGATCGAAAAGGCCCGGGAGGCAGGCAAGCGCCCCTATCAAAAAGCCCTGCTGGCCGCCGGGTCCGGGCTGCTGGGCGCGGCGGTGTCGCTGGTCATGCTCTGGCTCTGGCGGCGGTTCATTCTCTGAAAAATGTGAGGTTATTATGATCTGTTCCCTCTGTCCGAGAAAATGCGGCGCGCTGCGGGATGAGCGCCACGTGGGCTTTTGCGGCGTGGGCCCGGACCCGGTGGTGGCGCGGGCGGCCCCCCACTACTGGGAGGAGCCCTGCCTCAGCGGCACACGGGGCAGCGGCGCGGTGTTCTTTTCCGGGTGCACCCTGCGGTGCGTGTTCTGCCAGAACCACACCATCAGCGCCGGAGGGCAGGGCAAGGCCATCACCGCGGACCGGCTGCGGGCCATCTTCCGGGAGCTGGAGGGGCAGGGGGTGCACAACCTCAACCTGGTCACCGCCTCCCACTTCCTGCCCGCCGTATTGCGGGCCCTGGACCCCCAGCCCGCCATCCCGGTGGTGTGGAACACCGGCGGGTATGAGTCCTCCCTGGCGCTGAAAGCGCTGGAGGGCAAGGTCCAGGTATACCTGCCGGACATGAAGTACATGGACGGGGCCCTGGCCGCGTCCCTCTCCGGGGCGGCGGATTACCCCGACGTGGCCCGGGCGGCCATTCTGGAGATGTTCCGCCAGACCGGGCCCTATGCGCTGGACGCCGACGGCATGCTGGTGCGGGGCGTGATGATCCGCCACCTGGTGCTGCCGGGGGCGCTGGACAACACCTTCTCGGTGCTGGACTGGATCGCAGACACGTTCAAACCCGGCGATGTGCTGGTGTCCCTCATGGGCCAGTACACCCCCAACGGGGTCGGCGGGCCGGACCGGCGGCTGACGGCGGAGGAATATGCGCGCGCATGCGACTATATGGCCGCGCTGGGCCTTTTGGAGGGCTACACCCAGGAGCTCTCCAGCGCGGAGGCGGAATACACCCCGCCCTTCGACGGCACGGGGGTATAATAAAAACAGATACGTTCAACGCCACGGGCTTTTGTGCCCGCGGCGTTTTTTCATGTCAGCGGCCATATTTACAACCGTTGATTGAAAATCCGCAAAATCGCCTCCATTTTATTCAACCATCGTTTGTGCTATAATTCAACCAACAAGCGGAAAGGACGGTGCTTCGGATGGCAAGCGAACTGAGCGAGCGGATCGCGGCCCTGCGAAAAGAGCGGGGCCTCACCCAGGAACAGCTGGGGAACATGGTGGGCGTATCCTCCCAGGCGGTGAGCAAATGGGAGAAGGGCGGCACGCCGGACGTGGAGCTGCTGCCGGTACTGTCCCGGCAGCTGGGCGTGACCATCGACGCCCTCTTCGGCATGGAGGGCGCAGAGCAGGAGGCCGTGGAGGACGCGGTGGGCCGCTGGCTGCGGGGCTTCCCGCCGAAGGAACGGATGGACCAGTTCTGCCGTCTGGTCTGGGAGTCCATAGGATACTTCGCGCCGGGGGAGTTCACTCTGCCGGGCATGGACTATCCCGCGTCCTGCAAGCTGGACGACGTCGACGGCGGCAGCCGGCTCTTTTTGACGCAGGTCATGGGCGAGAGCGGTATGCTGCTGGACGTGCACGCGGACGACCTTTCTTTTGTGACGCTCTGGCCGAAGCCGGAGGGCGGCTGGGCTCAGTGGCTGGCGCCCATGGAGGAATACCGGAAGCTCTTTTCGCTCCTGGCAAAGCCGGGGTGCCTGGAGCTGCTGGGCGATCTCTACCGACGCAACGCATACTGGTTTTCGCCGGGCAGCGTGACGAAGCGTCTGAAACTGCCGAAGGAAACGGCGGTGGAACTGCTGGAGGCGCTGACGGAGCGGGAAATATTAGACTCCATGGAGCTGGAGCTGGAGGACGGCAAGGCGACCGTCTATCGAGTGTCGGAGCCTTTGAAGCTGATCCCCTTCCTCCTGCTGGGGCGGGCGCTCATGCAGTGGGATTCAAACCTCATACGGTTTGGCGACGCGCTGCCGGTCCTGACGCCGGACGAGGTGTGGGCGGAAACAGAAAAGGAGGCAGTAAAATGAAATATTATCTGAAAAAATATTGGGGCGCCAATCTTTTGCCGGTCCTGCTGGGGCTCGTCGTAAGCGCCTTACAGACCGGGAACAACCTTATCCTGATGCAGACCTTCCAAGGCATCATCGACCGGGATCTGCGCGGCTTTTTGTTTTGGACGCTGATACTGGTGGGCTCCTGGTTCCTTCTCTTGTGGGTCAACAGTCTCGTGGAATTTTTCCAGGGCCGCGCCATCCGGGCCATGAACAACGCCCTCCGGCGGGACATGACGGCCACGCTGCTCCGCAAGTCCCATGAGGAGTTCCACGGGAAGGACACGGGGGAATACCTGTCCTGGTTCACCAACGACGTGAACCAGATCGAGAATCTGGCCTGGCGGCCCTTCTATCAGTGCGTCGACGCGGCGGCCAGCGCCCTGTTCAGCGCCGTCGCCCTGCTGACGCTCCACTGGTCATTGCTGATCGCGGCGCTGGTCAACGTGGTCGTGATGATGCTGGTCCCCCAGCTATTCAATAAACGTATGGAGAAGCTGGGCAAAGACTGCGAGGCGGGGCAGGCCGGGGCCACCGGGCGGCTCAAGGACATTTTGGCAGGCTATGACGTGCTGCGCTCCTTTGGCCGGGAACAGCGCTTCCGCCAGGGGGCGGCCGAGGCCAGCGAGCAGATCGAAAAGCCCAAATATAAACTCACCTATGTGAAGGGCTTCATCGGCGCGGGGTCCGGGTGCGTGAACGTCACCTTGCAGCTGCTGATCGATGTTTTGATCGGCGTGCTGTCCATCCGGGGCGTGATCCTCCAGAGCGCGCTGATGGGCGGCGGCAATCTGTGCGGGAGCCTCTCCAACGGGATCGGGACCATGGCGCAGCTGCTGCTGTCGTTCTCCTCCACGAAGCCCTATTTTGATAAGATCACCGTCCATGGCGACGATGCGCAGGACGAAGGGAGCGGTGGCCTTCCTCCGATCAGCAGTGCCATCACCGTGAAAGACCTGGCCTTCCGATACGACGAAAAGCCCGTCCTCCGGGATCTGTCCCTCACCTTCCAAAAGGGCGGCAAGTATGCCCTCACCGGCCCCTCCGGGTGCGGCAAGTCCACGCTTTTGAAGCTCCTTTTGGGCTGGCTGCCGGACTACAGCGGCGCCATCCGCTTTGACGGCGCGGACGCCCACGGCTTCACACCGGAGCAGCTCCAGCGGCAGATGAGCTACATCGAGCAGAACGTGTTTCTTTTCAACTCCACCATCCGGGACAACATCACCCTGGGCGAGGACTTTTCTGACGAGCAGATGGAAAAGGCCCTGCGGGACAGCGCCCTTATGGGCGATCTGGCCGCCATGTCGGAGGGCCTGGACACCCCGGTGGGCGAGAACGGCAGCAGCCTCTCCGGCGGGCAGAAGCAGCGGGTGGCCATCGCCCGGGCCCTGATCCACCGCCGCTCCATCCTCCTGGTGGACGAGGGCACCAGCGCCCTGGACCAGAAAAACGCGGGCCTCGTGGAGGAGAGCCTGCTGGCAAACCCGGAGCTGACGCTGATCCTGGTCAGCCACCACCTGTCCCCGGAGAGGAAAGCCCAGTTTACGGATGTGTACAGTTTGGAGCCGGCGGCAGCCCTTCCGCAGACAGCATAAAAAAGGAGCGGGGACCTCGGTCCCCGCTCCTTTGTTCTTATCCCAGTCTTTTCACGTATACGTCGTCGCCGTTTTTCGCCCGGCAGCCGGGGGCGCGCTCATATCCGCGCCGGATGTAAAACCCAGCCGCCGTGTCGGTGGTGAGGATGGCGGTGCGTATGCCGTTTTCCAGAAAATGCGCCTCCGCCAGGGCCAGCAGCGCGGACCCATGGCCCTGGCCCCGCGCCTCCGGCGCCACCCAGAACTCCCGGATAAAGCCGCAGGTCTCCTCAAAAAACCAGCTGGTGAACCGGATGGGGCGGAATTGGATGAACCCCACCGTGTCCCCGGCCGGCCCGGTGCGAAGGAAGGCGGCGTTGTCTCCTTCGCCGTTCATCTCCCGCCACAGGCCGTCCCAATCCCGGATGGTCAGGCCCAGCTCTGTGAAATACTGCCGGAACGCCGCCTGGAAGCGGATGTCGGAAAAATCGCGCAGCAGCGCGTCGGTATAGCTTTTGTCCATATTGACCTCCAAAAACTCGGAGGGTCAGCTCCCACAGGCCCTCCCTGTGTCGTTTTTCCGCTTCATATACGATCACCCCTTTCGGAAGATTTGGGAACAGGTCTATTATGCCATATCTGGGCCGGTGTCGCAAGGCGGCCGGGAAATTTTCCCTTGCGTTCGGCCCGGCGGCGGGATACAATAAAGAAAAACGAGAGAAAAAGAGACATCCATGGCAGACAAGGACACGCTTATCAGAGACTATACCTCCGGGCCGGTGGCCAGGCAGCTATTGGGCTTCGCCTGGCCATTCATGCTGTCCAACCTGCTGCAGACGGCCTACAACCTCACCGACATGGTGGTGGTCGGCCAGTTCGTGGGCCCGGCGGGGCTGTCCGCCGTGGGCATCGGGGCGGACCTCATCCACTTTTACACCTTCGTCTGCATGGGCTTCTGCAACGCCGGGCAGGTGCTCATCAGCCAATATGTGGGTCTGCGGGATCGGGGGAACGTGTCGAAGATCGTGGGTGTGATGTTCACGTTCATCCTGGGACTGAGCCTGGCCATCACCGCTCTGGGCCTGGTTTTTGCCGGGCAGCTGATGGGGTGGCTGAACGTGCCGCCGGAGGCGCGCGTCTATTGCCGGCAGTACACCGACTGCTGTACGGCGGGGCTGTTCTTCCTGGTGGGCTACGTGATGGTGGCCGCCATATTGCGGGGCATCGGCGAGTCGAAACGGCCCATGGTGTTTATCGTCATCGCCTCGGTGCTCAACGTGATATTGGACCTGGTGTTCGTCTCCGGGGGCATGGGACCCTTCGGCGCGGCGCTGGCCACGGTGATCGCCCAGGGCGTGAGCTTTCTGCTGTGCGTGGGGTATCTGTGGCGCCGGCGGGACCGGCTGGGCTTCGAGTTCTCCCCCAAATACCTCCGGCCCGACCGGGAGAATCTGAAAAAGCTCCTGAAGCTGGGCGTGCCCATGGCCATCCAGTCCTGCGCCATCAATATCTCCATGCTGTTCGTGTCCCGGTGCATCAACGTCTACGGCGTGACGGTGTCCGCCGTCACCAGCGTGGGCAACAAGCTGTCCACCGTGGCCAGCATCGTCTGCCAGGCCCTGAGCCAGTCCGGGGCCACCCTGGTGGGCCAGAACTTCGCCGCCAGGAAATTCGACCGGGTGGGCAAAGCCCTCGGCGCCGCCGTGGCGGTGGGGCTGGCGTTCACGGCCGTCCTCTCGGCGGTGATGATCGCGTGGCCGGAGCGGGTGTTCGCCCTGTTCGACGACGATGCCGCCGTGCTGGCCATGAGCCATCAATATGTGCTCATCGCGGTGCTCAACTTCTTCGGCTACGCCCTGCGGGGGCCCAGCACGGCGCTTTGCAACGGCATGGGCTTCCCCGTGATGAACTTCGTGCTGGGCATCCTGGACGGGGTGGTCATGCGCATCGGCCTGTGCGTACTGCTGGCCCGCGCCTTCGGCATGGGCGTGATGGGCTACTGGCTGGGCGGGGCCCTGGCGGGCTTCACCTTCTTCCTGGTCATGTGCCCCTACTTTTTGTCCGGCAAGTGGAAAACACACGCGCCGCCCGCGGCGGCATGAAAGGAGCGGCTCATGATCCTGGTCAGCGCCTGTCTTTTGGGCCACAACTGCAAGTATAACGGCGGGAACAACGACAACGCCGCCGTCCATAAATACCTGGAGGGGAAGGACTGGGTCTGCTTCTGTCCGGAGCGGGCCAGCGGTCTGCCGGCCCCCCGGCTGCCCAGCGAAATCCGGGACGGCCGGGTATACAGCAAGGCCGGGGACGACGTGACGGCGGAGTTCCAGGCCGGGGCGGAAAAGGCGCTGGCCTTCTGCCGTAGCCATGGCGTGACGGAGGCCATATTGAAGGCCCGCAGCCCCTCCTGCGGCGTGCACGCGGTGTACGACGGCACCTTTACGGGAAAGGTCATGCCCGGCATGGGCGTTACGGCCCGGCTGCTGGCCGAGAACGGCGTCCGGCTCATGGACGAGGAGGATATACAATAACACCGGGGCGGCCGCTCCGGTGCTTTTTTATCTGTCCGCGATCTCCACTACGGTGAGCTTCCCGTCCGACACGGTGAAGCGCACGTCAAAGCCCAAATAATAAAACCCGTACCGCCGCGCGGGATCGTCGATGTAGGCCGGCCGGGGGTCCTGCCGGAGCAGGCCGAGCAGAGCCTGCCGCTTGTCCGGCGGTATCCGGGCCAAAAGCTCCTCCGGAAACTCCACCTCCAGCGCGTAGTCCCGCACATCCTCGGCAAAGCCTCCCACCGCGTCGGGCCGGCTGTCCGTAAAGGGCAGATAGGGCTTCACGTCATAGATCGGCGTGCCGTCCATCAGGTCCGCCCCGGATACCCGCAGCACCGGGCCCAGCTTTTCGTCATGGTCCAGGCCCGCCAATCGCACACAGGACAGGCCCAGCGCGTTGGGCCGATAGGGGGAGCGGGTGGCGAACACGCCCATCCGCCGGTTGCCGCCCAGCCGCGGCGGCTTCACCGTAGCGGCCCATTCGTCCCGCCGGTTGGCGGAAAATCCCCAGATGAGCCACAGGTGGCTGAAGCCCTCGATGCCCCGGAACGCCACCGGGTCCCGGTATTTCGGCTCGAACACGATCCGGGCCTCCAGCTCCTCCACCAGCCCGCTCTGTCGGGGCAAGCCGAATTTCGCCGGCAGGTCCGTCCGGATATGGGCCACCGGCTCGATGGGGCGCGTCTCCTCCAGCATGGCTGCCTCCTTGCTGTCTTTCTCTGTATACCATGTCGCGCGGTTCCGGCGTCAGCCGGGAGCATGACTGGTATTTTTGTATAATAGCAACGCCGTTGCTATTATACCATGTCGCGCGGTTCCGGCGTCAGCCGGGAGCGCGACCGGTATTTTTGTATAATAGCAACGTCGTTGCTATTATACCATGTCGCGCGGTTCCGGCGTCAGCCGGGAGCGCGACCGGTATTTTTGTATAATAGCAACGTCGTTGCTATTATACCACGACTGTCAACGGTCCGGCCCGGCCGGAGCGGCATATACTGGTCCGGGGGTGACGGACACGGACCGGGAAGAAAAAGCGGCGGACGGCTGCGGCAAGTCCCTGCGGCGGCTGCGGCTGCAAAACGGCATGGCCGTGCTCTTCGTGGCCATGGGAGCCATGGTGGCGCTGGTGGTGCTGGAGGCGGTGCTCCCCGCGGACAAGGGGACGCTGGTGAGCAACGCCTTCGAGGCGTTCAAGCTCATCGCCGTCACGGTCCTGGGCTATGTGTTTGGGGCCAACCAGACCAAGGGCGGCCCGGAGGAATGAGAGCGCCCCGGCTCAGATGGCCGGGGCGCTCCGCGATGACGCCGGCGAGGCGGTGGAAATCCGCTGGGGCGTATGGTAAACTGGGAAAAAACAGACTCGGAGGTCGCCATGAAAGAGAACGTCACCCACTCGGCCCTGGTGGTCATCGACATGGAACAGGGCTTCCTCTCCCCCGCCTCGCCCCACTGCATCCCGGCGGCCGCCGCCACGGTGCCCGCCCTGTGCCGGGCGCTGGACACGGCGCGGGCAAAGGGCATCCCGGTGTTTTTTGTGAAACGGCTGTACCGCCCCGACGGCAGCGATGTGGAGCTGAGCCGCTGGTCCGGCTGGCGGGACGGCGGCCGGGCCATGGCCCCGGGGTCGGTGGGCACGCTGAGCGGCCAGGCCCCGGAGGGCCTGCGGCCCCAGCCGGGGGATTATACCATCGTCAAGCCCCGGTGGAGCGCGTTTTTCCAGACAGAGCTGGATCTGATCCTGCGGCGTCTGGGCGTGCGGACGGTGATCCTCGCGGGGACCACTACCCCCAACTGCGTGCGCGCCACCGCCTATGACGCCCTGGCCCTGGACTATAACGCCGTGGTGCTCTCCGACTGCACCTCTTCCCGCAGCGAGGCGGCGCAGCGGGCCAATCTCGAGGACATGGCCTGCGTGGGCGTCACGATCATGACAGAAGCGCAGTTCCGGGACTACAACGCGGACACGGTGGCGGACCCGCTGCCCGCCGTTCGGGCGGACCGCCTGGCCGCCGGCCTGGACCCGGAGACGTTCCTGCCGGACGGCACGGGCGTGGCCGCGGTGGACCGGTGGTAAGGCGGCGCGCTTGCGGGATCAGTCCTTGCTCTTTTCCTCCGGGGCAGTGTAAGCGGTGGGGACGGGCTTGGGCCGGGCGGCGCGGCGCTTCCGGCTCCGGCGGCACAGGAGGATGACCACCGCCGCGATGACGGCGGCCGCCACCAGCCACAGCCACCCGTAGGCCAGGGCGATGAGCAGCTTTTCCACGCCGGAGACGAAGCCGTCCAGCCCGGACCGCAGGGCGGCGATCAGGCGGCTGCCGAAGCCCTGGGCCGGCTCTTCCACATTGCTCAGCCGATAGACCTCCCGCAGGCAGACTGTGACGGTGGAGTACTCCACCAGCGCGTCATAGCGGCGCAGTTCGCCGCTGAGCCGGTCGATCTGTTCCTCCGTCTCGGAGATGGCGCTCTCCAGGGCGATGATGTCCTCCATGTCCTCGGCCTGGCCCAGCAGCTCCTGCAGCCGGTCCAGTTTGGTCCGCTGGGTCTCCAGACGGCCGGCGGTGTCATAGTAGCTCTCGCTCACATCGTCGGTGTACTCATACAGGTCCAACAGGTGGCACAGCGCGCCCGCCCGGTCCAGGAAGTCCCGGTAATTCTCCGCCGGGACGCGGATGGTATAGTTGGCGGAGCGGTAGGTGCCGCGGTTGGAGACGCTGCTGGAGGCGTAATACCCGCCCGCTTCCTCCGTCAGCGCGGCCAGGGCCTGCGTCGCGCTGTCGAACTGGGTGGTCTCCAGGTCCATGTCGGCGGAGTAGATGATCTTGGCCCCTTCCTGGGCGGCGGGAGGCACGCTGCCGGCGCTGCTCAGCGCCATCTCCTCCGAGGTCTCCACCGAGGCCATGTCCGCCGCCATGGGATAGCCGCCATAGCTGTTGTTCTGGCTGGCGGCCTTGTCGGCGCCGCCGCAGCCGGTGAGAAGGCCCACCAGCAGCAGGACGGCCAGCGCCGTAACGATCGCTTTTTTCCTCATGTTCTCGTCCTCCGTCATGGGTGTTTGTCTCTTAGACGGCGCCGGGCGGGAAAAGTTCCTGAAAAAAAGAGGGACGGCTGTCAGCCGTCCCCCCATAAGCGGGCGTATTTTATTCCTCCGTGTCGGAGATCATGCCATAGCCGCCGTCCCGGCGCTTGTACACCACGGAAAAGGCGTCGTCGGCGTCCTGGTTGCGGAACGCGAAGAACGTGTGGCCCAGCAGGTCCATCTGCATGGCCGCCTCTTCGGGGCTCATGGGTTTGATGGCGAAGCGCTTGGTCCGGATGATCTTATATTCCGGGGCTTCCTCCTCGTCCTCCGGCATGGGCACCGGGGCGGAGGTGCGCTCAAAAGCGCCGTCCCGCAGGCGTTTTTCCAGGCGGGTCTTGTTCTTCCGCACCTGCCGTACCAGCGCGGCACAGGCGGAATCGATGGAGGCGAACATGTCGCTGGTGGTCTCGGTGACGCGGTAGAACATGCCGTTGTTGCGGATGGTGACCTCAACGGTATAACGGCCCCGCTCCGCGCTGAAGGTGACAGACGCGTCGCTCTCCGTGCGGAAGAGCTTGTCTATCTTGCCGATCTTCTTCTCCGCGTAATCCCGCAGCTCATCGAACACCTCGTATTTCTTGCCGGTAAAAGTGAAAGTCATAACGATCACCCTCCTTTGTGAAAATTGTACCACAGATTTTCGCTCCGCACAATAGCTTTTTATCACTTTTTTCCAGCGGGGTCAAGCTGCCCGCTTCGATCCGGGCTTGACTTTGCCGCGATCTGTGATACAATCAAAATAACAAGTTCATAGCCTTATCAAGAGTGGCGGAGGGACCGGCCCTGTGAAGCCCGACAACCTGTGCGAAAGCAAAAGGTGCCAAATCCGGCGGTGTAAATCGAGAGATAAGGAAAGGCTCCTGCTCTGTGCCCGCCGGCCTCCGGCGAGCTTTTTTGTTGGCTATAGAAATCTGCAAAGGAGAAAAGCAATGGGACACTATCTGTTCACCTCCGAATCTGTCACGGAGGGGCATCCCGACAAGATCTGTGACCAGATCGCGGACGCTATCCTGGACGCCATCCTGGCGGAGGACTCCCAGGGCCATGTGGCCTGTGAGTGCACGACTACCACCGGCATGGTGTATGTGATGGGCGAGATCACCACCAGCTGCTATGTGGACATCCCTAAGATCGCCCGCCAGGTGCTGCGGGACATCGGCTATGACCGGGCCAAGTACGGCATGGACTGCGACACCTGCGCCGTGATCACCGCCATCGACGAGCAGTCGCCGGATATCGCCATGGGCGTGAACGCCAGCATGGAGAAGAAGGCCGGCGGCGAGGCGGAGGAACTGAGCACCGGCGCCGGCGACCAGGGCATGATGTTCGGCTACGCCTGCGACGAGACGCCGGAGCTGATGCCCCTGCCCATCAGCCTGGCCCATAAGCTGGCCCGCCGCCTGGCGGAGGTGCGCAAAAACGGCACCCTGCCCTATCTGCGCCCCGACGGCAAAACCCAGGTCACCGTGGAGTATGACGAGGAGAACAGGCCCGTCCGGGTGGACACGGTGGTGGTCTCCGCCCAGCACGCCCCCGACGTGGAGCATGCCCAGATCCAGGAGGACATCATCCGCGAGGTCATCAGCCCCATCCTGCCCGCCAATCTGAACCACGGCGACGTGAAGGTGTATGTGAACCCCACCGGCCGCTTCGTAGTGGGCGGGCCCCAGGGGGACTCCGGTCTCACCGGCCGGAAGATCATCGTGGACACCTATGGCGGCAGCGCCCCCCACGGCGGCGGCGCCTTCTCCGGCAAGGACCCCACCAAGGTGGACCGCTCCGCGGCCTATGCCGCCCGCTGGATCGCCAAAAACATCGTGGCCGCGGGCCTGGCCCGGCGCTGCCAGGTGCAGCTGGCCTACGCCATCGGCGTGGCCACCCCGGTGAGCGTGAATGTGACCACCTTCGGCACCGGCAAGGAGTCGGACGAGACCCTCCAGAAGGCCGTGACGCAGGTATTCGACCTGCGCCCGTCCGCCATCATCCGGGACCTGGAGCTGACCCAGCCCATCTATCAGAAGCTGGCCGCCTATGGCCACATGGGCCGGGAGGACCTGGACGTGGCCTGGGAGCGGACCAACAAGACCGAGGCCCTCAAGGCCGCCATCCCCGAGCCCAAGGAGGCCATGGTCCCCTCGGGCGACACCGAGACGAAAAAGCGCCCCTGGTGGAAATTCTGGGCCAAAAAGTAACGCCGCAGTACAGATAAAAAAGGAGAACGCATTATGAGTACGATCCGGGATATAACCCTGGCTCCCTCCGGGGAGAAGAAGATCGCGTGGGTGGAGCGGAACATGCCTCTGTGCCGGTCCATCGGCGAGGAATTTGAAAAAACGAAGCCCTTCGCGGGGCTGAAGGTGGCCCTGTCCCTCCATCTGGAGGCCAAAGCGGCCTATCTGTGCCGGGTGATGGCCCGGGGCGGCGCCGAGATGCACATCGCCGGCTCCAACCCCCTGTCCACCCAGGACGACGTGGTGGCCGCGCTGGTGGACGGGGGCCTGGAGGTCCACGCCTTCCGCGGCTGCACCATGGAGGAGTACGACGCCAACATCGACAAGATCCTCTCCGTGGGACCCGACATCATCATCGACGACGGCGGGGACCTGGTCCACCGGATGCACACGGCTTATACCCACCTGCTGCCGAAGGTGATCGGCTCCTGCGAGGAGACCACCACCGGCATCATCCGCCTGCACCAGATGGAGCGGGCTGGCACGCTCCGGTTCCCGGCGGTCACCGTCAACGACGCCGACTGCAAGCACCTGTTCGACAACCGCTACGGCACCGGCCAGTCCGTCTGGGACGGCATCATGCGCACCACGAACCTGATCGTGGCGGGCAAGGACGTGGTGGTGGCCGGCTACGGCTGGTGCGGCAAGGGCGTGGCCATGCGGGCCAAGGGCCTGGGCGCCCGGGTCACCGTCACGGAGGTGGACCCCATCCGGGCCATCGAGGCGGTGATGGACGGCTTCACGGTGATGCCCATGGCCGAGGCCGCCAAAATCGGCGACATCTTCTGCACCGTCACCGGCTGCGAGCGGGTCATCACCGCCGAGCACTTCCCCCTGATGAAGGACGGCGCCATCCTCACCAACGCCGGCCACTTCGACGTGGAGGTGGACATGCGCGCTCTGGAGAACGCCGCGGTGAATAAGTATGAGGCCCGGCACAACATCGACGGCTATACCCTGCCCAACGGCAGGACCCTGTTCGTCATCGGCGAGGGGCGGCTGGTGAACCTGGCCTCCGGCGACGGCCACCCGGCGGAGATCATGGATATGAGCTTCGCCATCCAGGCCCTGTCCGCTCGGTATCTGGCCCAGAACCGGGGCAAGCTGGCCCCGGGCGTGTACGCCGTGCCCAGGGAGATCGACGAGGACGTGGCCCGCCGGGAGCTGCAGTCGATGGGCGTGGCCATCGACACGCTCACCCAGGAGCAGAGGGACTATTTGGGCGTGTGACGGGATCAAAACAAAAGGCAGCTCCGCAGAGTCCTGCGGAGCTGTTTTTTGTGGGGTCATGCGCCGGCCAGCAGGCCCGCGGCGCGCAGGTTGGCCAGCAGCGTGTTCAGCGTGGTGGCCACATCCTCCGTGGTCGCCGTGGCCGGGGCGGCGATATCCGCCACCGCTGCCGCCGGCGTCACCGTCCCGGCCGGACCCGCCGCGCCGGTGGGGCCAGTGGGACCAATAGGACCAGCAGGGCCAGCAGCGCCTGTGGCACCAGTCGCTCCCGTGGGCCCGGTAGGCCCGATAGGCCCGGCAGGGCCGACAGCACCCGTGGCACCGGTCGCTCCAGTCGCACCAGTAGGGCCTGTAGGACCGATAGGACCAGCAGGGCCAGCAGGGCCAGCAGGGCCGGCGGGACCGACAGCGCCAGTGGCACCAGTAGGCCCGATAGGACCGACAGCACCAGCAGCGCCAGTCGCACCCGTAGCACCCGCCGCACCAGTGGGACCAGTAGGACCAGTAGGACCAATAGGCCCGATAGGGCCAGCGGGGCCGACTGCGCCCGTGGCACCAGTAGCACCAGTCGCGCCAGTGGGGCCAGTAGGACCGATGGGGCCAGCAGGGCCCACGGGACCCGTAGCACCAGTGGCACCGGTCGCTCCAGTCGCGCCGGTAGGACCAGCAGGACCGATGGGACCGGCAGGACCCATGGGGCCGGCAGGGCCGGTCGGACCGGCGATGAGACTGGGGCAGCAGGGCTGGACCTGGCAGGGATAGCGGGTCAGACCGTTGGCCTGGGCTCCAGGGATGATGTTCATATTCTCAACACAATCCGCCATAGTTTCCTCCTTTGGGCTTCGCGCCCAACACAATATATGAGAGGGCCTGTCGAACTGTGCGCCATGAAAAAACGCCGGAGCAGGCCGATCCTGCTCCGGCGAAATGCCATGCCCTGGGGTGTTCAAGCCTCTTCGTCCGCCTCGTCCCGTGCCCGGAACAGCAGCGATACGCACCAAAGCGCCGCCAGGCCCACCAGCGTATAGATCACCCGGGAGACCGGGTTGGTCTGGCCGCCGAAGATCCAGGCGACGATATCGAACCGAAACAGGCCAATGCTGCCCCAGTTCAGCCCGCCGATGATGGCGAGGATCAGGGCGATCCGGTCAATGACCATGAGAAAGACTCCTTTTCGTCAGACTGATTGCTCTTGCATGGCCTAGTTTTCACAAAAAACCGCGGCTCCATACATCCCCGCCGCAAAATTTCTTTCCATCGGCGCCGGCTCGACAGAAAAATGGAAAATTCGCTGTAAACGGCCGCCGATCCATGCTATAATAGCCGTGATGCGGCTATTATATTTGATTTATGGCGTTTTGCTCCCGCCGGGCGGCGGAACCGCAAAACGTGCCGCATTATAGCATCC
>CANQIO010000037.1 GCA_947624065.1 uncultured Oscillospiraceae bacterium | reverse complement strand
ATGGCGTCCAGGTTCAGGGCCTTGGCCTTCTTGGCCAGCTCGAACTTGCCGGCGGTGGCGCCGTTCTCGGCCTCCACGCGCATCTCCAGATTCTTCTTGGTGGAGTCGGTGACCACCTCACCCAGCAGCTCGGCGAACTTGGCGGCGTGCTCGGCTTCCTCATATGCGGCCTTCTCCCAGTACAGGCCAATCTCGGGATAACCCTCCCGATGAGCCACACGGGCCATGGCCAAGTACATGCCCACCTCGGAGCACTCGCCGGCGAAGTTGGCGCGCAGGCCCTCCAGGATCTCCTCGGGGGCGCCCTTTGCCACGCCGACCACATGCTCGGCGGCCCAGGTCATCGCTTCCTCTTCCATCTTCACGAACTTCGAGCCGGGGACCTTGCACTGCGGGCAGGCCTCGGGGGGCGTGTCGCCCTCATGAATATAGCCGCAGACGGGGCATCTCCATTTTGCCATATCAGTATACCTCCAAATAATTTTAGGAATAATTCCTAATTCTAAAATAATTATACCACATTCTCCCGCTTTGTCAAGGGGACAGGCCGGGGCGGGAGAAATTTCGCCCTCACTTTTTCAGCTGCTTCTCCCCCCTGCACTTGGCGGTATAGTCCCTGAGCATCTCCAGCACCTGGGGGCTGAGGGCCAGGATGGCGATCATGTTGGGGATGAAGATGAAGCCCACCACCATGTCGGCCATATCCCAGATCACGCTCACCTCCAGCCAGGCGGAGACCAGGGGGATGGCGAAGAAGATCCACTTGAGGTATTTGGTGACCTTCTCATGGAACACATACTCCAGGCTGGTGCGGAACTCCACGAAGAAGCCCAGGTAAGAGGAATAGGTGAACAGGAACACGCACACGCCCAGCACGGCCACGCCCACGTTGCCGAAGGTGCCCCGGAAGGCCTCGAAGGTGAGGGCCACGCCCTGGAGCAGTTCGCCGTCCTCGCCCACGTAGCTCCACAGCTCGCTGCCGCAGCTGAGCAGGGCGATGCCGGTGAGAGTGCAGATGACGATGGTGTCGATGAACACCTCCACCACGCCGTAGAAGCCCTGATGGACGGGGTGGTCGGTCTTGGCGGTGGCGTGGACGGTGGCGGCGGTGCCCTCGCCGGCCTCGTTGGAGAAGATGCCCCGGGCGCCGCCCTTGGTCATGGTCAGCATCACGGCGGAGCCGGCGAAGCCGCCCACCGCGCCCATGGGGGTGAAGGCGTACTTGAACACCATGGCGAAGGCGCTGCCCACATTCTGGATGTTGGCGATGATCACCACGACGCACGCCAGCACGTACAGCAGGCACATGGGGGGCACCACCACGCTGCAGAACTGGCCGATGCGCTTGGTGCCGCTGATGGCCACGATCAGGCTCACCACGGCGATGACGATGCCGGTGATATAGTTGGGGATGTGGAACGAGGAATTGAGCGCCTCGGCGGCGGTGTTCACCTGCACGAAGGAGGCGTCCGTGAGCACCAGCAGGATCATGGCCACAGAGAAGATGGCCGCCAGCCACGCCCATTTCTTGCCCAGGCCCTTGCGTATGTAGTACATGGGGCCGCCGTAGTACTCCCCGTCAGCGCCCTTCTCGCGGTAGCGGATGGACAGGGACACCTCCGCCAGCTTGGTCATCATGCCGAAGATGGCCGTGACCCACATCCAGAACAGCGCGCCGGGGCCGCCCACGGCGATGGCGCTGGCCACGCCGGCGATGTTGCCGGCGCCCACCGTGCCCGCCAGGACGGTGGACAGGGCCTGGAAGGGCGAGAGCGTGCCCTCCAGCTTTTCGGCGTCCTTGTCCTTCTTGAACATCTCGCCGAAGGTCTTGCGGAAGATCAGCGGCAGGCACCGGATCTGGAAGAACCCGGTCCGGATGCCGTAATACAGGCCGCCGCCCACCAACAGGATCAGCATGGGATAGCCCCACAGGGTGTCAAGAAAGTCGTAGATCTTTCCCCACATTTGTTTCTCCTCCTATTATGCTTTGCTTTTACCGTTTGAACTCGGGAACATACTTCATGAACACCGGCAGCATGCCGATCTTATCCGGGGTCTGGGGCACGTGCTGGTAGAACAGGTAATCGGAGAAGTCGTTGCCCTCCACGATGGCGGGGCCGTCGGGGGTGATGCCCACGTCCCAGCCCACGTACCGCATGGCGGGCGTGACCATGGCCGCCTCCAGGACCATGTCCCGGGCCTCCTTGAAAAACGGCACCTCATAGCCCACGAAGGGCACGTGGCTGACGGGGTGCTCGGTGTACACCTGGCGCATGAAGCCCTCGCCCAGCACGCCGGGCCAGCGGACCACGCCGGTGTCCACATCCACCCGGCAGCCGATGCCGCCGGGGCCGTAGTTGTCCACGGGGACCTCCTTCACGCCGAACTTCTGCACCGCGTAGATCACGTGGGGCGTCCCATTGGAGTCGATGAGGGTCACCATGCGCATGCAGTTGAGGCTGTAGGGGTTGACGGCGGCCTGCTTGGGATGCTGGGGCAGGATCTCCTCGCACACGCCCACGCCCTTTTCCGCCATGTCCTGCAAAAACTTCTCCCGGGTCAGTCCCTCGGGCCTCTCATAGATGAAGCAGCCCTTGCCGCTGTCGCCGGCGGTGGGTTTGCAGAACATCCGGTCGTGGCGGGCGATGAAGTCGTCGATCTCGGCGTCGCTGGCCCGGTTCAGATCCAGCACCTGCCGCTTCATGAACTTGCCGTAGGTCTGATAGAAGAGCCCCTTGTCGTCCAGCACCGCGGCCTTGCTCTCGTCGTTGAGACATGCCATCAGCTCCCGGTTCACCACGCGGGTCACCATGGTGGCCTTCTGCGCCTCGGTCAGGTCATACATGCCGAACTGGATATAGTCGTGATAGCCCGCGCCGTATTTGGCCGCGCAGCGGACCATATCCGCCGCCACCCACGCCTTGCTCTTGCCGCTGAGCTGGCTGGCATGGTCCAGGATGGGCAAAAACCGCTTCAGGCGCATCCCGCTGAGCACCCGCAGATAGTAAGTGAATTTGTTCATGCTGTTCTCTCCTCTTTATTTCGTATAGACCCTCGGCACGCGCTTTCCCACAGAGCAGGCGATCTCGTCCACGTTGGTCCCCAGCAGCTCCGCCATCCAAAAGGCGTTCAGCTCCTCGTCCAGCAGCGTCACCTCATCGCCCCGCTCCACGCCGGGGATATCGGTGACGTCCGCCATGAACTGGTCCATGCAGATCCGGCCCACGATGGGGGCGTACCGGCCCCGGATGCGGACCTTTCCCCGGTTGGACAGGCCCCGGCTGTAGCCGTCGGCAAAGCCCACCGGCACGGTGGCCAGACGGGTCTCCCTGGCCGTCACGAAGGTGCCGCCATAGCCCACCGGCTCCCCCGGCGGCAGGGTCTTGACCATGCTCACCCGGCTGACCCACTCCATCACCTGGCGCAGGCCCTGGTCCTTCCACAGGTCCCACTCCACCGGGCACAGCCCGTAGAGCACGTCGCCCGGCCGGATGGCGTCCAGATAGCTCTCCGGCCACAGCAGAGTGCCGGGACTGTTGGCCGCGTGCAGCGCCGGGATATCCACCCCCGCCCGCCGCAAGGCCGCCGCCGTGTCCAAAAACGCGGCCAGTTCCCGCTCCGTGGCCCCGCAGGCCGGCTCGTCGGCCCGGGAGAAGTGGGTGAACGCCCCGGCGATGCGCAGATTTTTCATCCCCGCGATGCGCCGGACCGGCTCCACAGCCGCCGGCGAGGCGGGAAACCCGATGCGGTGCATTCCCGTGTCGATCTTGATCTGCACCGGCTGCACGACCCCGGCCCTGGCCGCCAGATCGTCCAGCCGCTCCGCCATGCCCAGGTCGAACACCGTGGGCGTCAGGCGGTGCTCGACGACCCGCTCCAGGTCCCCGTCGGGGGTGTCCGCCAGCAGGATGATGGGCTCTGTCTTGGCCCCGGCTGCCCGGAGGGCGGCGCCCTCCTGCCAGAAGGCCACCGCATAGGACCGGACGCCGCACTCCCGCAGGGTGGGATAGATCCCCGCGGCTCCGTGGCCGTAGGCGTCCGCCTTCACCACGGCGATCAGCTCCGTGCCGGGGCCCAGCCGGGCCTGGATATTGTGCACATTGGCCGCCAGCGTATCCAGATGGATGACGGCGGCCGTCCGTCCCTCAAAGGGCATCTCAGCCATCTCTCCGCCGATCCTGCCGCCAGCTCTGCCAAGCCCCGGCAGCCACCAGGGCGGCCCCGGCGGCCATGGTCAGGATGAGGATGGCGGTGCGGGTCCGCTGGCTCCACAAAAGCACATTGGCCTCCGCGCCGGAGAGCTTCAAAAAGGCCTCCTCCAGCCAGCCGATGGCGTTGCCCGCCAGCGCCGTGCAGATGCCCGCCCGGGCCAGGCCCGGCAGGGGCAGCCGCATCGCCAGCAGCACCGCGATCCCCACGGTCACCAGCCCCAGGCCCGCCGCTCCCAGGGCGATGGCCGTCCTGTGGGGCAGGGGGGCCATCAGGCCCATCCAAATGGCGATGAGCAGGGCAAAAAAGCCGATCCACGCCAGCACAGCCAGCGCGCGTTTTTTCCCAAAACGGCCCTCCAGCGGCAGCTCGCGCACCGCCCAGGGCACGATCACCACCGCGCTGAGCACATACAGCGCCAGCACCGACGCGGTGAAGATCCAATGCCCGCCGGCATAGAGCCCGCAGGCCATCAGCAGCAGCAGAAGGCTGGCCGTATAGCCCAGCAGGGTCCACCGGCCCGTATACCGGCGGCAGCGCAGGGGCAGCAGCGTGGCCGACGCCACCGTCAGCAGCGACGGGGCCAGCAGATACAGCCAGTCCAGCGGGCCGCCCTCCCGGCCGGGCAGGATGACCGCCGTCAGGCACGCCGGGACACACAAAAACGCCGCCAGCATACAGCTCACGGCAAAGGCCCGGTTGCGCCACTTCCGGGGCGACAGCACCTCCGCCCGCTCCTGCCGGAGACTGTCCTCGCAGGCGCTGTTGCGCAGCTTTGCCAGCGTATCGGCGCAGGACCAGCAGGTCTTGACATGCTCGTCCACCAGCGCGCGGCTGGCCTCGCTGCACACGCCGTCCACATACAGCGGCAGCAGATCCCGGACCACCTCGCAGGTATTATCCATCTTCCCCGTCCATCCTTTCCTGTATTTTCAGCCGGGCCCGGTGATAGGTCACCCGCGCCCAGGTCTCCGTCTTGCCGAATATGCGGCCGATCTCCCGGAAGGCCAGCTCTCCGAACACCCGCAGCTGGAACACCTCCTTGTAGGGCTCCGACATGTCGTGCAGGATCACGTGGATGCGAAAAGCCATGTCCCGGTCCAGAGCGCCGTCCTCCATGACGCCGGACACCGCGCTCTCCGGTCCCTCCGGCGGCGTCTCCCGCTGCCGGGCCCGGCGGCGTTGTTCGTCGGCGTAGAGGTTCTTGGCGATGGCGCACAGCCACGTCAGCTCCTCCGACTCGCCCCGGAACTCGCTTTTGGTGGTCATGGCCTTGTAAAACGTCTGCGCCGTCAGCTCCTCCGCCAGGTTCCGGTCCCGGCTCAGGGTCAGGAGGAAGGAGTACACCTGCATATAACAGGCCTCATACAGCCCCTCATAGTCCAGTGCCTCCACCTCCTCGATCATATAGTTAGACGTATGTGTTTCCGCTTCGTTACAAAAAGCGGGAAAAATTTTTTCGCCGCCGTGGGCCGTCCTGTGACGCTCCCGCCCGAGAAGGCGGCGCCCATGGACGCATATTGCCGAGCGCAGCGAGGACGTGTGCCACGGGTGCCGCGGTTCTTTACGGCTGGTTCAGCACCGTCGCCCCCACGTCCGGCAGGTCCGTCATGACGGCGTCCGCGCCGATGGACTGCAGCCGGGCCATCTGGGCCGGGTCGTTGATGGTCCAGTACTGGACCGCGACATCGTGCTCATGGGCATAGTTCACCACCCGGCTGGTGCCCAGGTTGACGAAGTAGTCCGTAGTGGGGATCTGCAGAGCCTTATAGTGCATCTGCGAGGCGTCCATCTTCAGCCCCAGCAGGGCGGAGAAATAGAACCGCACCACCTCGTTGACGCCGGCGCTGCGGGGCATATCCGGGTAGGTCTCGTCCATGTAGGCGGTGATCTCGTTGTGGAAGGTGCCGATCACGGCCCGGTCCAGGCAGCCGTGCTCCGTCAGGGTGGCGTAGAGCTTGTCCGCCGCCGTCCGGCCCTGGTCGCCGCCGTTTTTGATCTCGATGATGTAGCGGAACTGTCCCGCGCTCTCCAGATAGGTCAGCGTCTCGTCCAGACTGACGATGCGCAGCTCATCGGGCACGTCGTCCCCGTGCAGGTCCGCGAAGGGCATGGAGCCGTCCTCGGCGGTGAACTTGGCGCCCATGTTGAGTTGGCGCAGCTGCTGGAAGGTCTTGCTCCCCACGTCCACATTTTCCTCTCCGAACACCTCCGCCGCGTCACTGGTCCGGTCCAGGGTGGCGTCATGCAGCAGCACCAGTTCCCCGTCGGCGGTCAGATGCAGGTCGAACTCGAACACGTCCAGATGGTAGTCCGGGCTGTTGACGCAGTTTTCCAGGGCCATCATGGTGTTCTCCGGGGCCACGCCGCCGCCGGCCCGGTGGCCGGACAGCATGGTCACGCCCAGGGGCGTGATCAGCGGGTTCTGCGCCTCCGGGAAATCCCGGGGCGCCATGGACGAATCGTGCCGCACCGCCCAGCAGGCCACAGCCGCCAGGACCGCCAGCACCAGCAACAGGATGAGCACAGCCTTGAGCACCTTCTTTGCCTTTCTTCCCAGGGGGCACCCCTTGGCGAACCAGGGGAACGTCAGCGGCCACACCAGGATGGCCGCCAGCACCATCAACATATACCGCACGGCGTTGGCCGCCTGCCGGCCGCCGAACAGGGCGCTCAGGGGGCCCTTCAGCGCCAGGCGCAGCCCCATCACCAGCGCCAGGCCCAGCGCGCACTTGAGCACCTGCGCCCACCAGGGGGCTTTGGTCTCAAAGCGGATGTACCGATGCTCGACGGGCGCCGCGGCCATCACCGCCGCTGCCACGCCGAACATGGTATAGCTGTTTTTCTGAAACTCCGCCAGATTGTCCGGGTCCGCCCCCGCCAGCATATTCGCCCCGGAGAGCCAGCATGCGGCGGCCGCCAGCACAAAGATGACCGCGAACACCGCCTCCGTGACGCGGATGTCGTCCTTTTGGAACAGGGGCCGCAGCCCGAACACCAGCGCCAGGCCGATGGCCGCGCCCACGGCCACGTCCGCCGGGGTGTGGACGCCCAGATACATCCGGGAGAAGCACACCAGCGCCGCCAGCACCCACAGCGCCGCCTTGGCCGCCTTATGGCCCACGATCCGGGCCGCGCCGCCCAGGGCCACCACGGCGTTCTGGCTGTGGCCGCTGGGGAACGAGTAGCCCGTGGCCCCGGCCCGGGCACTCTCCACGATGGTGAAGTCCGGGTCCCGGACCCAGGGCCGTGGCACCCGGCAGACGATCTTGAGGCTCTGGCTCACCACCGTGCCGCCCACGCCGGCGGCGATCAGGTAATAGCCGTCCCGCTTGCTGACGCACCAGTACACCATGATGGCCAGGGCGATGAACACGCCCTCGCCCCCCAGGAACGTCACCACGCCCAGCAGCTTATCCAGCAGCGGCGCGCGCAGCCCTTCCAATACATATAAAAATCCCATAGCCGATCCCTCTCTTATATATCACTGGGGGCCATTGTATCATATGTGGGAAAAATATGCTAGAATTTCTCAGCGCCCGCACATTTTGCCCCGCCGGACCGTTATACAAAGTGAAGGAGCCTTCACGCATCCATGGATATACAGGAGCAATACGACAAGATATACCGCTACTGTCTGCGGCGGCTGGGGGACAGAGCCCTGGCGGAGGACGTGACCCAGGAGACCTTTCTGCGGTTCTTCTCCGAGGGCCGGTACCGGGAGCGGGGCCAGGCCATCCGCTGGCTGTACACCGTGGCGGGCCACCTGTGCGCGGACCAGTTTCGCCGGCCGCCGGCCGAGCCGCTGCCGGAGGATCTGCCCGGTCCGGAGCTTTCCCTGGAGGACATGGCCCTGCGGGCGGCGCTGGAGACCCTCTCCGAGACGGAGCAAGAGCTGGTGCTGATGCGTTATGTTAACCAGGAACCGGTAGGCGTGATCGCCGCCCATCTGGGCATGAGCCGCTTCGCGGTATATCGGCGGACAGCCGCCGCGCTGGAGAAGCTGCGGCGGGCGCTGGAGGAGGATGGACCGTGAGAAATGACGATGTGATAAAGCGTCTGGCGGGGGCGTTTCCCGGCCCGGACCCGTCCAGAAAGCGGGCCTTTTTCCGCGGTCTGCCGGTCCCGCCGGTGAGCCATGGGCGCATGCTGCTGGACCAGGCGGGATATGTGCGGCCGGTCACCTGGGCCGCGTCTCTGGCGGTGTTCGCCGCGGCGCTGGCGGCGGGGCGGATGGCGCCGGCGGACGCGGTATGGGTGACGGCGGCGCTGACCCCCTTCGCGGCGCTGGCGGCGGTGGCGGAACGGGGCCGCTCGGCCCTGTACGGCATGGAGGAGCTGGAGCTCTGCACCCGGTTCGGGCTGAAAAGCGTGGTGCTGGCCCGGATGGGGGCGGTGGGCCTGGTCCATCTGGCCTTGCTGACGGCGCTGGCGGCGATGCTGGCCGACGGGAGCTTTTTCCGGACGGGGGCCTATTTTCTGACCCCCTACCTGCTGACGGACCTCATCGGCCTGGCGGCGGCGCGGCGCGTCCGGGGCCGGGAGGCGCTGTATATCTGCGGCGGCGCGGCGGTGCTGACGGCGGGGCTGGCCCTGGCGCTGCACGACAGTGCGGACGCCTTCGCCCCGGACGCCTTCCGCTGGTGGCTGCTGGCCCTGGCCGTCATCCTGGGCCTCACCGGGCGGGAATATGGCAAGACCATAAGAAGAACGGAGGAGCTGTCATGGAGCTTGTGATCGACCGGCTGTCCAAGCAATTTCAAAATAAGATCGCCGTGGACCGGGTGAGCCGGCGGCTCGGTCCGGGCGTCACGGGCCTCTTGGGCCCCAACGGCGCGGGCAAGACCACCCTCATGCGCCTGGTGTGCGGCATACTGAAGCCCACCGCCGGGTCCGTCAGCTTCGACGGGCTGGACGTGAGCAGCGAGGCGTACCGGGCCGCGCTGGGCTATCTGCCCCAGGACTTCGGCTTTTACCCGGACTTCACCGGGCGGGATTTTCTCCTGTACATGGCGGCCCTGAAGGGCCTTTCCAAGGCCGAGGCGAAGCGCAGGACCGGCGAGCTGCTGGAGACGGTGGGCCTGGCCGACGTGCAGAAAAAGAAGATCAAGACCTGGTCCGGCGGCATGCGCCAGCGCCTCGGCATCGCCCAGGCGCTCTTAAACGACCCCAAGCTGCTCGTCCTGGACGAGCCCACCGCCGGGCTGGACCCCCGGGAGCGGGTGCGGTTCCGGGAGCTGATCGCCCAGCTGGGCCGGGACAGCGTGGTGCTCCTTTCCACCCACATCGTCTCGGACGTGGAGCACATCGCCGGGCGGGTGCTCATCATGAAGGACGGGCAGATCGTCCACGACGGGGCCTGGGATGGCCATGAGGACCTGGAGGCGTTTTATCTCCGGCAGTTCGGAGAGGAGGCGGACCATGGGTAACTTCGGCGCGCTCTATCGGTTCGAGCTGAAAAAGCTCCTGCAGCGGAAGATGCTGTGGCTCGCCCTGGCCATCCTGACGGCGGTGGCGGTCTTTCTGCCCGCGACGGAGGTCATGGGGAACTATTACGTCTCCGGCGGCGCGACCGGAGAGGAGACGCTCGTCTACACCCACTACGCCTTTGACCAATACATCCGCACCGACCCGGCGGGCCTGGACGGCCGGCCGCTGGACAACGCCCTGATCCGGGAAGCCTTTCTCCGGCTGGGACTGTTCCAGGCCGAAACGGTTTCGGACGCCGAGGACGATGAGCAGGCCGCCTTCCCGGTCATCCGGGTGCCCGACGGGACGACGGACTGGACCATGGAGAGCACGGCGATGCGCCGCCAATACTGGGACGTGGAACAGCTGGTGGAGGGCGTTGCCAACGGGAACGCGGAGCTGATGGAGCGGTATTTCCGGACCGGCGTGGATTTTTACGACGCCCTGGACCAGGTCCGGACACAAAAATACGTCTCCCTGGGCCTGACGGAGGACGAGATCGCCTGGTGGGACGCCCGCAGCCAGCAGCTGGAGACCCCCTTTATCTGGCGCGGCTTTTCCGAGGGCTGGCAGACCGCCGTCCAGACGGTCTACACCGTGAACATCCTGGTCATGCTCTTCGCCATCGTCGCCCTGTCCGGCCTCTTTCCCATGGAGCGGCAGCGGCGTACCCAGGCACAGATCCTGTGCGCCCGGAACGGCAAGACGCCTTTGTACGCCGCCAAGTTTTTGGCGGGGCTCACAGTGAACTTTGCCGGCGCGGCGGTGATGCTGGGCGGGATGCTGGCCAGCTGCCTGGCCCTCATCGGGCCGGAGGGCTTTGACGCCACGGTGCAGCAGACGCTCCAGGTCTATTACGGCGCGCCGCTGTTCATCGGGCAGCTGGCCCTCATCGCCTGCGGGCTGTGTCTGGCAGCCAGCCTCGTCCACGCCGCCTTCGTGATGACGGTGAGCCTCGGCGCGAAGAGCGGCACGGCCGCCATGGCGGTGAGCTTCGGAGTCATGCTGCTGTTCATCATGGTCCCGGTCATGCCCAGCCGCTGGTACGAACTGGGCCTGGCTTGGAGCGTGCTGCCCGGCATACTGGGCGCCAGCGGCTATCTGGACCCCCGGCTGGTGCATCTGGGCGGGTATCTTACCAACTACCAGGCCGCGCCGCTGCTGTGGCTGGCGCTGACCCTGGCCCTGGCGGCACTGGCATGGGCCCTCCACCGGCGGGTGCCCCGCCGGTGAGCTTTATTTACAAAACCCGACACAGCGTGTATAATATCCCCGTGGTCCAAAGACCGCGGGGAGCGTATTATCACCCATGGATAAAGCCGAGAAAAAGCCGAAGAGAAAGCTGCCCCTGCCGGGACAGCGCATCATCCGCACCGTCATCGCCGTATGGCTGTGCTTCGCCGTATACCTGCTGCGGGGCCGGCAGGGCCTGCCCATCTTCTCCACCATCGCGGTGCTGTCCGGCATCCAGCCCTATGTGAAGAGCATGCCCCAGGTGGCCAAGGAGAAGGTCCTGGGCACCCTCATCGGCGCGGCGTGGGGCCTGTTCCTCATCACCCTGGAGCTGCTGCTCATCGAGGGCGGCCTGCCGGACGAGCGGATCCACTATCTGCTGGTGGGCCTGTTCACCGGCGTCACCATCTATTCCACGGTGCTGCTGAAGGTCTCCGGGATGGCGTCCTTCGCGGCGGTGGTGTTTTTGTGCATCGCCATCAACCACATCCAGGGCGTCAACGCCTACGGCTACGCCTTCAACCGGCTGCTGGACACGGTCATCGGCCTGCTCATCGCCGAGGTGGTGAACCGGGTGCAGCTGCCCCGCGCCCGTCACAAAGACATCCTGTTCGTCTCGGGCCTGGGCCACACCATCCTCCGCCAGGGCAGCTCCCTCACCCCCTATTCCAAGGTGGAGCTGAACCGCCTGATCGAGGACGGGGCCCTGTTCACCATCTCCACCCGCGCCTCCCAGGCCACGGTCCGGGAGCAGCTGCAGGGGGTGGATCTGCGCCTGCCCATCATCACGCTGGACGGGGCGGCGCTGTATGACCTGCACAAGAGCCAATACCTGCGCACTGTGCCCATGGCCCCGGACAGCGCCAGGCGGATCATGGACTGGGCCAGGGAGCGGGAGCTGCCCTTCTTCTACCACATCATCCAGAACGACATCCTCATCATCCGCTACCGGGACCTGGCGAACGCCGCCATGCAGGACGCCTTCGACGCCCGCCGGGGCTCCCTCTACCGCAACTATGTCCGCACGCCCCAGGACGTATACGAGGACGTGGTCTATCTCACCGTCATCGACCGGACGGAGCGCATCGCCCAAGCTTATCAGGATCTGATGGCCCAGAGCTGGGCGGGGCAGTATCGGGTGGTGATGGAGGAATATTACTTCGGCACGGGCTACTCCTTCCTGCGGATCTATGACGGCGCCGTCTCCCGCCAGGCCATGCTGGAGCAGCTGAAGGCGCTCTTGGGCGTCACCAAGACCATGACCTTCGGCTGCACCCAGGGAGACTTCGACGTCTACATCCAGGACGCGGACCGGAACACCGTGGTCAAGCAGGTGCGCCGCCGCTTCGAGCCGGTGGACTTCCGCTGCTGGAGCACCATCCTGCGCCGGTAGCGGAAAGGGGCGGACCATGACGCTTTGCACCTTTTACCCCTCCCCTGTGGGGCGGATGCTGCTGGCCTCGGACGGCCAGGCCCTCACCGGCGCCTGGTTTTTGGGGCAGAAATATTTCCCCGCGGCGCCCATGACGGAGGACGGCTCCCTGCCGGTCTTTGCTCAGGCCGCCGCCTGGCTGGACGGCTACTTTGCCGGGGACGAGCCCGACCCCCGTGCTCTGCCCCTGGCCCCGGCGGGCAGCGATTTCCGCCGTCTGGTCTGGGAGCTGCTGCTCACCATCCCCTACGGGGAGACGACTACCTATGGGACCCTGGCGGACAAGGCCGCCCGGCGCATGGGCCGCTATACCATGTCCGCCCAGGCCGTGGGCGGCGCGGTGGGCCACAACCCCATCTCCGTCATCGTCCCCTGCCACCGGGTGGTGGGCGCGGACGGCTCCCTCACCGGCTATGCCGCCGGCATCGCCGTGAAGAGCTGGCTGCTGCAGCACGAGGGCGCGCTGTAAAAACCGAAAAGTCCGGCAGTGCTCCTGTCCCGCTTTGGCGGGCAGGGGCACTGCCGGACTTGCCACATCTTCTTTATCCCATGATCTGCTTTGTATATTTCTCCGCCGTGCGATAGACCGTCTCCGCATCCTCGCCCACGAAGAACTCCCCGTTCTCATAGAGGACCTTCCCCGCGATCATGGTCATGCGCACGTTGGACGGGTCGCCGGAGTAGACCAGGTTCTTGGTCACATTGTGCACCGGGCGCATGTTGGGCCGGTGCATGTCGATGCGGACCAGGTCCGCCTGCTTGCCCGGCGCGATGCTGTCGCAGTCGGCAAGGCCCATGGCCCGGGCGCCGCCGGACACCGCCGCGTCCAGGATGAGGGCCGGGTCGCCGGCCGCCGCGTTGGATTCCCGGAGCTTGGCCATGATGTTGATGAGGTACATCTCCCGGAACATGTCCAGGGCGTTGTTGGAGGCAGGGCCGTCGGTGCCCACCGCCAGATGCACGCCCTTTTCCATCGCCTCCCGCAGGCGGAAAAACCCGCTGGCAAGCTTGCCGTTGGAGCAGGCGTTCAGCACCGCCGTGAGGCCGCGCTTGGCGAAGATATCCATGTCCTCGCCGGTCATGTAGATGCAGTGGTAGCCGCCGCCGCCGTAGTCATAGAGCCCCAGGCTGTCAAAGAGCTGGGTAGGCGTCATGCCGTGGCGGCCGATGCAGTCGCGCACCTCGCTGACCGTCTCGGAGTTGTGGCACCACACTGGGGCTTTCAGCTCGTGGCAGACCTTGGAGAGGAATTCCAGCTTCTCCCGGTTGGTGGTATACTCGGCGTGGAAGCCCAGCTGGGCGCTGACCAGCGGGCCGTAATCGTGGTTGTAGCGCTGGTAGAAGTCATAGAGCTCGTTCCAGTCGTTGCCGGCGGTGAAGCTGCCGCACAGCACGGAGCGGAACCCCCAGTCCCTGGCGATTCGGGCGAATTCGTCGGTGTGGTAGTACATGTCGAAGCAGGCGGTGATGCCGTTGGCCAGGTACTCCAGGAAAGCCACCTTCACGAACGCGCCGGTGCTCTCCGGGGTCAGCTTGGCCTCGGCGGGGAACACCTGCTTTTCCAGCCACTCCTGCAGGGGCAGATCGTCCGCTGCGGAGCGCAAAAACGTCATGCCGGAGTGGGTGTGGGCGTCCTTGAAGCCGGGCATGATCAGGTCGCCGCCCAGATCGATCTGGCGGTCAAAGGCGGGCATATCCTCCCGCGCCGGGCCCACGTAGGATATGGCGGAGCCGTCCACCCAGACCTCGTTTTCCGTCACGCCCGCCGGCTCCAGTGTCAGGCCGTTATAAAAGCGGATCATAAGTCGTATCTCCTTTGTCAGTCCGTATAATCGTTGAACAGGTCCGTGTCCAACGTTTTGATCTCAAATACCTTTTGCACCGACACGCCGAAATCGTGCTCGATCATCAGCCGCGCCAGCTTTGGCCCGTCGATCAGGATGATGTGTTGGTGCCGGGCATAGTCGACGGCAGGCCTGGCAAATTTCGCTGTGGTCACGAACAGGCCCTTTCCGCCCTTTCCGGAGATAGCCCCCACAAAGCTCTGGATCTGGGGGCGGCCGATCGTCTGATCCGGGTCCCACTTTTTCGCCTGGATATAGATGAGGTCAAACCCCAGCTTATCCTCCATGATGATCCCGTCGATGCCCTCGTCATTGGTGAACGGCGTCGTATGACCGGCGTTTTCAAAGGCCCCATAGCCCATCTTATACAGCAGATCGATGACCATCTGCTCAAAGGCCCTCGGGGACAGCTTCAGCACCTCGGCGAGGACCTCGTCCGCCAGATTGTCATTGATCTGCCGGAACGCCTCTTCAAAGGTGTCGTCCGGCGTCGCCGCGGCCTGCTCCGCCCCGGCAGAGCCATCTGTGGGGGATTCAGGGTGTGCAAATGCCCGAAAGCTCTCGTACCTCTCCAAAAAGTCGGGATCGATGACCGCCGGGTCCTCTTTCAGGACCCTTCTCCCCTCCGCAGTGATGGAAAACGTGGCGCGCGCGGGGCGTTCCAGCAGCCCGGCTTTCAGCAGGTATGTGCCTGCCCAGCTCAGGCGGTTGGCAAAGGCCGTCTGCCGCCCGCTGGGGAGCAGCTCCGCCTGGTCCGCCTCAGAAAGGCCAAGGCGTTTTGCCACAGCTGCTTTCAGCTCCTTCTTGGTATGGGTCGCTCCATCGCCTGTCTCCTGGAGCAGCGGCTTCATCAGCTCAAAGTATTTCGGGACTGGCATCTCTTTCTCCCCCTCCCTTTTTATGGATCATGCCATGTCGTGCGGTTCCGGCGTCAGCCGGGAGCACGACCGGTAATTTTTGGTATAATAGCGATTTTATCGCTATTATACCACGCCCCATACGCCCCTCGCAAGACAGGACAGGAGCAGTCTGACAAAAATCCGCCGCCCAGTCGGGCGGCGGCAGTGTTTATTTACTTCTCGCGATATAGATAAATTTTATCTAAAAGTCAATAGAAAAACCGCCCCTGGGCTATAGTGAAGAGCGAGAAACGCCGGGAATGGGGGTGGGCGCCACGAGAAATCGCATGCGGGACCTGCGGGAGGATCACGATCTGACCCAGCAGAAGGTGGCGGACGCCCTCGGCATCACCCAGCGGAAATACAGCTATGTAGAGACCGGCGCCCAGCCGCTGACTGACGAGCTGCTGGTCGGTCTGGCCCGCTTCTATAATGTGAGCACAGATTATATCCTCTGTCTGAAAGATGAACCAAACTGACAAAAATCCGCCGCCCGGATGGGCGGCGGTCATTTTTATCCGAACAGCTTTTTCAGATTCACATCATAGGGCGGGCGGATGACGCCCTTCTCCGTGACGACGGCGGTGATCAGGTCATGGTCCGTCACATCGAAGGCCGGGTCCCAGCACTTTACCCCTTCCGGGGCCATGGGGCGCTCATACCAAAGCGAGCGGATCTCCTCCCCGTCCCGCAGCTCGATGGGGATGTCCGCCCCTGTGGGGCAGGCCATGTCGATGGTGCTGGAAGGCAGGAGGATATACACCGGCACGCCGTAGTGCTTCGCGATGATGGCCGCGCCGGAGGTGCCGATCTTGTTGGCGGCGTCGCCGTTGGCGGCCATGCGGTCGCATCCGGCCAGCACCGCCTGGATACGGCCCTGTTTCATGGCCAAAGCCGCCATGTTGTCGCAGATGAGGGTGCAGTCTATCCCGGCGTTCATGAGCTCCCAGGCGGTGAGCCGCGCCCCCTGCAGGAGGGGCCGGGTCTCGTCCACATAGGCCCGGATGTCCACGCCCCGCTCCAACCCCAGCAACAGTGGCCCCAGGCCGGTGCCGTACTCGCTGGTGGCCAGGGGCCCGGCGTTGCAATGGGTCAGCACCGTGTCCCCCGGATGGAGCAGGCCCAGGCCCGCCTCCGCGATGGCCCGGCACATAGCAATGTCCTCTTCATGGATGGACCGCGCCTCCCGGCCCAGGGCGTCTACGATCTCCGGTACGGGCGCGCCCGCCATGGCATGGGCCAGCGTACGCTGCCGCTCCACCTGGCGGCTGAGGTTCACCGCCGTGGGCCGGCAGGCGATGAGATAGCCGCAGTCATCGTCCAGCCGGGCAAAGAACGCGCCCTCCCCGTAGCCCCGCGCCAGCACATACACGCAGTAGGCCGCGAAGATGCCGATGGCCGGGGCGCCCCGGACCCGAAGGGACTTGATGGCCTCGTACATGCTCTCCCGGTCCCGCAGCTCGATATATCGAAGCTGGCCCGGCAGCAGGGTCTGGTCGATAATGCGCACCGCGCTCCCGTCAGACGAGAGCGCGATGTTTTTCACTGTCTGGCCGCTCATGCCTCGTCGATGGCGGGGATGGCGGCGGTGACCAAGGCGGAGAACCGCTGGGCGATCATGTCGCCGGCGGCGATGACCTCCTCATGGCTGAGGGCCTGGCCGCCCAGGCCGGCGCCCTTGTTGGTGATGCAGCTGATGCCGCACACCCGCAGGCCCATATGCCGCGCGGCCACGGCCTCGCAGGCGGTGCTCATGCCCACGGCGCTGCCGCCGATGGCGCCATAGTAGCGCACCTCGAAGGGGGTCTCGAAGCTGGGGCCGGTCAGCTGGATGTACACGCCCTCGCTGAGCTTCTGGCCCAGCTTTTCCGCCGTCTCATGCAGCACCTTCCGCAGCGCCGGGTCATAGACCGCGCTCATGTCCGGGAACCGGGGGCCCAGCTGGTCCAGGTTGGGTCCGATCAGCGGGTTGGGGAAGTTGAACATCATGTGGTCCCGGATGACCATCAGCGATGGGGTCTCCATGTCAGGGTCCAGGCCGCCGGCGGCGTTGGTGAGGAAGAGGGTCTTGATGCCCAGAAGGCCCATGACCCGGGTGGGCAGCACCACGTCATGGACGTCGAAGCCCTCATAGTAATGGACCCGGCCCTGCATGCACACCACCGGCACGCCGCCGATGTACCCGAAGAGGTACCGGCCCGCGTGGCCCGGTACGGTGGACACGGGGAAGCCAGGGATGTCCTTGTAGTCCACGGCGGCCACCACGTCCATGGTCTCCGCCACGGGGCCCAGGCCGGAGCCCAGGATCAGGCCGATGCGGGGCTGAAAGTCGGTCTTTGCCCGGACCGCGTCCCGGGCACGGATGAGCTTTTCGTAATAATTCTCCATATCAATGTCCTCCCATGACCTGCTGTCCAAAGTCGTCCTCCCCGGAGAGACCGTCCCGCTTGAGCATGCTCTCGATGACGCTCACGTCGCCGGCGATGTCCATGGCCTCCGCCCGGTAGAGCTTATCCAGCTGTTTTTCATATCCGGCCACCAGCGTGTCCGCGATGCCCTCGATGTCCGCCTTGGCCTTGGCCATATTCTCTCCCGACACCCCCTGCTCCTCGATACGGGCATAGGACTCCAGCAGCTTCAGGGTGGTGGGCAGATAATAGTTCATGAACCGGTCGATCATGGGCTTTTTCTCCGGGTGGGCCTGGACCTCGGCGAAGATGGAGGCGGTCAGGTTCTGCATCCGGCGGATCTTCTCGCTCATGACCTCGTCCTCGATGTCCACGTCCGCCTGGCGGATGCGCTCCACATAGCGCTCATACTCGGACATATTGGCCTCGGCCGCGGCGGCGGCCGCCTCCTGGCGGGTCCTGTTCTCCTCGTCCTCCCGCCGGTATACGTCCCGCATCTCTTCCACGTCGATGACCAGCAGCATCCGCCCCCGGTCCACATAGGCCTTCTCGCCGTAGTAGCCCCGGTCCACCATCTCGGTGACCAGCTTGTCGGCCTCCTCCGGCTTGACGCCCATGGTCCTGGCCAGGCTGCGGATATCCACCACACCCCGGTCACCGGTGACGGTGAAGCACTGGCGGAACTTGGCCTCCTTGCGGCGGCCCATCACGCCGGACAGCACCAGCGCCCCGCCGCCCAGGGCGACGCACAGCGCGCTCAGCACAGACCATACGCCCGCGCCGTCGAACACGACGCCCATGGTCATGAACAGGCCGAAGCCCACCAATATCCAGCCGAACACGGTCTTTGCCGTCGCGCCGCTGTCCGCGCGGCGGGCGCCGAAAAACCGGCCCTGCTGCTGGGTCTGCTGGGTTTGGTCCTTTTGGGGCCGGGCAGTCCGTTCCTGCTTGGGCGTGCTGTACCGCCGGGCGGACGCCGCCGCGGCGGCGCGCTTTTCCCGGCTGCCGCCGAACAGGCCCCGCAGCAGCCCGCCCAAAATGTCATGGCCCGCGGCGTGGGAAATGGTCAGGATCAGGCCCAGCGGGCCGAGGCCAAAGATGAGCCCCACGCCCAGGGCCCAGCTGACCGTCTCCCAGATATCGCCCCTGGGCGGTCTCTGTCCGGGAGTCCCCGGTCCGGGTCCCGGCGAGGGCGAGCCGTTATAGTTGTAATATCCGTTACTCATAGCACCATTATTTTAGCACATCCCGCGCAAAAGGAAAAGTGGCAGTTGATTAAACTTTGATGAATTTGATGAAGAAACTGAGACTGCGAGCACAAACAAAAGAAGCGGCCCTCGGGACACCCTCCGTAAGGAAGGTGTCCCGAGCGGGCGGCTTTTGTAACGTCATAATTTGATTTTGGAAACGGTGTGACCCTTGCGGTCACGCCGTTTTTACTGTTTCCGTGTGTTTCTTCTGCCAATCCTTAATGGCCTGTTCCATGCCCTCAAGAGAGTAATTTGGGATGATACCGACGCCGTTGTAGTAGATATCCACCGCCTGGGCGCGTTTTCTGTTCTCTTTGTACTCAGAGAACATTTGTCAAGGGTAATAATAACGAGAGCCACAGCAAATTGCTGTTGCCAAACTGAAAGACGCC
>CANQIO010000036.1 GCA_947624065.1 uncultured Oscillospiraceae bacterium | reverse complement strand
ACTTCCATTCTACACGAGATCTGTATGAACTTCTTTATTCTTCCCTACTGTTGCACTTGATACTATAATTCACCCGGCGCGAAAAACCGTGCCGCTCAAAAGAGCGGCACGGTCCGTGTTCTTTTTTCCGGCTGAGGCGGATCAGGCGTCCTTCTGCCACACCGGCTCGCCGTCGATCATGACCTGCTCCAGCACCGCGTCCGCGGCCAGGGAGGGGAGCTTGTCCCAGATGGCGACGTCCGCGTCCTTGCCCACCGCCAGGGAGCCGACCCGGTCCCAGACGCCCACGATCCTGGCGGCGTTGCTGGTGACCATGGCCAGGGCCCGCACCGGGTCCATGCCCCAGCGCACGGCCTCGCCCATCTCGTACAGCAGCATGTTCACCGGGCTCACCGGCCCGTCGGTCATCACCGCCACGGGCACGCCCCGGTCATCCAGCCCCTTGCAGCACCAGGGGTCCAGCTTTCCCCCCTCGCCGGGGAACAGCGGCGCGGCGCTGGGCCCGAAGATGACGCCCTTCACATGGGGGTCCTGCAGCTCCTCATAGAAGTCGCTGGCGCCCTGGGCGTGGTCCACGGTCACATAGATGTCGAACTCCCGGGCGATCTCCAGCAGCGTCATCATGTCGTGCATGTAGCTGTGGACCTTCAGAGGGATCTCCTTTTTCAGCACGGGGATGCCGTGCTCCATGCCCAGGTCATAGGGCGGCAGCTTGTCCTTGTCGTCGCCGGCCTTTTCCTTCTTCTCCATGTACTCCCGCACGTTCCGCAGGTAGCCGCGCATGATGTTGGCGATGGCCATGCGGGTCATGGGGGCCATGTTCTTGCCGGAATAGCACCCCTTGGGGTTGATGCCCATGGCGGCCTTCATGGCGGCCGGGGACTTCAGCACCCGGTCCTTGCCGGCGGATTTGTAGGCCATGACCCAGCCGCACACCACGTTGGCCGAGCCGGGGGCCAGGCAGCTGGTGGTGATGCCCTGGCGGATGGCGCAGGCAAACGCCTCGCTGGCGGGGTTGATGCCGTAGCGCGCGTCCAGCTCCGGGGTCAGGGGATTGGTTATCTCGTTCAGATCCTCATGGCGCGCGTCATCCAGCCCGCCGATGTGGCTGTGGGCGTCCACGAAGCCGGGCACCACGCACTTGCCCGCCGCGTCGATGACATCCGCGCCCTCTGTGGACAGTCCGGCGCCGATCTCGGCGATCTTGCCGTTGTCCACCCGCAGGTCGGCCTGGATCACGCCGGCGTCGTCCATGGTATACAGGGTACCGTTTTTGATCACATACATCTCATCGCATCCCCTTCCCTGTAGATGATCTCGCCGCCCATATAGGTGCGTACGATGTGGGCCTGGTAGGTCTCCATGGGGTCGGCGCTCCATATGACCAAGTCCGCCCGCAGGCCCTCCCGCAGAGAGCCGGTCACGCCGTCGATGCCCAGCAGCTTCGCCGGCGCCGAGGTGAGCATGGACAGCACTTTCTCGCTGTCATGCAGCTGGCGCATCATCTCCGCGCCGCTCCAGAGCATGTCCTCTCTGGGGGCAAAGACCGCGGAGTGGGACCCGCCCAGGATCACCTGCGCGCCTTTTTCCGCCAGCTTGGCGATGGCGGCCATGTCCAGGGCCATCTCCTCCTTGTCCAGCGGGCAGCTGGCCTGGCGGATCACCAGCGGGATGTTCTCCCGGATCAGCCAGTCCTCCTCGCCGGTGAGCCCATAGCCGCCCACCAGCACCAGCCGCAGCTTGGGATAGGCGCTGACGATCTCCCGCACCCGCTCGATGGCCGCCAGATCGTCGCAGTACACGAACAGCGGCAGACGCCCGTCCACCACCTCGCGCAGCGCCTCCATCTTCTCGTCCCGCTTGGCGGGAGGCGCCGCCGGGGCCGGCGTCCCGGCCGCCGCGGCCTTCTCCGCCGCCTGCTTCTCCAGCTCCTCCGGGCTCTTATAGTCCTGGGCCAGTTTCAGCTGCAGGGCGAAGTTCGTGAAGATCCACATCCGGGTCTGGGGCGCCATGGAGCGCTCGCCATAGACGCGCTTTAGCTGGCCGCCCACCGACGCCATCATGCCGATGTCCCGCTTCAGGCACATCTTATAGGGGTTCACCCCGTCCACCGTGAAGGCGGCGATCCGGCCGCCGAACAGGTTGGTATCTGCCGGCGCCACGCCGCAGCTCGTCAGTCCGAACGCGCCCAGCTGCTGGGCCGTGGCGGCGCGGCCGTTGAACGCGTAGAAAGCGTCCAGCTCCGGGGTGATGGGATTGCTCTTCTCGCTGTTGTCCTCGGAGGACGGGCGGATCTCCGTGGTGGAGCCGTTCACGCCCCAGCTGGACAGCGCGTGGACGAAGCCCGGAAGGATCTCCATCCCCGCCGCGTCAAAGACCTCCTCGTCCGCCGCCGCCGAAAGGTCCTCCCCTATGGTCTGGATCAGGCCGTCCCCGATGCGGATGTCCCGCACCGAGACGGTCCCCAGACCATCGTGGACCCTGCCGTTTTTGATCAGCATAGCTTCTCTCCTTTTCTGTCTGTTCTCCGGATATAGGTTTACATAAGATGTTCCTTTAAGAACGCGGCCACCTGGGGATAGCAGTCCAGCTTGTTTTTCAGCTTGCTCAGCCCATGGCCCTCGTCCTCATAGCGCAGGTACTTCACCGGCACGTCCCGGCTGCGCAGGCTCGCCACGATCTGCTCCGCCTCGCTGACCGGCACCCGGGGGTCGTTGGCCCCGTGGATGACCATCAGCGGCGCGGTGATCCGGTCCACCTTGTGGATGGGGGACACCCGGCGCAGCGTCTCCCGGTCATGGGCCAGGGTGCCGTACTCCGACTCCCGGTGGGCCCGGCGGTACTCCGCGGTGTTCTCCAGGAACGTCTCCAGGTTGGACATGCCCACCGTGTCCACGGCGGCGGCCCACAGGTCCGGATAGTTCGTGATGCAGGCCAGGGTCATATAGCCGCCGTAGCTGGCGCCCATGACGGCCACCCGCTTGGGATCGGCGATGCCCTCGGCCACCAGGTGCTCCACTAGGCAGGCCACGTCATGGACGCTGTCCAGACGCTTTTCCACGTCGTCCAGGTGGTGATAGGTCTTGCCGTAGCCCACGCTGCCGCGGATGTTGGGCGCCACCACATGGAAGCCCTGGCTCACCAGATACTGGGTCAGCGGCGTGAACATGGGGAACTCCTGACCCTCCGGGCCGCCGTGGATGTCCAGCACCACCGGGCCGGGACCGGCCGCGGCGCCCGGCGCCCGATACAGCCAATAGGGCACCCGCAGCCCGTCATAGGACTGGAACTGCCGCAGCTCCGGCTCCGCCATCTCCTCCTGGGCGATGCCCTCGCAGCGGTCCTCCGCCAGGGCATACAGGCTGTCGCTGTCCATATCCAGCACCCACAGGCCCACGGGCCGGCGGCCGCTGCTGAACGAGAACAGCAGCTTATGCCCCTCCGGGGACCAGTCCATGCCGGCGTATGTATAGATGAATCCCTGGGGCGGCCGGGGCACGCAGACGAACCCGCCCGTGGTCACGTCCATGATCTTCAGCTCGCCGTAGCCGTCGGCGTTGACCACCATGGCCAGGTACCGGTCGTCGCTGCTCAGCGCCACCGCGCTCACGTCCCAGTCGGTCTCATACACCTTCGTCAAGCTGCCGGACGATACGTCATAGTAGGCCACATACAAAAACTCGCTGTCCTCGTCGGTGGTCACATAGAACCCCGCGCTGTCGGAGCGCCAGGCCGTGGACTCATACTGGGCGTTGCTGCCGCCGGGCTTCAGATCCCGGCTGGTGCCCTGCTCCATGTCCGCCAGATACATCCGGTTGTCGGACATGCCCTTGAGCTTATTGTAGAGCATATACCGCCCGTCCGGGGAGACGCTGGCGGGGAGGTTGTAGTTGTCGTGGTTCTCCAGCACGATCCGCGCCTCGCCGGTGCCGATGTTCTTCCGGCAGATATCGAAGCTGGCCTTGCTGCGCTGGTTGCAGGCATAATAGAGCCACTGGCAGGCGCTGTCTGTGCCGCCCAGGTAAAAGCGGCTGTTCCCATCCCCGCTCAGGTCCCGGGCCTCGCTCTCGCCCTGGCGCAGCAGATAGATCTGCTCCTGCTCGTTGCCGCCCAGGTCGCTGGCGAACAGCAGCCCCTTCCGGTCGCCGGTGGGCGCCAGACGCCAGATGCGCTCGCCGTAAAAGGTCAGCTGGCGGGGCTGCCGGTCCTCCAGGGACAGGGTCCAGATCTGGGACGTGCCGCTCTGATCGCTCAGGTACGCGATGCTGCCGTCGGCCATCCAGACGCCGCCGCGGTTCTCCACGACCCGATAGTATTTTTCAATGTCAGCCATCGTTCTGTTTTTCTCCCTTCTCTCAGCCGTCGGCGCGGGGGTTCAGATAGTCCGCCACGATCATGCCGCTCTCCAGCTGAATGCTCACCAGCTTCTTGATGGGCGTCACCTCGTAGTGGATGTCCCGCTCCGCCTCGGCGGCCCGGCGGTCAAATTCCGCCTCGCACTGCTCATGGACCTGCCGCAGCAGCGCCTTCTCCTGCTCGGTGTGGTCCTTCTCCAGCTCATGCTCGCAGGAGCGGATGGTCAGCGTCCACATGAACAGCCCGAAGAACTTCGGCAGATCCAGGTTGTCGAAGGCCTCCGACTCCTTGCAGGGCACGGCGTAATCCGGGCTCGTCTCGATGAAGGACTTCTCCACCTCGTAATTCTCCTCCCGGTTCTTCAAAGACAGCTCCACCATCTTGGCGAAGGGGTTGTCCGGGGAGATGAGAGACTTGATCTGCTCGTAATACCCGGCCACGGCCCGGCTGTTGTCCCGGTAGAAGTCCTCCCGCTTCAGCGCGGCCTCCGCCCGGGTGAAGGGCATCTGCCTGTCGCTCTGGATGCGCTGCTCAAAGAAGTAGGGCAGCTCCGTCACCAGCGTGACGGTGCCGTGGCGGCGCGCGTAGCTGCTGCTGCTGGCGCCGCAGCTCATGAGCTGCTCCGGCGGGGTGCTGGAGAACTTCTCATAGTGGTCGTAGGTGTCCTCCTGCTCGATCATGGGGAAGATGGCCGGGGCATAGGGGGTGATGTAGTTGACCTCCGGCTCTCCCAGGTGCAGGGGGATGTTCTGCCGGCGGCTGGCCGCGTACAGTTTGTCCCAGATCGCGGGCAGCTCTTTGGTCAGGTACCAGTAGGTGCCGCCGAAGCCGGAGTTGTGCAGGGAATACATGAACACCGGCTTGACCTCGTCGATGATCTTCATGAGCACCTGCGTCTCGGGGATGGGATCGTCAAAGCTGTATTTCTTGTAGTGCAGGGGGAAGGTCCACTCGGCCTGCTCATAGCCGGCGGGCCGGAAATAGTGGCGGGCATAGTTGGACAGGGTGAAGGGGCCCTTGAACCACGCCTCGTTCAGCTGGGTGCCGTCCACGTCGATGCTCTTGATGATATACCAGGTATACCCCAGGTCCGCCCGCAGCGCATCGTCCTCGGCGATGGCACGGGTGAAATACTCCAGCATCATGGCGCCCATGGGCTCGTTGGGATGGGGGCAGCCGAACATGAAGGCGTTCTTGTCGCCGCCGTCGATCTTCATGCAGTAGATCGGGTGGCCCTTCCGGGAGGCGCCCGCCTGGAACACATGGACCTTGTCGGGATACTCCGCCGCCAGCGCCAGGGAATGGGCGTCCATCTCGTCCACGGTGAGGAATTCCTGATAATCCGGGACGTTTTCGATCAGCTTGGTAAAATCTCGCATGTTGAACTCTCTTTCTCCAAAAAAACCTCTGTGCCGTCCGCCGGGCCAAAGGCCGCGGCGGACGGCATGATCTGATCAGGTATCGCCGCCCCCGCAGCGGCAGCAGGACACCCAGTGGCCGCCGCCCAGGTCCACCAGCGGGGGATATTCCTCGCCGCAGCCCTTCTGGGCGCAGTAGCACCGGGGCTCGAAATAGCAGCCCGGCCCGTTGTCGATGGGCGTAGGGGGCTCGCCTTCGATGTGGATGGCCTCCTTCTTCTCCAGCGGGTTCAGGGAGGCGCAGTTGGAGATCAGCACCTTCGTATACGGATGCTGGGGATTGTGCAGCACCTCGTCGGTCGGACCCATCTCCACGATCCGTCCCAGATACATCACCGCCACCCGGTCGGAGATATACCGGGTCGTGGCGATATCATGGCTGATGAACACCAGCGCCGCGTTTTTCTGCTTCACCAGCTCCACCAGCATGTTGATGATGTCCGCCCGGATGGACACATCCAGCATGGACACCGGCTCGTCCGCCACGATGAAGGCGGGGTCCAGCAGCATGGACCGCAGGATCGCGATGCGCTGCAGCTGGCCGCCGGACAGCTCATGGGGGAACCGGTCGATGTAGTCCTTGGCGGGCGTCAGACCGCTCTGCTCCAGCACCGAGAGCACCATCTCCATGCGCTCCTCCTCCGAGGAGCCGATGTTGTGCTGCTTCAGCGGGTCCTTGAGGATCTTTTTCAGCCGGAAACGGGGGTCGAAGGTGTCAAAGGGGTTCTGGAAGATCATCTGGCAGTTCTTGCGGAACCGCAGCGGGTCCTTTTTCAGAAGCTCCGCACCGGACTCCCCGAACAGCCGGATGTCGCCGTCGGTGGGCGCTTCCAGGTGGATCAGCAGCCGGCCCAGGGTGGATTTGCCGCAGCCGGACTCGCCGATGACGCCCAGCGTCTCGCCCCGTTTCAGGGAGAAGCTCACGCCGTCCACAGCCTTGATCTGCTGGCTGCGCACCTTCTTGCCGTCCTTCTTCACCAACTTTTTCTGGATGTACCACTTGCGGACGTTTTCCGCCTCCATGACATACTCTTCAGCCATTGCGTTCGCCTCCCGTCATGTGGCAGGCCACCTGCCACGGTCTGTCTTTGCCGCCCACGTCCTGGATCTCCGGCCGCTGGGTACGGCAGCGGTCCGTGGCATAGGGGCAGCGGGGCGCAAAGACGCACCCGTCCGCCTTGTGTGTCAGGTCCGGCAGGGAGCCGGGGATGCCCCGCAGGTCCGTCTTTTCGCCCTCGAAGGACGGAAAGGACCGCAGCAGCCCCTGGGTGTAAGGATGCTTAGGCGACACCAGCACATCCGTGACCGCGCCGGTCTCCATGATGCGCCCGGCGTACATCACCACCACCTTGTTGCAGGTGGAGGCGACCACGGAGACGTCATGGGTGATCATCAGGCGGGTCAGGTTGAACTTGTCCTGCAGCTGCATGATCTCGTTCAGGATCTGGCTTTGAGTCACCACGTCCAGAGCGGTGGTCGCCTCGTCCATCACCAGCAACTTGGGGTTGAACAGCAGGCTCAGCGCGATGGAGATGCGCTGCATCATGCCGCCGGACAGCTCATGGGGGAACAGCTCGTAGACCCGCTCGTTCAGGTTCACGACCTTCAAAAGCTCATAGATCCGCTCCCGGATCTCCTTTTTCGGCGTGCCGGGGAAGTGCACCAGGTACACGTCCTCGATCTGCCGGCCGATCCGGTGTACCGGGCTGAGGGCGTTCATGGACTTTTGGAACACCACCGAGATCTCCCGCCAGCGGACCTTGGACAGCTCCTCCGGCGACAGCGTCAGCAGGTCCCGCCCCTCGAACAGGGCCTGCCCCTCGATCAGCGCCGTCTTTGGCAGCAGCTGGAGCACGCCCATGGCCAGGGTGGATTTGCCCGACCCGGATTCGCCCACGATGCCCACCGCATCGCCCTGCTCCATGGTGAAGCTGGCGTCCTGGACAGCGTAGACGGACTCATTTTTCATCTGATAGGTGATGTTCAGATCTTTGATTTCTAACAGCGCCATCTTTCAGCCCTCACTTCGTATTCTGCATCTTCGGGGAGATGAACTTATTCAGCCCCTCGCCGATCATAAAGAAGGTCAGCACTGTCAGCACCACGAACACGCCCGGTATGGCGGAGATCCACGGGCTCTTGGCCAGATACTGCTTGCCCGCGCTGATCATCTGGCCCCAGCTGACGATGTTCGGGTCGCCCAGTCCCAGGAAGGACAGGCCGGCCTCGGTCAGGATGGCACCGGAGATCTGCATGGTGGTGTTGGCGATGATCGGGAAGATGCCGTTGGGGATGATGTGGCGGAACAGGATCTTGCTCTTGCTCTCGCCCATGGCCTGGGCCGCCTTGACGAAGGTGCGCTCCCGCAGGGAGATGGCCTGGGCCCGCATGAGCCGGGCGTTGCCGGGCCAGGAGGTCAGTCCCAGCACGATCATCACATAGCGGATATCGCTGCCGAAGATGGCCACGATGATCAGGATCAGGAAGAAGGACGGGGTCATCACGAAGATGTTGATGAACTCCACGATCACCTTGTCCACCTTGCCGCCGAAGAAACCGGCGATGCCGCCGATCAGCGTGCCCACCACCGCGGCGATGGACGCGGCCACGATGCCGATCTCCAGAGAGGTCCGGGCGCCGTAGAGGATCTGGCTGTAGATATCCCGGCCCAGGTGATCGGTGCCGAAGATGAAGCCGTCCGTCCCCGGGGGGACCCGCAGGCTGTCATAGAGGAAATAGGGATCGTGGGTGGCGAACACCGGCGCGCCGATGGCGCCGATCAGGAGGATGGCGAGCATGATGAAGCCCGTCCGCAGCTGACTGTTGCGTCTGAGCTCCTTTCCGAAAGCGGTAAAGTACTTTTTCATGTCCGCACCCTCCTCATTCGTATTTGATCCGGGGATCGATCAGGCTGTACACCAGATCCACCACGATCATCATCACGGCCACGGTGATGGACAGGATCAGATAGATCCCCTGCAGCACCGGGTAATCCCGCTTGCCGATGGACTCGAACAGCAGCTTGCCCATGCCGGGCCAGGAGAACACCGTCTCGATGTACAGCGAGCCGGACAGCAGGAACGCCAGGCTGGAGCCCAGCACCGTCACGGTGGGGATCAGGGCGTTGCGCAGCACGTATTTGTTGAAGATGTGGGTCTCCTTCATGCCGGTGGCCCGCAGGGTGGTGATGAAGTCCTCGCTCATGACCTGCAGCACGGAGGAGCGGGCGATGCGGAAGTAATAGGGGAACTGGACCAGCGCGAGGGTGCCCACGGGCAGGATCATGTGGTAGGCCACATCCACCACGTGGCGCAGACCGGTGTAGCCGGCCCGCATGTTCACCATGCCGGTGGTGGGCAGCCAGCCCAGCCAGGAGGCGAAGATCAGGATGAACATCAGGCCCAGCCAGAAGCTGGGGGTGGCGTCGAAGATATAGGACACCGTACACATGATCCGGTCGAACCAGCCGCCGTTTTTCCGGGCCGACCGGATGCCTAGAAGCGTCCCGCATATCACCGCGATGAGCAGCGCCGACAGGCTCAGCATCAGAGTGGGCATCACCTTCTCGCCGATCAGGGTGGTCACCGGCTTTTCATTCCGGTAGGAGTAGCCCAGATCGCCCTTCAGGGCGTTTTTGATAAACAGCACGAACTGCTCCGGCGTGGATTTGTCCAGGCCGTATTTGATGGTGAGGGCCTCGATCTGGGCCGGGTTGGGGTTGTCCGTGCCGGCCAGGATGCGGACCGGGTTGCCCGGCGCGCTCCTCACCAGGAAGAAGTTCACGCAGACCGAGACAAGCACCACCAGGATGCCCGTCAGGATCCGCTTGAGGATATATCGTTTCAATCGTATCGCTTCCTCTCTTGCTCCGGCGCGCCCGCGCCGGAGCAGCGGTCACGGCGCCGGAGGACACGCTCTGGCGGGATTTAGGGAAAAAGTCCGATAGAAGAGATTCCATCGGACTTTTCCCTGCTTATTCATTCAGGGGATCGTTCCCCCGGTTCGGTTTACTCGGTGAAGCCCGCGTAAGTCATCTCGCTGGAAGCCGCCTTGTCGGGCAGGTCATAGGGCGTGCCCACCAGGGTGTTCTTCACAGGATACTTGGAGCCGTTCTCGATCAGGAGGATCATGGGGACCTCGTCGGCCATGATGCTCTGGATCTCGCTGTAGTACTCGGCGCGCTTGGCGGTGTCGGGCTCGGCGTTGCTCAGGGTGAACAGCTCGTCGACGCGCTCGTTGGAGTAGCCGCCCACGTTGGTGGCGCCGCCGGTCTGGATACGGCCGGCCAGGCCGGACACGTCAGGACCCTGATAGCCAGCCAGCATGGTGATGGAGAAGTCCATGTTGACCTGGACCTTATCCTGCCAGGCAGCATACTCCAGCATGTTGACGGTCAGGTCGATGCCCGCCTCGGCCAGGTTGGCCTTGATGATCTGGGCGATATCGCCGAAGTTGCCGTCCTCGAACACATCGATGGTGGCGTGCAGATAGAAGCCGTCGGCGTCCTTGGTGTAGCCGGCCTGCTCCAGCAGAGCCATCGCGGCCTCCACGTCACGGTCGGGCATCTTGTACTGGGGATCGACGAAGTCGGTCTGCAGCGGGGAGACATAGTACTCAGCCATCTGGCCGGCGCCGCCCACACGGGCGAAGATGCCCGGACGGTCAACAGCCAGCTGCACAGCCTGACGGACTTCCTTCTTGCCGAAGTCAGGATCGGAGAAGTTGAAGGTGATGTAAGTACGGTTCTGCCAGATGGCCTGGAAGATCCGGTAATCGGGATCGTCGTCCAGGTCGTTGACGTTGGCGGTGGGAACACCGTAGCAGTAGTCCACCTCGCCGTTCAGGAAGGCCTGATAGTTGGCGTCCTGATCGGTGTAGATGGCGAAGATCAGCTTGTCGGGATTGGGCTCGTCGCCCCAGTAGTCCTCGTTCTTGGTCAGGGTGACGCTGACGCCGGACTCATAGGACTCGAACTTGAACGGGCCGGAGCCCACGGGGTTGGTCAGAGCCGCGTCGCAGGTGGCGGCGTCCTGGCCCTCATACAGGTGCTTGGGCAGGATGAAGGTGCCGTACCAGGCCAGCTTGGAGATGATGGTCACGTCGGGGGCCTTCAGGTTCATGACGACGGTCAGATCGTCGGGGCACTCGATGGAGTCGATGGCGGCGATGTTGCTGGCGAAAGCCCACTGCTCGGCGATCATGGTGTCATAGGTCCACTTCACGTCCTCAGAGGTGAGGGGCTCGCCGTCGTGCCACTTCACGCCGTCATGCAGGTGGAAGGTCAGCACGTCGCCGGCGTCGTTGAACTCATAGCTCTCAGCCAGGTCCAGCAGCACGCCGTCGCCGTTGGCCAGCTTGACCAGACGGTTGAACATGTTCTGGGCGATGGGCCAGAGGTTGTCGTCGCCGCGGTAGTCAGGGTTGAAGCTCTGGGGGTCGCCGCCGGCGCCAATGACGATGGTGCCGCCGGGGAGGGGCTCCGCGTCGGCCGCGAAAGCCGTGGCGCCCAGGCTCAGGCACATGGCCAGCGCCAGGACCAGGGCAAGCAGTTTGGTCGTAAACTTCATGGTTTGTCCTCCTAGTTGATCGATTTCGCTGGGAACTCTTTATCTTTGAACCGGGGAAGCCCCCGCAGTTCACAAAACTCATTGCTTGTATTTGTGATACAAGCACAAGGCCCCGGGGCCTTGCTGCCATCGGACGCCGGGCCGCCATGATCGGCGTCCGGGACTTTTGGCATTTCATCATTTAAATTAATATTTAGATGATAATACGCCAGGCGGGATTTGTCAAGAAAAGGAAAGGGAGAACCTGTTAGGCGTTTTGGCAAAAATATTCGCAACTATTTCCGAAAAACACCGGCAAAACCGCCTAATTTTCATTCCTTTCTTGTCAGATCCGCGGCGATGTGTTAAACTAAAAAATTGAAAGCGCCGAAATGGGAATATCCCGTTCCGGCGCTCTTCTGTTTTTATATGTCCCCGTTTGCCCGTTTGGGGGTCAGTCGACGATGCGCGGCCGGGTCCCCTCCGCCCGCTCGATCCAGGCCAGCAGCTTTTCCCGCAGCTGGGCTTTGACGGCGGCGTATGCCGGGTCGGCGACCACGTTTTGCAGCTGCCAGGGGTCCTTCTTCATGTCATAGAGGAAGTCGTCCGCGTATTCCTCCGCCGCCGGGGCCGCGCCGCCGTCCACGCCGGGGGCATAGACCGCGTAGAGCCAGTCCGGCGTGCGCACGCACCGGCCCACCCGGCTCTCGGAGATCTGGGCGAACACCTCGTTGGGCCGGTCCGGGTCCCGATGCCGGACCACGTCCAGCAGGTCCTCCCCCACCATGGCGTCCCCCACGTCCACGCCGGCCAGGGCCAGGATGGTCTTGGGCAGGCTCTCGGTGCTCACCAGTTCCTCCACCGCCGCGCCCCCCCGATAGGGCCCGCCGGCGATCACCAGCGGCACGTGCAGACTGGCGTCGTGGCAGGAGCGCTTATAGTCGTCCGCGCCGGTCAGATGCGCGTCCCGGTTGCGGGTCTTGAAGTGGCTGCCGTGGTCGGAGGCATAGAGGATGACCGTGTTCTCATAGAGCCCTTCCTTTTTCAGCCGCTCGACGATGCGCCCCAGGTTCTCGTCCAGGCTGGCGCACTGGCCCAGATAGTCCGGGTATTCCTCCGCCGCGTTGCCCCCCAGCGCCTCCAGATCATGGGGCAGGACGAAGTCGGCGAACCGCTCTCTGGAGCCCGCCGGCCCCTCATAGTGGCCGTGGTCGTTCTGGTGGTGGGGCTCGATCTGGGAGACCGTCATGAAGAAGGGCTTTTTCCGATCATAGGTATCGAAAAAGCCCAGGGCCATGTCGGTGATGCAGTCGGCCCGGTAGCCCTGAAAGTCCACCCGCCGGTCGTTCTCGTCGAACACATACCCGTCATAGCCGTGGGAGGTGAACTCCAGCACGTCCGCCGCCCGCCAGTAGCCGGTATAGCCGCCCCGCAGCTCCCTCGGCACGGCGGTGACGGTGTGGTCCACAGCGGGCGGCCCGTCCAAAGGCCCGTCGCTGGCCAGATGCCACTTGCCGATGTAGGCGGTCTCATAGCCCGCCCGCTCCAGGTACCGGGCCAGGGTCATGCTCTCCGGCGGGAGCATGACGTTGTTGCGAAAGCACCCGGTGTCTGTGCCATAGCGGCCGGTCTGGAACAGGGCCCGGCAGGGGCCGCACACCGGCTGGGGAGAAAAAGCATTGTCGAATTTCACGCCCTCTGCCGCCAGCCGGTCCAGGTTGGGGGTAATGTCCAAAGGCTGGCCGAAGCAGCCGCAGGTGTCCCAGCGCTGCTGGTCGGTGAAGTAGAATACGATATTATAGGCCATGGTCCTCCCCCTCACGCCCCCGTCAGCTCCACGGCCGTATAGCCGTGGTCCATGGCGGGCAGTATTTTTTCCAGCAGGTCCGCCGTCCGGAATTTCAGGGAGCTGGTGTTCATGCAGGGGTGGCAGGCAAACCACTCCTCCTGCAGTACGTCCCTGTCGATGACAAGGCGCACCCGCTTTTCCGCGTCGTTCATCAGCCCCAGCACCGAGACGCTGCCCGGCAGCACGTCCAGGTACTGCGCCATGTGCCCCTCGTCCGCGAAGGACAGCCGGCTCACGCCCAGCTGATGGCTCAGTTCCTTGGTCTTGAAGGGCTTGTCCCCCGGCATGATGAGCAGATAAAAATCCGTCTGCTGCCGGTTGCAGAGGAACAAGTTCTTGCAGATATGTACGTCCAGAATGGCGTCCACCTGGGCGCAGACCTCCATGGTGGTGGCGGGCGCCTCCGGGTGGTCGGTGCGGTAAAAATCCACCCCCAGGCGGTCCAGCAGCCCATAGGCCCGTATCTCCCGGTCCGCCCGGCCGGTCATATCCGTCGGGGACCCGTGCAACAGCTCCATGACGCCGCCTCCCTCAGGGGATATAGGTCTTGCGCAGCGTCACCCGGTCGATCTTGTCGTTGATGGTCATGGGCAGGCGCTCCAGGTGTACATACCGGTTGGGCAGCATATAGCTGGGCAGCTTCACCGCCAGGGCCTTGGCCAGCGCGTGCTCGTCCTCCCCGCCCATGTATACGCACACGATCTCGTCCTTGGCCTCGTCAAAGAGACAGCAGCCGTTGGCCACGCCCTCCTGGGCCAGCAGCGCCGTCTCGATCTCGCCCAGCTCGATGCGGTAGCAGCCCTGGTGCTTGATCTGGAAATCCTTCCGCCCCAGGAACATGATCTCCCCCAGCTCGTTATACCGGGCCAGGTCGCCGGTGCGGTACATCCGCTCGTGGAAAAGGGTGTTCAGCGGGTTCTGCACGAAGGCCTTCTCCGTCTGGACGGGGTTATTGTAGTAGCCCAGGGAAAGGCATGTGCCCAGCACGCACAGCTCCCCTGTCTCGCCGGGGCCCACGGGCCGGTTCTCGTCGTTCAAAAGCAGGATGCGGGTATTGGCGCAGGCCCGGCCGATGGGCAGGGGGTCGTCGTCGTCAAAGTCCCGGTCCACCACGTAGTAGGCGCACACGTCGGTGATCTCCGTGGGGCCGTACATGTTGCAATACGTGGCCCCCGGCACCGCCCGCCGCCACATGTTCAGCTGCCGGTTGGGCATGACCTCACCGCAGAAGTAGACCCGTTTGAGCTGGGTGGGCGGATCGATCTCCAGAATGCCGGAGTTGGCGATGGAGATCAGCGCCGACGGCACGAAAAAGATGGTGTCGATCTCATGCTCCGCCAAAAACCGCATCATGGTCTTGGGGAAGGTGAAGCACTTCTTGGGGATGATCCAGGTGGTGCAGCCGTTTTTCAGCGTGGAATAGATGTCCAGAGTAGAGTTGTCGAACACGAAGGGCGCCTGGTTGCCGATGACGCAGCTTTCATTCATGTCCAAGGCGTCATGGAGCCAGTCGGCGTAGTCCACCATGGCCCGGTGGCTGATGGTGACGCCCTTGGGCACGCCGGTGGATCCGCTGGTGAACAGCACATACAGTAGGTCCGTGTCCACATGGGCGGCCCGGATGGCGGAGAGCTTTGCCTCGTCCGGCTCGGTCCGGCACGCGCTCTCGAAGAGCTCGCAGCCGGCATCCCCCGCCACGGCGCGGGCGGCGTCGGCGTTCTTCTCGTCATAAAAGACGAAGGCCGGATGGAGGGTGTCGAAGATCAATTTGATCCGCTCGGCGGGCATCTTGGTGTCCAGGGGCACATAGAAACACCCGGCGCTCACCGCCGCGAAAAAGGCCGCCAGACACTCCGGCGTCTTTTCCATGAACACCGCCACCGGCCGATTCATGCCGATGCGTCCGGCCAGATAGGTGCCGCCCCGGCGGGCCAGGTCCCGCAGCTGGGCGAAGGTCAGAGCCGACTTCTCCCCGCCGAAGGCGATCTTCTCCGGGAAGCGGGCTGCGGATGCGTCCAGATAATCCAGTACGTTCGTGATCATGGCATTGCCTCCTATCTCTCTTTACAGGAACCGCCGCAGGACGATGGTCTTGGCCAGGATGTCGCCGTTGAGCCAGGTGGTGTTGATGAACATGGTCAGGATGTTCAGCACGAACACCAGCGCGTAAGCCGTCACCAGCGCCTCGCCGATGCCCAGCGCCGCCCCCAGCAGCCGGTTGGTCAGGCTCAGGATGCCGTCGCCCCCGTGCCGGGCCGAGGCGATGCGCGCCAGCAGCCTTGACACCGCCAGGCTGGCCGATACCAGCAGCAGCGACAGCACCGCCTGCACCACCGACACCAGCAGCGGCGGGGCTGTCTGTCCGCCGGACAGGGCCTGGCACACCTTCTGGGACCAGGGCTCGGCATACGCCGTCACCAGCACCAGCGCCGCCAGCCATCCCGCCAGCCGCAGCAGCTCCGAGACCATTCCCTGCTCCCAGCCCCGCCAGACGATATAGATGATCAGCAGCATCAGCGCGATGTCGTACACCATGCTCGCGGTCAGCTTCACGGCGTTCCCTCCCTCCTGGGCACATTTACATAATTACGTAATATTATATTCCATCCCGCGGACAAATGCAAGCCCCGGCGGGTCTGTCCCGCCGGGGCGCATAGGCCGTGCCGCGCTGTTATTTTGTAAAGGTCAGCGTAAAGTCCGTGTCCGTCCGGGTATCCCGCCCCGCGGCGGTGACGCTCTGCACCTCGGCCGGGTCCACCAGCCGGTCGAACGTCATGGCCGTGCCGCCGTCGTGGCAGTGGACCCCCACCGTGATGTTGTACATATAGGGCTCATCCTGCTTGAGCACGTATTCCGTACCGTCTGCCATGTGCAGCGCCACATCGTTGAAGTAGTAGTCGTAGCCGCCGCGCATCCCCTCCGGCGGGGTGATCATCAGCCCCACCGGGGACAGGCCGGCGCTCCAGCCCTCCGGTCCCGTCAGGGTCTCGGCGTCCACAGCCCCTGCCATGGGGAAGAGCACGCCGCCCTCCTTTGTGTCCAGCTCGCCCTTAGCCGCGTCATAGCCCGTGGCCACGGCGAAGGTCAGCTTCAGCTGCTCCGCCCCGTCCAGGCTCTCAACAGGAGCAAAATACAGCGCCATGGTCTTTTTCGTGTCGGTGCCGCCGGCCACGAGCTGCTCGCTGTCCAGCCAGCCCAGCTGTTTGCCGCTGCCGTCGTGGACGGTCAGCAGCGGATCCAGCAGCGTTCCCCCCGCCAGGGGGTCGGAGCGGATGAAGCTTGCGTCGAACTCCACGCCGGGGAAGCCCTCCGGGTCCTCCATGGTGTAGGTCAGCGCGCCCATGCCGTACTCGTCCATGACGAAGTCCTCCACCGTGAAGGTGACGCCCTCGATGGTGACGGAGGCGCCCACGCTGGCGGTGGCGTCCCCCACCAGCTCCTGGGCCTGGTCCGGGTCCACCGCCACCCGCTCCTGGCCGGGCACGATGTACTCCTTCACGACATTCCCGTCCTCGTCGGTGAGCGTCTCGTTCTCCGTATCCCAGCCGCCGATGCTCTCATTGCCGAACACGGTCTGGAAAAAGCCGGTGTACTCCCCCACGGCCCAGGCCGTGCCGGCCAGGGCCAGCGCCAGCGCAGCCGCGATAATGGCTGTGCGCAGGGCGCGGCGGCCGGTGTGTCTGGTATATCTCCTTGTATCCTCTCGTTCGATCATGGCAAATACCTCCTCCAAGGTGTCCTCGGAGGCATGCATGGGGCCCAGGGCCCGCCGGATCTTCATGTGGTCGTTCATAGTTTATGCCTCCGTCAGATAGTGTTTCAGCTTCTCCCTGGCCCGTGCCAGGCGGGTCCCCACCGTGGCGGCGGGCAGGTCCAGCAGCTTCGCCGTCTCGGCGATGGAGTAGCCCTCGTAATAATAGAGCACGATCACCGCCCGGTATTTGCTCTCCAGGGCCATGATGGCCGCGAACAGCTCCCGGTCTCCGGGCTCCTGAAAGGTCAGCGTCCCGGCGTAGTCCTCGATGGAGCCGCCGGACCGCCGCCGCCAGGGCGAGCGCAGCAGCTTTCTGCACTCGTTCACCGTCACCCGGATCAGCCATGCCTTTAGGTGCGCCTCGCTCTGGAAGGTCTTGTCCGTCCTGTACAGGGCCAGCAGCACGTTCTGGGTCACGTCGTCTGCATCCTCCCGGCTCCTCAGGTGGCTGAAGGCCACCCGGAAGATCATATCCATATGTACCCGGGCCAGCTGGGTGAAGCGTTCCTCTGTGAACATCGTCCGTTCTCCTTGCGAAATGCATTTCACCTATAATATCCATCACCGGCCCCGGATTTTTCAAGGGTCGGCGATTTTTTTCGTCTGGGCAAAAAGATACCGCCGGGCGCTCCCGCCCGACGGCTCATTCTATTTCCTGCTCCAGCGCCTCAAACTCCGGCGCGTAGAAAAACGCTCCCAGCGTGACGCCCAATCCGTCGCACAGCTTTTTGACCGTGACGACGGATACGTCCCGCCGGGCCGGGTCCATCATGCTGTACACCGTGGACGGCGTCACTCCGGCCAGCGTGGCCAGTTCATTGTATCGGATGCCCCGCTCCCGGCACAGCCGGTCGAACCGCGCGGCCACCGCGTCCTTTACCGACATGCGATCACCCCACAGCGATAGTATCCTTTTTCGCGCAGATGCGTATACGCACTTGCGTAATTTCAAAAACTATGCACTCTTTCTATTGCTGGCTTCATCACCTACATGGCGGGACATGTTTTGCAACGCGTCCTGCTTTTCTAAAGATACCGCCGGAAAAAGAAACGGTTTTATTTGCCATCGGCGGGGCCCCATGCTATACTGACCTCAAGACAGTATCACAAGGAGGGTCCCATGATCCGCTTCAACAACGACTACCACCTCGCGGCCCATCCCGCCGTGCTGAAGGCCCTGGCCGACACCGCCGGGGAGAGCTACGGCGGCTACGGGGTGGACCCCTGGTGCGAGACGGCCGCCCAGGCCATCCGTACCGCCGCGGGGCGGCCCGACGCCGCGGTGCACTTTTTCGTGGGCGGCACCCAGGTGAACTTCACCGCCATCGCCGCGGCCCTGCGGCCCTATCAGAGCGCCGTCTGCGCCGAGACCGGCCACATCCACGCCCATGAGACCGGCGCGGTGGAGCACACCGGCCACAAGATCCTCACCCTCCCCTCCCCCGACGGCAAGATCACCGCCGCCCAGGTCGCCCAGGTGGGCGAGAGCTACCGCCGCAGTCCCATCCCCGAGCACATCACCCAGCCGAAGCTGGTGTACATCTCCTTCCCCACGGAGTACGGCACCGTCTATTCCCTGGAAGAGCTGGAGGCGCTCCACAGCGCCTGCCGCGAGTACGACATGACCCTGTTCGTGGACGGGGCCCGGCTGGGCTACGGCCTGGCCGCCTCGGACGTGACGCTGCCGGACCTGGCCCGGCTGGCGGACATGTTCACCGTGGGCGGCACCAAGTGCGGGGCGCTGTTCGGGGAGGCGCTGGTGATCACCGACCCGGCCCTGCAGCCGGATTTCCGCAGCTATATCAAGCAGAACGGCGCCATGCTGGCCAAGGGCTGGCTGCTGGGGCTGCAGTTCGCGGCCCTATTCGAGGACGGGCTCTATTTCGACATCTGCCGCCGGGCGGTGGAGATGGCCATGCGTCTGCGGGATGCCTTTGCCGCCAGAGGCATCCCCTCCTATCTGGACAGCCCCACCAACCAGCAGTTCGTGCTGCTCACCGGCCCCCAGATGGACGCGCTGCGGGACAAGTATACCTTCGAGCTGGACCATCCCCTGGAGGACGGGCGGATGTGCGTGCGCTTCTGCGTCAGCTGGGCCACCACGGACCAGGACCTGGAGGCTCTGCTGGCGGACATCGAAAGGCTGTAAAAAAACTTTTAAAAATTTTCCCGGAAAGGGTGTTGCATTTCCCCCGGCAGGGTGTTATATATTAATAGACAACCGAATGAGCGAACAATGTCTTCAGGGCAGGGTGCAATTCCCGATCGGCGGTACAGTCCGCGAGCGTACGGCAGCTCCAGCGATCCGTGCGTTGACCCGGTGGAACTCCGGGACCGACAGTGACAGTCTGGATGGAAGAAGATGTGTTGAGCGGCGCTGTTTTCGGCGGCGGGCCATGTGCCCGCGTCCATGGAACGCGGCCCCATATTGACACCTGGAAGGCATTCGTGCCCACAGGTGTCGAATCTTTTTTTGGAGGTTTTTTCCATGGACACTCACCCCACCGCCCGCTCCGGCGCCAGACCCGCCAGCGCACGCCGCCCCGCCACCATCGGCATGCTGTGTGCCGTGGCCTATGTGGTCATGCTCGCCGGCCAGCTCATCCCCCCGGTCATGTTCCTCAGCTATGACCCCAAGGACGTGATCATCGTCATCAGCGGCTTCATCTT
>CANQIO010000035.1 GCA_947624065.1 uncultured Oscillospiraceae bacterium | reverse complement strand
TTGTCCAGGACCACGTTGCGGCCCTTGGGGCCCACGGTGATCTTGACGGTATCCGCCAGCTTGTCAACGCCCCGCTGCAGCGCGGCGCGGGCTTCTTCTCCGTAAATGATCTGCTTTGCCATTGCTGATTGCCTCCTTGCTTACTGCACGATGGCCAGGATGTCGCCCTGGCGCACGATGGTGTATTCCTCGCTGTCCACCTTCACGGTGGTGCCGCTGTACTTGCCCGTGATGACCCGGTCGCCGGCCTTGACTTCCATCTTGACCTCGTTGCCGTCGATCATCCCGCCGGGGCCCACGGCCACGACCTCAAAGATCTCGGGCTTCTCCTGGGCGGACGCGGCCAGATAGATGCCGCTCTTGGTCTTTTCCTCCGCCTCCAGGCGCTTGACGACCACCTTGTCGGCCAACGGTTTCAGTGTCATTGTATATTGCCTCCTAAAATGTAGATACAAAATTCAAGGTGTTAGCACTCATTGCCTTTGAGTGCTAACACCGTTATAATACCCTAGTTCCCTTTTTTCTTCAACTGGTAATCTGCACAAATCTGGCAAGGAAATCTTGTGCATCATAACCTCCCGTTTGTCCTCACCGGTCGTTGTTCTTGAACACGTCCGCCACGTCGCTGATGGTCATGAACACCTGGGGGTCGATCTGCCGGACGATATTGCGCATCCGGGCGATCTGGAACCGGTTGACCACGAAATAGATGACGGTCTTTTCCGCGTTGGAGTAGCCGCCCACGGCGGCGATCTTGGTGGTACCGCAGCCGAAGGCGGCGATGAGCGCCTCGCTGATCGGCTCCGGCTTGTCCGTCACGATGATGACCTCCTTGGAGCGGTCGAAGCCCTCCACGATGAAGTCCACGGTCTTGAGCCCCGCGGCATAGGTGACGATGGAGTAAAGCGGCAGGATCCAGCTGTGGATGACGCAGCCGCACACGATGTACAGAAGCACGTTGTAGGCCATCACGAAGGTGCCCACAGTGACGTTCAGGCCCTTGGCGAAGATCACCGCCAGCACGTCCATCCCGTCGATGGCCCCGCCGCTGCGGATGGTAAGGCCGCTGCCCGCCCCGGAGATGATCCCGCCGAACAGCGCGCACAGCAGCAGATCCTGCCCCGCCAGGGGGGACGCCATGCTCACGTCGATGGGCAGCACGTCGGTGATGAGCCAACTGGCCCCCGCGTACACTGTCACCGCAAAGATGGAATAGACGGTGAAGGCCGTCCCCAGCCGTTTGGCCCCGAACAGGAAAAGCGGGATGTTCAAGACCAGCAGGAACACGGCCAGGTTCAGCTGCTCCGGCGTGACCTGGGAGAGAAGGATGGACGTGCCGGAGATGCCGCTGTCATAGAGCTTCACCGGCGCCAGGAATATCGTCACGCCGAAGGCGTTGACGCACCCGGCGAGAAACAGCAGCGGGAAATTCCGCCACCGCAGCGTCCGCACCGCCTGCATGAGCCTCTTTTTCATCCGCATCCCCTCTCCTTCCCGCTTGTATCGCTATGACGTCTCTTCGCCCCGGCAAAGGGGAAGCCGTCTGTTTTCCATGGCCATCTCTTTGCACTGCCATTCTTCGCCCAGAACATGATACTTTTCTGTCGTATCAAGAATTACCTCTTGAAAACCGACGGCTTTATAACAGGAATAAGCTGGCAGGTTATCCTCAAAAACGCCCAACGATGCTTTTTTCGCTCCATAGATCTCAAACGCGTATTTCAGCCCCAACCGGAGCATTGCTTTTCCACAGCCTCTTCCTCTCTTGCGAGGGTCCACGATAACAAATCCAAAGCGCAGTTCATCCAATGATCCATCGGGACTTCTCAGCGTAAAAAAGCCAACGATCCCGGTCTCATCAAACGCTGTGAACGGCATGAGAGAGTCCACAAAACGAAATTCGCTTTGTGTTATGGGATAATCGCCAAGTACGCCTGCCGACCATTGATAAAACGCTTTTTCATCCTGACACCACGATAATATCGTATCTGCATCCGGATTTTTATACGGCCTTATTCTGATCATATATTTGGCCCCGCGGCTGCCGATCGATCGTCCTGCTGCAGGGTCCTGGCGTAGCATATCTCCTGGGTGCCCCATCCCGATTTCAGACGCTCTGTCGCGCAAAACCCCTTTGCCTCATAGAACGCTCTCGCCCTCCCGTTGTCAACAAAGACCCACAGGACCACTTCCGGAAACCCCGCGTCCTTGATGTCCGCCAGCACCCGGTCCATCATCATGCCGCCGTAGCCTTTCCGCCAGTTTTGCGGCAGACTGTGGATACAGCTGAGCTCCGCTTTCCCACCCAGCTCGGGATCGCGGGCAGCTTCCCACCAGGCGATACAGTGGGGCTGTCCGTCGATCGTCAGGATATAGCCATTGCCCTTCCCTTCCTTCAGCAGCCGCTCATACATACCCGTCGTCCGGTCTATGTCGGTGCATCTGGCCAGCGTGTCTTTGTCCAGTATGTTTTGAAACGCCGCTTTCCAGCTCTCTGTCTGGATATACGCCAGCGCGGGCCCGTCGCCCGCCTGCGCCCTGCGAATAAGAATATCCATTCCCGCCTCCGTTCCCGCCTCCGTCGATTATCGTTTCTCTTCCCCGCAAGCGCCCGCTCTGTGCGCAGCAGCGCGCCCGCATCCTCACAGCGCCGTTTTGTAGCACATATACTCCCCCACGCACCGGAAGCCCAGAGCCAGGGCGTCGGCCTGTGTCTCGGCGTCGTTGAAAAACACCATGGCCCCGGCCCCATCGGTCTTGGCCCCGTTCAGGGCCGCCGTCACCAGCGCCCGGTACGTCCGCTCGTCATAGCCATCTGCAAAGAACAGCGCGAATATCTCCCCCATCTCGCTGTCCTTCCGGGCCTGGAGGGCTCCCACCGGCACGCCGCCGGGCATATACAGCAGCAGCCGCCACTCGTCCATGTCCGCCAGCAGCCGGTCCGAGTTCCAGTACATATCCTCGTGCGGGGCGTGGAGTGTCCGGAACAGCTCAAAATTCTCCCCTGTCACCGGCACCACGTCCGGGTCCTGCGGCCGGGGCTCGTAGCGGTCCAGGTCGAATACATCGTTGAAGTCCCTCTCGATACAGGTAAAGCCCCCGGCCTCCAGCGCCTCTTCCGCCTGGGTGTTCTCCCCGGGAAAGCCCAGATAGAGCTCGCTTCCGGGAAAGCGCTCCCGGGCGAAGGCGGTGAACTCCGCTATGGCGTCGCCCATCCCCTCGGCGATACAGAACGAGCAGGTGTCCAGATACTTGTCCTCTGCCAGGTAATAATAGTGTATCCACCCGGCGGCCCTGCCCTCCCGCTCATAGAGCAGGATGTCCTCGTTGGCCCGCTCAAAGGCCCGCAGGGACCGGTCCACAAAATCCGCCCTGGTCTTGATCCCGTCCGTATAGGTGGGATAGCCGGACCGGGCCGGGTCCAGAGCCAGCGCGTATACAAAATCTATGTACTTGTCAAAATCCTCTCTCTTGAGCGGCGTCAGCATCGATTTTCCTCCTGTGCGCGCTTTCGGGGCGATAAATGGGAAGCTGTCAATTCCCCTTGTCTATGCGCTCTTTCCATTGGCTGTATTCTGGCGTTGCATCCCATTCCAATGCCCTGTCGATATAAAACTCCGCCAGCTCAAAAGATGCAGGGGGCGTCAATGGGACGAAAAGATAATACGCCATGAAAAATGCGCAGCGGGCGGCGGCTTTCAAGCGGTTCTCACTCTGAAACCTGTGTAACGACGCCTCTAATACAAAGAACAGATCAAGTCGATCCACCGCATCTTCATCCGTATAAAAGCGGTCCAGGTCATTGAGCGTCAACTCGAAAATTACTTTTTCATCAAGATATGGATGTTCGAAGTCTATGTTGATCTTCATGCTCTTCTCTCCGCAGATCCCGATCCGCCGCGTCAACAGTACATATTCAAATAGCACTGGATCATGCCGTTGTAGAGCTTGCGGCGCTTTGCCGCCGGGCGGCCGTAGAGCCGCTCGAAGTCCGGCTCCGAGCTGATGACGTACTGCTTCCATCCCGGCAGCCTGCCCAGAGTCCGGCCCATGTCCCGATAGAGGGCCTGGGCCTCCTGCCGCTCCAGCATCCGCTCGCCGTAGGGCGGATTGCACACGATCACGCCCTTCTCCCAGGGCGGGGCCATGGTCCGGGCATCGGAGACCAAAAATGTTATGTCAACCTCCACGCCCGCCCGCCGGGCATTCTCCCTGGCCAGGGCCACGGCCTTGGGGTCGATGTCCGAGGCGAAGATGTGGTAATCGCCGTGGTATTCCAGGCTCCGGGCCTCCGCCGCCGCGTCGGTCCAGGCTTGCTTGGGGATGAAGCCCCATTTCTGGGCGGCGAAATCCCGCGCCAGGCCCGGTGCCCGGTTCCGGGCGATCAGCGCCGCCTCGATGGGGATGGTGCCGCTGCCGCAGAAGGGGTCCCACAGCGCGTCCCGGCCCCGGTAGCGGGCAAAGCCCACCAGCGCCGCCGCCAGCGTCTCCCGCAGCGGCGCGGCCACGTGCCCCGGCCGGTAGCCCCGCTTGAACAGCGGCGCGCCGGTGGTATCCAGATAGAGCTCCGCGTAGTCCTTGACCAGGGAGAACTGCAGCTGATACAGCTCCCCCGTCTCCGGCAGCCAGTCCGTGTGATAGGCCCGGCCCAGGGCCATGGCGGCGGCCTTTTTGATGATCCGCTGGCAGTCCGGCACCGAGTGCAGCGCCGAGTCCAGGCTGTAGCCCTTCACAGGGAACTGCCCGTCTTTGGGGATGAAGTCCGCCAGCGGCAGGGCCTTCACGCCCTCGAAGAGCGCGTCGAAGCTCTTCGCCTCGAACCCGCCCAGCCGCAGCAGCACCCGCTCGCCGGTGCGCAGGCGGATGTTGGCCTTGGCGCAGGCGAGCCCGTCTCCGGAAAAGCGCACCCGGCCGTTCTCCGCCCGGACGTTTTCCAGACCCATCCGCCGCAGCTCGTCGGCGCAGGGCCCCTCCAGCCCGAACAGGCAGGGCACCGCAAATTCAAACGTTCTCTCCATCTCAGGCCCCCAGCTCGATCTTCGTCACCGTGTCGTCCCCGGCAAAATACGCGCCCTCCCGCTCGTGGCATGTGAACAGCAGCACCTGCCGCTCCTTCGCCAGCTCCTTCAACAAGTCCAGCGCCCGCTCCATCCGCGTCTGGTCGAAGGCCGTCAGCGCGTCGTCCAGGATGATGGGGCAAGCCTGCTCCGCCGGCAGCACCAGCGCGCACACCGCCAGCCGCAGCGCCAGATAGAGCTGGTCCCGCGCCCCCTGGGACAGGTAGTCGGTCTCCCGGCCCACCGCGTCGCCGGCCAGCCGCGCCTTGGCGGACAGGTCCCTGGCCAGGGTGATCTCGTCATAGCGCCCGCCGGTGAGCTTCCCGAACAGCGCCGCGGCCTCCTGGGCCAGCATGGGGGAGAACCGCTCCCGCAGCGTCAGGTCCGCCTGCTCCATGGCCTCCGCCGCCAGCGTCAGCGCGGCCTCCTGATCCAGCAGGGCGTCCCGCCGTTCCTCCAGTGCCGCCAGCTCCGACTCCAGCGCCATGGGGTCCCCCATGGCCCGCGCCCGGCCCTCGGCGATGGCCCGCCGCTCCCGCAGCCGTTCCATCTCCTCCCGGCCCTGGTTCACGGCGCGGGACGCCCGCGCGGCCTCGCTGTCGCCATTGACGAAGTCCAGCCCGTTCAGCACCGGCTCCTCGGCAGCCTTCTGGGCCCGCCGGGCGCTCTCCAGCGCCTCCTCCGCCCGGCCCAGCGTCTTGGCGGCGGCTTTCGCCTCCGCCCACAGCCGCTCATATTCCTCCAGCAGTCCGTCCAGCTCCCGCGGCTCCCGGACGCCGTAGTCCTCCAAGATCTCCGCCCGCCGGGCCAGCAGGGCGTCCCGCCGCTCCCCGGCGCGGCGCAGCCAGAGCCACGCCCCCGCGGTGCCGGCGATGCCCGCCGCGGCCAGCGCCAGGCACCAGACCCGGCCCAGCACGCCGCCCAGCCAAAGGCCCAGGCCCGCCGCCGTCAGGACCAGCGGCAGGAAAGCCGTCCACACCGGCGGCAGCGTACCCGCCTGTCGGGCCAGGCTCTCCGCCTCGTCCGCGTCTGAGAGGGCGCGCTCCTTGGCCTGCTCCGGTCCCATGGCCCCAAAGGCGGTCTGCCGCAGAGCGTCCACCGCCCGCGTCTTTTCGTCCTCCGCCGCCCGGCGGTCGCTCTCCGCCGCCAGCACCGCGGCCCGTGCCGCCGCCAGATCGGACAGCGCCTTTCGCCGGGCCTCCGCCCGGGCCTTCTCCATCCGGCGCACCAGTTCCTCCTGCCGGGCCTGGAGCTGGTCCAGCTCCCGCTCCAGCTGCTCCACGGCCCGGGTCCCCTCGGCGATGCGTCCCAGCTCCGACCGGGCCTGGGCGATGGCGGCCTCCGTCTCCGGGATGGCCCCCCGGCGGCCGGACCGGCGCCGGCGCAGCCAGGCGCGCAGCTTCTTGTCTGTCTCGGAGAAGGACTGTTCCTCGTCCCCGGCGGACACGATGGCCGCGAACCGCTTTTCCAGCTCCGGGTCAGGGGTGACTCCCAGGCCCGCCTGGCAGATGAAGGCGCTGCGCTCGAACACCTCCCGCGGCGCGCCGGTGAGTGTCTGGCCCGCCTCTCCGGCGGCGATGCCCGCGGGCACGTCCGTGCCGGTCACCGTCGCGGAAAAGGCCTGCATGGGCTGGCCCGCCCGCTCCGTCCATCGGCGCAGCGTCACCGGCCCTGAGGCGGTCTCCACGTCCATACTGCCGGACATGGGGGCGCCGCTCCAGGGCTGATATTTCTTCTTGTCGGGCTGTTGGCCCTGCTTGGCCCGCTGGCCCGTGTCCACCCCGTAGAGCATGGCCCGCAGAAAGGCGCACCATGTGGATTTGCCGCTCTCGTTGGGGGCGTACAGGATGTTCAGTCCGGGGCCCAGCTCCAGGCTCCTGCCCTCCAGCGCCCCGAAATACGCGGTCATTTTTTTTAGGATCATTATTTCCTGCCTCGCAGAGTTCGCCGCCGGAGCGGCGAATAAAGTGGGATGATTTTTCCGGGGGCGTGTACCTCGGAAAAATCTCTCATCGGCCTGCAAACGTGCGGGCGCTTGGGCCCGTGCGCTACAGCAGGCCGCAAGCCTTCTCGTTTGAAAGGGTCTCCCTTTCAAACGAATCATACCGGCGGCTCTTCCTCGTTCTCCAGTGCCGCCAGACCGTATCGGACGGCCCGCTCCACGTGCGCCCGCTCCTCGTCGGACCGGGCAGCCTCATAGCGTTCCCACAGTCCGGCCAAAAACAGTCCCCGCAGGCTCAGCACCTCCCGGCCCTGCCAGATATCCCGCCGCAGCCGGGTCTCGTCCCGCAGCTGCAACGCAAAGAACCGGCCCTCCAGCGCGCCCCGCAGTGCCGCCATGTCCGGCGGCAGCTCCGGCTCCCCGGCGAGCACGATCCGGTACACGTCCTGCGCCGTGTCCCGCCCCAAGGCGGCCAGCACCGCGCCGACGTGGTCCCGGCTCTCCGTCAGGTCCACCCGCAGCACCTCGTATCGCCGCCCGCCCAGGGGCACCAGCTCCGCCCGGACCTGTCCCGGCCCGATCTCCGCCAGGATCACGCCCTTTTCGCCGGTCTCATCGAAGCCCCGCCCCTCCGGACAGCCGGGCCAGGCATAAAACGTCTCCCCCGCCCGGCGCAGACCGCTGTAGGCGTGGGTGTGGCCCAGAGCCACATAGTCCATGCCGCTGCGGGCCAGCTCCTCCTCCGAGACGGCCCCATAGGGGGACGCGGGCTCCTCCGTCTCCCCGTGCAGGACCATGATGTCCACCGTGTCCCCGTCCTTTTCCGCCTCGAAGCCCGCCAGCGGGGGCTTTCTGTGCCGGCCGGTGAAGGCGCTGCCCCACACCCGGGCGTGCAGCGCCGGCAGCGGGACGCACTGGATGTCCTCCCCGGCGAACACATGCACGTTCTCCCCCAGCTCCAGCCGTGCCCAGGGGGACCGGGGGCCGTACCAGTCATGGTTGCCCGGCGCCAAAAATACCGGCATCCCCGCCTGGGGCAGCACCTGTTCCAGCATCCGGGCCGTCTCGGAATAGGGGCTGTCAGAGTCAAACAGATCCCCCGCCAGCAGCAGCATGTCCGCCTCCCGCTCCCGGGCCAGCCGGACGATGCGGCCCAGCAGAGCCCGCTGCTCGCCCCGGCGCTGGGCGGCTTTCTCCTTTCCCAGGGCCTGGAAGGGCGAATCCAGATGCAGATCCGCCGCGTGCAGTACCCGGATCATAGGATGCGCAGGGCCTCCGCCCCCACGCACCGGCCCGTCTCCGTGTCGATGTCGAACACGCAGCACTCCATCTTCCCGTCCCCGTCGCCGGACTTATACCGCATGGGCGGATCGCCCAAAAACTTATTGATGGACTGGGTCACGTCGATGCCCAGCACGCTGTGGCTGGCGCCGGTCATGCCCAGGTCGCTGATATACCCCGTGCCCCCCGGCAGCACGCAGGCGTCGGAGGTCTGCACATGGGTGTGGGTGCCCCATACGGCGCTGGCCCGCCCCTCCAGGAAATAGCCCATGGCCAGCCGCTCGCTGGTGGCCTCGGCGTGCATATCCACCAGGATGATCCTGGGCAGCGGGTCCAGCTCGTTCAGCAGCCGGTCCACCTCCACGAAGGGGTTGTCCGTGTTGGTGTCCAAGGTGAACCGCCCCAGGGCGTTCACCACCAAGATCTCCCCATAGGACGTCTCATAGATGCCGAACCCCCGGCCGGGACACTGGGGCGCGTAGTTGATGGGCCGCAGGATATTGGCCCGCTCCGTCAGATAGGGCTTCAGCTCCCACCGCACCCAGGTGTGGTTGCCCAGGGTGATCACATCGGCGCCGGCGTTGAAGATCCGGTCGCACTGCTCCGGCGTGACGCCCACCACGTTGGCGTTCTCCCCGTTCACCACCACGAAGGAAATGCCCCGCTCCTTCCGCACGGCCTTGAGCCGCTGCTCCAGGATCTTGAGGCCCGGCGCGCCGCAGACGTCGCCCACGGCCAAAATACTGATGATCATGGCAAGCTCCTTAAAAAGTTACAGTGCTATTAAATATATCACAAAAAGCCGGGAAATACTAGTCGTGAACCGTCAAGAAAGAGGGGTAAAGCATGAACAAGATGTCGTTTATCAAGGGTATGGGCATCGGCGTGATGGTGGGCTCCGTGGTGGGCATGATCGCCGTTCCCCATAAGAAGAAGTTCGATCTGGGCCACGCGCTCAAGTCCATGGGCGATGTGGTGGACAACGTCGCCGGCACGCTGGGCCTGTAAGGGAAATATCAGGAAAAAAATCCTTGCAATCTGCCGGAGCTTGTGCTATGATACTCAGGCACAAGCGGCATTAGCTCAGCTGGATAGAGCGTCTGGCTACGGACCAGAAGGCCGGGGGTTCGAATCCCTCATGCCGTGCCAACAGCGGAAAGCCCTGCAATTACCGTGTTTCCGGTACTTGCAGGGCCTTTTGCTGTTTTCGGCGGCGCGCGATCCGCAGACGGGCAGCGCCGTTTTCGCCTGCCTGAGCGGACACCGGATCAAGCGGCAGCGTCCCGCCGCCTCACCGTCCCATTTCCCTCGGGCCGGAGATCCCCCGCAGCGCTTTTCTGAACTGGAACGCAAAGAGGACCGCCGTGAACGTGACAGCCATCACATCCGCCACCGGCTCGGCGGTAAAGACCGCCATGGTCTGATCGGCCATCAGGCGCGGCATGATATAGATCAGCGGCAGCAGCAGCACGAACTTGCGCATGATGGCCACGGTGGCCGACGCCTTGGCGTTGCCCAGGGACACGAAGGTCATCTGGCAGGCGATCTGGATGCCGAACAGCGCCATCGCCCCGCAGTAGACCCGCAGCGCCCGGGACGCGTAATCCAGCAGCGCCGGGTCCGGCGTGAACAGGCCCGCGAACATGCGGGGGAACAGCATGATCAGCGCCCACAGCGCGGTGGAATACCCCAGGCTCACCGCCAGCAGGAGCCGGAACACGGCCTTCACCCTTCCGGCGTTCCCGGCCCCGAAACTATAACTGGAGATGGGCTGCGCGCCCTGGGCAAGTCCCTGCAGGGGCATCATGGCGAACTGCATCACGCTGCTCAGGATGGTCATGCTCCCCACGGCGATGTCCCCGCCGTACCGCAGCAGCGAGGAGTTGAAGCACACCGAGATCACGCTCTCGCTGCCCTGCATGATGAACGGCGCCGCGCCCAGCGCCACGCAGGGCAGCGCCAGTTCCATGCGCAGAGGCAGGGTCTCCCGCCTCAGCCGCAGCACGGACTTTCCGCTCCACAGAAACCGCACCACCCACACGCAGGACACCCCCTGGGACAGCACCGTGGCCAGCGCCGCCCCCCGGACGCCCATCTTCAGCGCGAAGATGAACACCGGGTCCAGCACGATGTTGCACAGGGCCCCCAGCAGCACGGTCAGCATCCCCGTCTTGGCATAGCCCTGTGCGGTGATATAGGCGTTCATGCCCAGGGTCAGCTGGACGAATATGGTCCCCAGGGCGTAGATCTCGATATACGCGGCCGCGTAGTCCACCGTGTTCTCGCTGGCGCCAAAGGCCAGCAGCAGCGGCCGGTGCCAAATGAGAAGCGCCGCCGTCAGCACCGCGGAGATGATCACCTGCAGCGTAAAGCAGCTGCCCATGGTCTTCTCCGCCGCGTCATTGTCGCCCCGGCCCATGAAAATGGACGCCCTGGGCGCGCCGCCGGCGCTGACCAGCGCGGCGAAGGCGGAGATGAACATCAGGATGGGCATGCACACGCCCACCCCCGTCAGGGCCAGATCGCCGTTTTCCGGCATGTGGCCGATGTAGATGCGGTCCACGATGTTGTAGAGCATATTGATGAGCTGGGCCGCGATGGTCGGCAGCGCCAGCCTGAACAAAAGCCCGCCGACGGGCTGGGTCCCCAGAAAACTGTTGTCCTTTTCCAATGGCTGTCCGCTCCTTTTTTGCGTCCCGCCGGTCCGCTGCCGCGCATCCCGCCGCCCGCGTCCGTTCGGGGCCCCTTTCGTGGTGAATCAAGTTTATCCTTCCCGGACCGTCCTGTCAAGGCGCTCCGCCTTGGGCAATCGGATGGGGCAAGCATTAATTATAGAAGCGTAAGAGGCGATGGATTTAATCAATTTTAATCTTTTTGGCAGCCACTTTATTTGCATTGCTGGTAATCTTGTGGTAAAATGCGGTACACATCCAGCAAAGAGGAGAGAGATTATCATGCCAAGCAAAAAATATGACTGCCTGAAATTGGAGAAGCAGCTCTGTTTTCCCCTGTACGCCTGTGCGAAAGAGGTCGTGAAGCGGTACACCCCCTATTTGGCCCCGCTGGACCTGACCTACACCCAGTACATCGCCATGATGGTCCTCTGGGAGCACAAGGCGCTCACCATCAAAGAAGCCGGAACACTGCTCTATTTGGACTCCGGCACCCTGACCCCCCTGTTCAAGAAGCTGGAGGAGAAGGGCCTGGTCACCAGAAACCGCTCTCAGGCGGACGAGCGGAACCTGATCGTGACCATCACCGAAAAGGGCGAGGCCCTGAAGGACCAAGCCGTCGGCATCCCCGCGCAGTTGGCCTCCTGCATCGAGCTGGAGCCCCAGGAGGCGGAGCAGCTGTATTCCCTGCTCCATAAGCTGATGGCCTCCTTCGCCTGATCCCGCGCCAGACCCTTTCCGGCGCCTCCCAACAGAAAAAGCAGGACCCCTTGTCCAAGACAGGGGGTCCTTTTTTATTTCTGCCCGCTCACCGTATCCTGCGGCACTCCACATACCAGCGCTTGTCCAGGGCATGGCCCACGGAAAAGCTCTTCTTGGGATAATTCCCCTCCCGCAGGATATGGGGGAAGAGCTCGGCCTTGTCCAGCGCCGGCAGGAGCCACGCGCAGCCGCCCGGCTGGGCGGCCATGGCCCGGGCCTCATCCTCGCCGTGGATATAGTCCACATGCCCGCCGTGCTCGGCCACATACGCCTTTGCCTGCTCGTCCGCCTCCGCCACCAGCGCGCCCGTGTCGCCGCCGGAGAGCTGCCGCACAAATCCGCCCGCGTCGGTGCCGAAGGCCACCCGGTGGATGGGATAGAACTCCACCGCGTCGTCCCGCAGGTTCTCCAGCTCCGCCAGGGCGTAGCGGGCCGGATGGTCGGACGGGGCCCCGGCCGCCTTGAGCTGCTCCCAGTGGTTTTTCGCCGCCGCCAGGGAGTGGTTGCCGTCTCCCATGGCAAAGACCAGCTCGCCGGGCAGCCCGTCGATGGCGGCTCTCACCGCCTCCCCGGCGCTGCCGGACAGGCGCCGGCCTCTGACATGCCCGCCGCCGGCGTACAGCTCGAAGTCATAGAGCGTCTCCCCCGGCTCGGCCGCGCCCAGCACGCGGTCCGCCGGATCGTCCATGAACAGCACGATGTGGGGCATCTCCAGCGCCGCCTGCCGCCGCAGCTCCACCCGTGTGGGCAGCCGCTCGGGCACGGTGGCCTCCGTGGAGCGGACCAGGGGCCTCGACCCCGGCGTCCAATCGTAGGCATCCAGGTCCAGTTTCCCCACCAGACCGCGTCGGAGCTTCCCATTTTGGAGCGTCCGCTCCACATAAACATAGGAATCTTTTATTTCCCGGAACACATCCCCCACCAGGTAGTCCTCCATGGTCCGGAGCATCGCGGCCTTGCGAGCCGCCAGATCGGGGTCGTTCAGATAGGCCTCCGGCAGCATCAGCCGCAGGGCGGAGGGCTTATCGCCCACGGTCCGGTCCATATCCTCCCAATAGGACCGGCGGGCGGAGAACTGGTCGCAGGCCAGAGCCGCCCAACAGGTCATGTCCGTGCCTTCCCGGGGCAGCAGGATATCCGCGGGGGTAAAGATGTCTTTCATGGCAGCGCTCCTTTTCGTGATAGGACAATTTTACCGCAATCGGCATAGCATGGCAAGAGGTGATGTGAACTATGGAACTCACTCTGCTGGGGACCGATCCCCGGTATCTGTACTTAAAGCGGCGGCTGGAGCTGGACGGCCACCGGCTCACGCCCGACAGCCCTCACCAGATCGCGCCGCCCTCCTGGCGGCAGGGGGTGCCCTATTACAAGGACGAGATCTACGTCATCGAGAACGCCGCCCTCACCGCCGAGGGCGCGCTGGAGCTGCTGATGCGCCGGTCCAACCGGGCACTGGCGGGGATGGAGGTGCTGGTGGTCGGCCTTGGCCGCATCGGCGGCTTCCTGACCGGGATGCTCTCCAGTCTGGGCGCGCATGTCACCGTGGCCGCCCGGAGCGAGGCCGCCCGCGCCGCCGCCCGGGCCCGTGGCTGCCGGGCGGTGGACCTGGAGCACATCCCGCCCCAGTTCGACGCGGTGGTCAACACAGTGCCCGCGCCGGTGCTGGACGGGGACTACGGCGGGGCGCTGTGCATCGACCTGGCCAGCCCGCCCGGCGGCTGGGCCACGGACGCGCCGGTGCTCAAGGCGCCGGGTCTGCCCGGCCTCTATGCCCCCAAGGCCGCCGCCGATGCGATGGCGGAGGCGATCTATCGTGTGATGGAGGAGGAAACGCATCATGGATAAAATACGGCTGGGGCTGGCGCTGACCGGCTCCTACTGCTCCTTTGGGAAGCTGGCGGCAGTGCTGCCGGCGCTGTGCGGGGAATTCGACGTGCTGCCCATCTTCAGCGAGAACGCCCAGCGGGACAGCCGCTTCGGCGCCGCGGAGGAATGGCTGGCGCTGCTGGAAAAGGCCGCCGGCCGCGCGCCGGTCACCTCCATCGCCCAGGCGGAGCCTCTGGGCCCCCAGGGCCTCATCGACGTGCTGGCCATCGTGCCCTGCACGGGCAACACGCTGGCCAAGCTGAGCCGGGGCGTCACCGACACCGCCGTCACCATGGCCGCCAAGGGCCATCTGCGCAACGGCAGGCCCGTGCTCATCGGCGTATCCACCAACGACGGCCTGGGCGCCTCGGCGGAGAACATCGGCCGGCTCCTGGTGCGCAAGAACATATTCTTCGTCCCCTTCGGCCAGGATGACCCGGCCGCCAAACCCATGAGCCTCAGCTGCCGCTATGAGCGCATCGCCCCCGCCGTCCGGGAGGCGTACGCCGGCCGCCAGCTGCAGCCGATCCTGGTCTGAGCCCATGCCCGCCCCCGCCGGGGCGGGCATATTGGAAGTTTTTTCAAGTGCCGCGTTATGTCATTCACTATACTGCCGCTTGTATCCCATGGGATAAAGCACCCCCAAATGTGCCCGCATTCCCCACTTGCTTGCAATTTTAGGGCATTTGTGGTATTCTTTTATGGGAATCATCCCCCAGGAGGCGCGGAGCATGGCCCGAAATGGAAAAAAGCGGAAAAGGAGAGCCTACCACCTTTCGCCGCAGCAGAAGCTGCTGCTGACGGCGGCGCTGTTGGTGATACTGGGTCTGTGCAGCACGGTGTTTTTGAACTTCGACCGCCACCAGACGACCGATCCCGGCGCCTCCGACGGCCCCGATTGGCCCGAGGCGGTGACGGCCTATGTGCGTGGCACCATAGACGACAACACCGCCCCCTTCTATAACGAAGGTCTGGCGGTGGACGAGCGCTTCGGCCGCGGTTCGGAGGTGCTGCTGGAGAGCTGGGAGCCCTTCGTGTCCGAGTCCGGAGACGAGTATTACCACGCCTATATCGACGGCCGCACCGGCTATTTCCTCTGCCAGAACGTGACCGACGACCAGGCGGACCTGCTGCAGGAGACCCAGCTGTACGTGCGCTCCACGGTGAACCTGCTGGAGGAGTTCGACGGCCTGGGCGTCGGGGCACTGGCCCCCCAGGGCACGCTGCTGCGGATCGTGGGCTACGACTACTTCAAAGAAGACGGCTCCGTCAATATGTACCACATCAAGATGGGCGACGAGCTGGGCTGGATCAAATCCGAATATGTGGTCACCGACTACAGCGACGCCATGACCCACTGGAAGGAAGAGGAGGTCTATCAGGCCAGCCACGTGTTCCGGGGCGACGCCTGGGGCGGCGGCGACGCCGGCGGGCTGGACTACTGGCCCCATGAGAAGGGCGACTTCGTGGACGTGGGCAACGTGATGCCCGAGGACGTGTACGCCCTGTACATCCCCGCCGGCCACTGCACCATGGGCGTAGTGGAGCAGTACCTGGACCTGGCCAAGGGCTCCAGCATCAACGCCTTCGTCATCACCCTGTGCGACGGCGTGGAGATGGCCTATGAGTCCGACTGGATCGCCGGATACGGTCTGAGCGCCGAATACAAGCCCACCGGCACGGCGGAGCAGTTCGCCGCCATCGTCAAGCGCCTGCAGGACGAGGGCTACTACGTCATCGGCCGCGTCACCACCTTCCGGGACGCCCCTCTGGCCAAGGCCAGGCCCGAATGGAGCATCACCGACTGGTACGGCCAGCCCATGGAGATGAGCGACAGCTACTGGCCCTCCCCCTACTGCCGGGACGTGTGGGAGCTGAAGGTGGGCTTTGCCGCCGAGGCGGTGCAGCTGAGCGGTCTGAACGAGATCCAGTTCGACTATGTCCGTTTCCCCGACTACATAAAAAGCTACCTGGACGAGGGCAGCGTCGACACGAAAAATACCCTCAACGAGTCCATGGCCCAGGCGGTCCAGCGGTTTCTGACCTATGCCTGCGACTATCTGCACAGGATGGACGTGTATGTGGCGGCGGACGTGTTCGGCGAGACCTCCAACTACTACGTGGCCCCCTACGGCCAGTATTTCCCCGCCATCAGCGACGTGGTGGACGTGATCTGCGGCATGCCGTACCCGGACCACTATGACCGCTTCCAGCGCAACCAGCAGTGGATCATCCCCTACAAGCGGCCCTATTACATGCTCTACGACTGGGGCCAGGCGGTATACACCCGGCAGCAGGAGTGCGCCAGCCCCGCCATCACCCGCACCTGGATCCAGACCTGGAGCGACGCGGACTACACCTACGACTCCCCCGCCATCCAGCGGCAGATCGTGGCCCTGTATGACGCGGGGCTGCCCGGCGGATACATGCTCTGGCACGGCAACGGCTCCCTGAGCGTGGCGGACATGCTCACCGACGCCATCAAGCCCGATTACCGCGCCCTCTACGACGAGTCCGTGAAGGCGGGCGTGATGCTGTCCGAGTATATGGGCGTGTCCACCGACGACACCCAATAACACCGACCTGACCGCCCCCGGCGCACACGCGCCGGGGGCTTTTTATGTTGCGCCCCGATTTGACTTTCCACAGCAGTTGTATTATAATTATGTCAACAAAGGGATCGTCTGCCGGTGCATCTCCCAGGGCGCGGCGGGCATGATAGACCACAGAGAAACCGCCCTCGGGCGAGGAAGCATAGGAAACGAAACATGGGCAAGCTGAAATTTTATCTGGCGCTCTGGGCGGCCAAGCTGTCGCAGCCGGCGCTGAAGCTCACAGGCCATAACGGCACCAATTTCCCCGGAGAGTTGGCGCTGCGGATCTGTCCTGATTTCATGCGCTATATCTGCAAGCCGGAGCATGTCATCGCCGTCACCGGCACCAACGGCAAGACCACCGTGTCCAACCTGCTCTGCGACATCCTGGAGATGGACGGCAAAAAGGTGCTGGACAACCGCTTCGGCTCCAACATCAGCTCCGGCATCTCCACCAGTCTCGTCCGCGGCGCCACGATCTTCAACCGCTCCAAATACCATGTGGCCGTGCTGGAGGTCGACGAGCGCTCCTCCCAGCGGATCTACCCCTACATGAAGCCGGACCTGCTGGTGGTGACCAACCTGTTCCGGGACTCCATCATGCGCAACGCCCATCCCCAGTATATCGCCGACTTCCTCACCGCCAGCGTCCCCCCAGAGACGAAGCTGGTGGTGAACGCGGACGATCTGATCGCCGCCTCCGTGGCCCCGGACAACCCCCGGGTCTGGTTCGGCATCCGCAAGATGGACACGGACGTGACCGAGTGCGTCAACCTCATCAACGACATCCGCATCTGCCCCAAGTGCAGCGCCGACCTGAAATACGAATACCTGCGCTATCACCACATCGGCAAGGCGTACTGCCCCAAGTGCGGCTTCCGGGCCCCGGACTATGACGTGGAGGGCCGGGACGTGGACCTGGAGCACATGACCATGACCATCGGCGACCGGGAGGGCTCGGCCACCTACCGGCTCCTCTCCGACGGCGTGTTCAACATCTACAACATGGTCACCGCCGCGGCGCTGCTGCGCCAGCTGGGCATGACCCATGAGAAGATCGCCGGCTACATGGACAAGACCCACATCGTGGAGACCCGCTACAACGTGGAGCCGGTGGGCAAGGTGGAGCTGGTGATGCAGATGGCCAAGGAGAAAAACGCCCTGGCCTGCTCCCGGGCCTTCGATTACGTGTCCCACCAGCCCGGACAGAAGGAACTGTTTCTGATGATGAACTGCCTGGGGGACGAGAAGCACTGGTCGGAGAACGTCTGCTGGCTGTACGACTGCGACTTTGAGTTCCTGGCCAAGGACGACATCGCCCACATCGTGGCCACCGGGCCCCGGGCCCGGGACTACCGGCTGCGGCTGCTGCTGGCGGGGGTGGACGCAGAGCGCATCGACTGTGAGGAGGACGAGTTCGCCGCGGCGAAGCTTCTCCGCTTCGAGCCCGGCAGCCGGGTCTATATGTTCTACGGCACCGACTCTCTGGCCCTGGCCTACAAGGTCCGGGAGACGGTCAAGACCCTTGCGGAGGAGGCGGCGAAATGAAGATCGAGGTGCTGTATCCGGAGCTGTGCAACCTGTACGGCGACCTGGCCAACGCGGAGTACCTGGCCCGCTCCTGCGGGGCGGAGCTGGTGCGCACGGGCCTGCATGACGCTCCCCGGTTCCTGACGGAGGACGTGGCCCTGGTATATATGGGCGGCACCACCGAGCGGGGCCAGAGCCTGGTCCGGGACGCCTTCGCCCCCCATCTGGAGGGGCTGGTCCGGCGCACCGACGCCGGCGGCGTCACTCTGATCACCGGCAACGCCATGGAGATCTTCGGGGAGTACATCCAGAACGAGGACGGCTCCAAGGAGGCCATGCTGAACCTGTTCCCCTTCCACGCCGACCGGCACATGCTCTCCCGCTACAACTCCCTGTACCTGGGAAAGCTGGACGACATGGATATCGTGGGCTTCAAGAGCCAGTTCGGCCACTCCTACGGTCTGAACGGGGACGGCCTGTTCCGGACCGTCCGGGGCGCGGGTCTGAACCCGGACGTGAAGGCCGAGGGCATCCGCCGCGACAATCTGATGCTCACCTATCTTCTTGGACCGCTGGTGGTGCTCAATCCCCCCTTCGCCAAGTACCTGCTGAGCCTCATGGGGGTGGCGGAGCCCGTCCTGGCCTTCGAGGAGGCCGCCATGGACGTGTACACCCACCGCCTGGCCCAGTTCTCCGAGCCCGAGCGGGGCTTCATCTATCACTGACAGCCGCATAAGAAGGAGAGTACAAACATGCTTGCCCTTGACGCCGCTCCATGCAGGGTTTGAGGATACTGCGTGGAGCCATAAGACGTTATCCTCGGACCTTGCTTTTTGACGCCGATCAAAAAACAAAAGGAGCAAGGTCAAATGAAAACTTCATACGAGGGACCGGGGACGTTCCTGGTCCTGTGGTCCACCCAGGCGCTCTCCCAGCTGGGCAGCGCCATGACGGGCTTTGCGCTGACGCTGTGGCTCTATGAGGCCACCGGCTCGGCGCTGCGGACGGCGCTGCTGGGGGTGTGCTCCTACGCGCCCTATGTGCTGATGAGCGTGTTCGCCGGCGCGCTGAGCGACCGGTGGGACAAGCGGCGGACCATGCTGGTCTGCGACGCCCTGGCGGCCTGCTGCACCGGCGCGGTGCTGGTCCTTTTCCGGACCGGCGCGCTGCGGCCGGCGCATCTCTATCTGCTCAACGCGGTCAGCGGCCTGATGAACACCGTCCAGCAGCCGGCCAGCGACGTGGCCATGACGCTGCTCGTCCCCCGGACGCGGTACCAGCGCGCCAGCGCGCTGCGGTCCCTGTCCGGGGCGCTGGTCACGTTGCTGCACCCGATGCTGGCCGCGGCGCTGTACGCCCTGGCGGGGCTGGAGGGCGTGATCTGGGCGGACCTGGCCACCTTCGCCATCGCCTTTTCGGCGCTGGCGTTCTGGATACGCATCCCTCCGACAGAGGCCGCCGGCCGGGAGCCCTTCCGGCGGAGCGTGGCGGCGGGGCTGGCCTATCTGCGGGAGCACCGGCTGATCCTGACCCTCATCCTGTTCATGGCGGGGGTGAACCTGGCGGCGTCGGCCTTTGACGCGGTGCTGCCGGTCTATGTGCTCTCCAGCCCCCGCGGCGGGCAGGGCGCGCTGGGCCTGGTCAGCGCCTGCGCCGGCCTGGCCACGCTGGCGGGGAGCCTGCTCATGGCGGTGCTGCCCCCGCCCAGGGACCGGGTCCGGGTGATCTACCGGACCATGCTGTTCTCCCTGGGAACGGAGAACTTTATCCTGGCCTTCGCCGGGACGCCCTTCTGGTGGTGTCTGGCCCAGGTGATCGGCTGGGTGGTGGTGCCGGCGATGAACGCCAATCTGGACGTGATCCTGCGCGGCACCATCCCGGCCGGGATGCAGGGGCGGGTCTACGCCTGCCGGAACGCCCTGCAGTATTTCACCATCCCCATCGGCACCCTGGCGGGCGGCGCGCTGGTAGACGGCGTCTGCGTCCCGCTCATGGCCGCCGCTGATCCCATGGGGCCCCTCCCTCGGCTGTTCGATACCGGCGCGGCCCTGGCCATGGGGCTGCTGGGCCTGGCGGGCGTCGGGATATGCCTCGCCTTCGGCCGGGCGCTCAAAAAATACACCTATACCGAATGAACGGGCGTTGACGAGAGAAATATCCGACGATGAGGTGCCGCATCATGGTATACGAATTCAACGAAAAGGTATCTGCCAAAGCATTGGCGGACCTGCGCGGATCTGTGGGCTGGAACAGGATGGAAAGCGCGTACCAAAGTCCCTTGATGACATCGTATTACCATATTGCAGCTTATGAAGAGGGAAAACTGATCGGGTATATCGACAGCGTATCCAACGGCGTAACAGACGCTTATATTCAGGACCTGATGGTCTGCCCAGATCACCAAGGCAAAGGGATCGGCACAGCTCTGATGGACCAAATGATCGGATATCTGAAAGAAAAGCGTATCTACATGATCTCCGTGGTTTATGAAGAAAGCCTGCAGCCGTTTTATGAGCGATTTGGATTTTATCCTATGCTATGCGGGCAAATGGAAACATATTGAGGACCGGGACGCTTTCGCGTCCCGGTCTTGCTTTTTCCGAATATGTATCCGTTTTTACGCCTCTTCAAAGACGTCCTTGCCCATGCCGCACACAGGGCACTCCCAATCGGCAGGCACGTCCTCCCAGGCGGTGCCGGGGGCCACGCCGTGCTCAGGGTCGCCCACGGCCGGATCGTACTCGTAGCCGCAGGGGCACACATACTTCTTCATGCCGCGTTCCCCTTATTTGAAGTAGCGCTCCAGCAGGCCCTTGAAGGCCTTGCCGTGGCGGGCCTCATCGCGGGCCATCTCATGGACGGTGTCGTGGATGGCGTCCAGGTTCAGGGCCTTGGCCTTCTTGGCCAGCTCGAACTTGCCGGCGGTGGCGCCGTTCTCGGCCTCCAC
>CANQIO010000034.1 GCA_947624065.1 uncultured Oscillospiraceae bacterium | reverse complement strand
ACCGCCAGGATGCGGGTGCGGGTGGTCTGGGGCTTGGGGGACACGATGGCGATCTTCTCCCCCACCAGGGCGTTGGTCAGCGTGGACTTGCCCACGTTGGGCCGCCCGCAGATGGTGATCATGGCCGTTTTTGTGATGTTCATATTTCCTCCGTCCGGGCGTCCGGCTCCAGAACGGCCATGATGGCCTTCTCCCGGGCGCGCATCTCCTTTTTCATCGGTCCCTCGTCCACGTGGTCGTAGCCTAAAAGGTGCAGCACGCTGTGGACAGTCAGGTAGCTGATCTCATGGTCCGCCCCATGGCCCAGCTCTTCTCCCTGGGTCCGGGCCCGGTCCACGTTCAGCACCATGTCCCCCAGCAGATACCGGCCCGTGGCCGGGTCCGTGTCCCCCATGGGGAAGCTGAGCACGTCCGTGGGCCTGTCCACATCGCGGAACTGGCGGTTGATGGCGTGGATGCCCCCGTCGTCGGTGAGCAGCACGCTCAGCTCGCAGGGCCCCTCCACTTCCTCCGCCGCCAGTACCGCCAGCGCGGCGGCCTTGATCCGTCTGCGCAGCTCCGGCGGGCATTTCTGTCCGTTCTCGCACCGGAGGCTCAGCTTCAGCTTCTCCATCAGCGGCGTCCTCCCGGTCCGGGCCGGCCGCTCTTGGGCCGATAGGTCTTTATGGGGGGCTCGTCCTTGGCGTGGCGCTCATAGGCCTCGATGATGCGCTGCACGATCACGTGGCGCACCACGTCCGCCCCGGAGAGCTTGCAGATGGCGATGCCCTCCACGCCCTCCAGCACCCGCATGGCCTCCTTCAGGCCCGAGATCTTGTCCGGCGGCAGGTCGATCTGGGTCACGTCGCCGGTGATCACCGCCGTGGAGCCGAAGCCCAGGCGGGTCAGGAACATCTTCATCTGCTCCCGGCTGGTGTTCTGGGCCTCGTCCAGGATGATGAAGCTGTCGTCCAGGGTCCGGCCGCGCATGTAGGCCAGGGGCGCCACCTCGATGTCCCCCCGCTCCAGGTATTTGTTGTATGTCTCCGCCCCCAGCATCTCAAAGAGGGCGTCATACAGCGGCCGCAGATACGGGTCCACCTTGCTCTGCAGGTCGCCGGGCAGAAAGCCAAGCCGCTCGCCGGCCTCCACCGCCGGCCGGGTCAGCACGATCCGGTTGACCCGCTTCTCCCGGAAGGCCGCCACCGCGCATGCCACGGCCAGATAGGTCTTGCCGGTACCGGCGGGGCCGATGCCCAGGGTGACGGTGTTGTTTTTGATGGCGTCCACATAGGTCTTTTGGCCGATGGTCTTGGGCTTCACCGGCCGTCCCTTGGCGGTGACGCAGATGACGCCCCGGGCCAGGTCGCCGATCTTGTCCTCCTGGCCGGCCAGGACCATTTTGATGATATAGCGCACGTTCTGCCCGTCGATGGGCTCGCCCCTGGCGGCCAGGCTCAGCAGCCCGTCGATGGCCTTCTCCGCGTGCATGACGTTCTCCGCCTCGCCGGCGATCTTCAGCTGGTCGTCCCGGTTGGTGATGGACACCCCCAGCTCCGTCTCGATGATGCGCAGATTCTGGTCAAAGGAGCCGAACACGCTGATCACGTTCTCCATGCGGTCGATCTGCATTACCTTTTCTATCATTGGTCATCTATCCTCTGTCTTTGGTATTTTCCGTTCTATCTCCGCCAGGTCCGCCTGGGTGAGGGGCCTTTCCGCGCCGATCTGCTCCCGGCACTCGGCCCGCAGGGTGACGCGCATCGTCCCCCCGGACCGGGCGGCGGAAAAGGTGCTGGCCAGCACCTCGCCCTCCGGGCCGATCTGGGCCAGCAGCGACGCCATCAGCTGTTCCTCCAGCTGCTCCCGCCGCGCATCTGCCTGTACCGGCTCGGTCTCGTAGGGGACGAACACGGTCCGCTCCAGCCGGAACGGCAAGGTGAACAGCCCCGGCAGCCCGAAGGTATGGCTCTCTATGATTTTATCACATCCAGTGGGGCAAATACTACTGTCTTTGTAAAAATTCAGCCGTGTTTTTCCGATGATCAGCGCCCAGCGGCTATGGCCCCGTTCCGCAGGGATCTTTTCATAGTCCTCCAGGGGCGCCTGGGCGGTCAGCTCATACCAGGTCCGGGCCGTCACGCCCCCCATGGCCCGCACAGGCCCCTGGACGCCGCCCCGGCCGGTGGAGTACCCGCCGATGAGCACCTCCCCCGGCAGCACCGCCATGCGCGGCTCCACCTCCGCCGTGCCCCGCAGGGCCGAGACCTGCTCCACCAGTCCGGCCTTTTCCGCCACGATGTGTACATATTCGCTCTCATCCACCAGCGGCAGATGCTCCCGCGCCTGGCGGATGATGACCCTGGCGTGGCCGCCCCGGACGGTGACCGTCATCCACCGGATGCCCGGCACCCGCAGGATCATGCCGTTGCGGATGGCGTCTTGGGAGAAGGCCGGCCAGTAAGCGCCGATGTCCACGCCGCAGGTCTGCAGCGCCTGGAGGATCACCCGGTCGGGGATGGTGTCGTTGCCCTCCAGGGTGATGTCCCAGACGAAGGCGCTGCCCACATAGAGCACCGCCAGCACGCCCAGCAGCGCGGCCCATATCCCCGGCCGCCGGGCCAGCCGCCGCGCCAGCGCCGGCAGCCCGTGGCGGCCCATCACCGCCGCCTCGCAGCCCAGGCCCGCCGCCAGGGGCGCCATATGCCGCGCCGCCCGGTCCGGCACCTTCACCGTCAGCACGTAATCCTCCGGCGCGGACGCGTCCCAGAACACGATCCCCCGCTCCGCCAGCGCCTGCAAAAACCGCTCCGGCTCCGCCCCGGCCACGCGCACCAGCGCCCACCCGGTGAGATACCGCGCCCCGTTCATTCCAGCTCCACCGCCCAGAGCCGCCCGGACACCACCAGCTCGTGCCGGTCCATGGCCACCAGGACCAGCCGCTCCCCCTTGATCAGGATGCGGCAGTTGGCCCCCGCGGCGGCGATCCGCTCCGGGGCGTATTCCAGGAGGCCCCGGTGCCCCTCCACCAGCACCCGGTCCCCGCCGGAGACGGTGATCCTGGGGGCGGCGGTCAGCGCCTCGGCGGGGATGTCCAGATTGGCGAGCACCCTTTGCGTGACGGATGTTTTTTTCATGTTATCACCCCAGGCATCATATGCGCGTCCGGCCCCGGATATAAGCCGCTCTCCGTGCCGCGGGCCCGCTTCTATTTCCTCCCATGCCGCGAATAGACTGTCCCCATGAAAAAGCAACTTCCCACACTGATGGTGCTGGCGCTGTTCGCGGCGCTGGTCTGCGCCTCCGGCAGCGCCGCGGAGGGGGCCCGGCAGGGCCTGGCGGTCTGCGCGCGGAGCCTGGTGCCCTCCCTGCTGCCCTTTTTCGTGCTGTCGAATCTTTTGTCCGCGCTGGGTCTGCCCAGCCTGCTGAGCGGGCTCTTCGGCGGGGCCATGGAGCGGCTGTTCGCCGTATCCCCCGCCGGGGCCCAGGCGTTTTTCCTGGGTGTCACCGGCGGCTATCCCCTGGGCGCCGCCGCGGTGGCGGACCTGCGCCGGAGCGGCCAGGTGAGCCGCAAGGAAGCGGAGAGGCTGCTCGCCTTCTGCAACAACTCCGGCCCCGCCTTCATTCTGGGCGCGGCGGGCGGCGTGTTTCACAGCCCCCTGGCCGGGGCGCTGCTCTACGGGACCCACCTGCTGGGCGCGGCGGCGGTGGGGCTGCTGTTCCGCCGGAAGGACGCCGGCGCGGGCGCGCCGCCTCCGCCGATGGAGCCCATGCCCTTTGCCCAGGCGCTGCCCGCCGCCATGGGAAAGGCGGTGGCCGGGGTGATGAGCGTGTGCGGCTATGTGGTGATGTTCAGCGCGCTGCTGGGCATGGCGGCGCCATGGCTCGCGCTGCCGCCCCTGGCAAAAGCGCTCGTCACCGGCTTTTTCGAGCTGGGCGGCGGCACAGCGGCACTGGCCGGTCTGGCCCCGGAGCCCGCCGCGCTGGCCGTCTGCGCTCTGATGCTGGGCTGGGGAGGGCTCTCCGTCCACTGCCAGACCCTGGGGGTCCTGGCGGACACCGACATAAGCTGCGCCCGGCACCTTGCGGGCCGGGCGCTGTGCGGAGCGATCTCTGCCGTATTCACTTATATCGCCGCGCTGGCGCTCTTTCAATAGGGGAAGGGCAGCGTCTCGCCGCCCTCGGCGAAGAACTCCTCGCCCATGATGGCGGCCACGTCGTCCATGCCCGTTTTCACCGCGTCATAGACCTGCTGGGAGTATCCGCTCAGGCCCTGATCGTAGGCCGAGACGGTCTGGCGGCTGTCCAGGACCATGTACCGGCCGGCGGCACTCCCGGCGTCGTCATAGTCGTCGGTGTCCAGCATGAACAGGGGCCGGCCCTCCACGCCGCTGATCCAGACCTCGCCGGTGTCTGTATCCTTGCTGATGGTGATGTCCACCACCGCCGAGATGTTGGTGTTGGCGTCGTTGAAGCAGCTCATCAGGTTGGACAGGCTGTAGCACACCACGCAGTTGACCTTCCGGTCGCCCCGGTCCACCGTGCGGACCTCGATGGGCTGCGGGACCTTCACGCCGCCGCCCACGACGATGTCCACGCCCCGCTCGCAAAGGCTGTCCACCACCTCGGTCTGCTGGGCGCGGGGCTGCGTGTAATACTGGGCGCTGTCCCACCAATACAGGAAGCAGACCACCACGTCCGCTCCCGCGTCCCGCACGGCGGCGATGTCCCAGTCGATCTTGGCGTAGTCCACCGTCTCCTTGCCGGTCATGTAGTCCGTGGTCAGCAGGTCGATACACCAGCTGTTGTCCGCCACAGACACGGGCTGCGCGCCGGTGCCGGCGGTGCCGTATGTATAGCTGAGGAAAGCCACCTTGACGCCGCCCAGCTCCACCATCGGCAGGTGCCGTCCGGTGCTGGAGCTATAGGCCCCCATCACGCCCAGCCCGGACCGCTGCAGCAGATCCACCGTGTCCACCAGGCCCGTCAGGCCCCGGTCCAGCAGATGGTCCGTGGCCGCGTTCACCAGGTCGAACCCCGCGCTCTTCAGCCCCGCCGCCATGGCGCCGGGCATCCGGTAGGCGTCATACCCGCCGTCGTTCGTCAGGGTGCTCACCAGCGTGCACGCCGCCAGGTCCGCCTCCGACAGGGAGGACTGCACGCCCGCCAGCTCCACGCCAAAATCATAGCTCTCGCCCTCTCCCTGGGCAGCGGTGGTCAGGCCGGCCTGGCCCACCACGTCGCCGGCAAAGGCCAGCGTCACGGTCTGGGCGTTGCGTATCGGCTCCGCCGTGGGGACTGGCGTCTCGGTGGGCGGCGGTGTGGGCGTGACCGATTCCGCCGCGAGGGCGTCCTCGATGGCCTGCTGCTGCTCCCGGTTGGCCTCAAAATTGAAAAACAGCAAAAAGCCCAGCCCGATCAGCAGCAATATCAGCAGCACATACATGATCCCTGTGCCCAATCCGTTCTGTTTCACACCTGTCACCTCACTGGCCGCTCATCGCGGCCTTTTCCCGATCTCATGTTCCGCGTGCAAGGGGGACGCGAACGTCCCCCTTCCGCATGTCACGCCAATCTGTCAAAGCGCATCAGCATCGCGCATACCTCCGCCCGCGTAGCGGTGGCTCCGGGCCGGAGGGTCCCTTCCGCGTCGCCGGTGAGCACCCCCACCTTCAGCGCCCAGAGCAGCGCGCTGCTGGCATACTCCGACACGCTTTCCTTGTCCGAGAATCTATCCAGCGATCCGCTCGCCGCGGGGCTGTCCGCCAGGCGGTACAGCATGGCCGCCAGCTGTTCGCGGGTGATGCGCCCGTTGGGATCAAACTGTCCGTCTCCAATGCCGTTGACCACCCCTGCCGCGGCTGCCCAGTTGACGGCGTCCCGGTAGTACTCCTCCGTCAGGTCCGTGAAGGCGGTGGCAGACGCCGCCTCAGGCCTGCCCATCAGACGGTACAGCATGGTCACCGTCTGGCCGCGGGTCGCCGTGGAATCCGGCTCGAAGCGCGCGTCCCCGACGCCCGCCACGATGCCCCGCTCATAGGCCTCGATCACGTCCGCGTGATACCAGCTGCCGCCCGGCACGTCCGTGAACGGCTCCTTTGCAGTGGGCGTGGGGCTGGGCGCGGCAGTAGGACTGGGCGTAGCGGTCGGCACAGGCGTAGCGCTCGGCGTGGGGGTAGCGGTGGGCGTAGGCGCGGGCGTGGCGGTTGGGTCAGTGCTGTCCGTAGGTCCGGCGGTAGGCGGCGCGCCGGCGCCGCTTGGATCGAACCAGTAGTCCAGATCCACCGGGTCGGCGATCCCGTTCACCGGGCCGATGCCGAACTGCCAGAACTCATACGCGCTGGCATGGTCTGTGGAGGGGGTCCAGTGGGCCAGCCACATCCGGCCCAGCTGCTCCCGGCACAGGTCCTTCGCCAGCATGGTCGGGTTGGAGTAGACCATGCTCTGATATCCTGCATCCTCCACAACCCGGCAGAAGGCGTTGCAGATATCCGTGGCCTCCTGGGGCGTGAGCAGGCCGCTGTACAACCTGGCGTCCTTGCTGTTCACGTATTCATAGTCGAACACCAGCGGCAGATCGATTTTGTAGCCCTTCACCAGCCGCAGCAGCTCCCGCGCCTCCTCCTGGGCCTCCTCCACGGTGATGGCCTGGGAGAAGAAATACGCGCCCACCTGCAGACCGGCGGCCTTGGCGCCGGAAAGGTTCTGCTGGTAGCGGGAGTCAGTATAAAACTCCCCTGACAGGCTGCCCCGGCCCGCCACCCGGATGATGGCGAACTCGATCCCGTCGCCGGCCACTCTCCCCCAATCGATGACGCCCTGATACACAGACACGTCGATCCCCTTGCGAAGGCTCTCTCCGACGCGCAGACGCCGGGGGGTGGCCTCCTGGAAGGAAGCCGGGACCTTGGCGATGGTCATGGGGGACTCATAGAGCTTCACATACAGCGGGTCGTCGGAGGTATACTCCCCCCGCACCGCCGGCTCCGATGCCTCCGCCGGCGTGTCCGCCGGGGCAGTCTCCACGACGGGCGCAGGCGTCTCCGTCGGTACGGGCGTCGCGGTGGGTGCAGGCGTCTCCGTGGGCGCGGGCGTCTCCGCCGGGGCAGGGGCCTGTGTGGGAGCGGGTCCCTCTACGGAGGCAGGCGCCTCGGTCTGCGGCGCGGGCGGTCCCTCCTGGACGGAGGCCTCCTCCTGGGCCGGCTCCATCGCCTCCGGCGGGGCCTCGTCAGGTCCCTCCGCCCCTAGGGCAGCCGGGCACATCGCCAGCAGCACCATCCCGATCAGGATGGCGCACAACGATCTTCGCATGGCACGGAATATCTGGCTCATTTTGTAACCCCGCAGTAATTAATGTAACAAAAATTACACGTATTGTAACATGTTTTTCCCTCAAATACAACCTTTTTTTGAAAAAAACCGGGCCATATCCCAGAAAATCTGCCCGATCCCGCCCGATTTTCCGAGAAAAAGCGCCCGGAGACGCCCGCGGCAAAGAAAAGCGGGCATTTTCCGGGCAGTGTGGTACAGCAGGCGCTGCGCGCTGCTGCACCAAACAGATACCAGTCGCGCTCTCGCTTGCGCGAAACCGCGCGACATGGTACAACAGACGCTGCGCGCTGTTGCACCATACAGATACCAGTCGCGCTCTCGCTTGCGCGAAACCGCGCGACATGGTACACCAGACGCTGCGCGCTGTTGCACCATACAGATACCAGTCGCGCTCTCGCTTGCGCGAAACCGCGCGACATGGTACACCAGACGCTGCGCGCTGTTGCACCAAATAGATACCAGTCGCGCTCTCGCTTGCGCGAAACCGCGCGACATGGTACAATGGGGCCATGGAGCAGGAACTTACAAAAAACGCCCTCTTTGAGGCGCAGATCGACGGTTTCACTTCCCAGGGCGAAGGGGTCTGCCGGCTGGGAGGACGGGCCGTGTTCGTGGCCCACGCCCTGCCGGGAGAGGTCTGGCGGGTGCGGATCGTGAAGGTGACGAAAACGGCCGTCTGGGGCAGGGGCGAGCAGCTTCTCGCCCCCTCCCCCCTACGGCGGGAGCCCAGCTGCCCGGTGTTCGGCCGGTGCGGCGGCTGCTCGGCGCTGCATATGGACTATTCCCTGGAGCTCAGGTTCAAGCTGGACCGGGTCAACGACGCGCTGCGGCGGATCGGCGGGCTCCAGCTGCGGGCGGAGCGGATCGTACCCGCCCCCAGCCGGGAGGGCTACCGCAACAAGGCGGTGTATAACTTCGCCCCCGGACCGGTGTGCGGCTTTTATCGGTCCAGGAGCCACGACGTGGTCGAGACGGCCCGGTGTCTGCTGCAGCCACCGGCCTTTGACGCCGCGGCCCAGGCGCTTCTGGACTGGATGATGCGGACCGGCGTCCCCGCCTTTGACGAGCGCACCGGCAAGGGGGCCATCCGCCGGCTGTTCCTGCGCAAGACCTCCGCCCATTTTGCCGCCTGCATCGAATCGGCCAGGCCTGTTCCCCCCGAAGCGGTGAGCGCCCTGCGCGCCGCCTGCCCGGACCTGACGGGCGTTTTGGAGTGCCGCAACGGCAAGCCGGGCAATGTGGTCCTGAACGGCCCGATCCGGACGCTTTGGGGGCTCGACACCGTGGAAGAGACCCTGTGCGGGGCCCGGCTGACGCTGTCGCCGCTGGCCTTTTTCCAGGTGAACACCGCCCAGGCCCAGCGGCTCTATGCCATCGCGGGGAACTACGCCCAGCCCGCCGGAAAGACCGTGCTGGACCTATACTGCGGCGCGGGGTCCATCGGCCTGGCCGTCGCCCGGGACGCGGCGAGGCTCATCGGCAGCGACATCGTGGCCGACGCCGTGGCCAACGCCCGGCGCAACGCCGCCGCGAACGGCGTGGCCAACGCCGAGTACATCTGCGGCGACGCCGCCGACGTGGCCGCCCGGCTGGCCCAGGCGGGCCTGCGGCCGGACGTGATCATCACCGACCCGCCCCGCAAGGGCATGGACGAGGCCGTCCTTTCCGCCATCGTCTCCATGGGCCCGGAGCGGCTGGTATATGTCTCCTGCGATCCGGCCACTCTGGCGCGGGATCTGAAGCGCCTGGCCGAGCTCGGCTATGCGCCCCGGCACGCCACCGCCGTGGACATGTTCCCCGGCACGCACCACATTGAGACGTGCGTTCTTTTGTCCAAACTCTCTTCTCCGGCGGCGGAGGGATAAGCCTATACGCAGATCCAGCGCACCTGCTCCGCCTCGGTGAGCTGCGGCGGCGTAAAGCTGCGCAGCATGCGGGCCACGGCGCTCTCCGGCACGCTGTCCCGCCGGGACAGGTTCCGCCGGCACCGCTCCTCCCAGCCGGTCTCCAGATACTCGATGCGCACCGCCGCGCCATAGCGGTGGAAAAGCTCCGCCCACCGACCCCGGTTCGCCTGGGACAGGTTGGTGGCGTTCAGCACGAAGGGCCGCTTTTCCCGCAAAAGCGCCAGGGCCTGTTCCCTGGCCCGGCGGAGCACCTGGCCGCCTCCGTCGTCCGGCGCGGCGCCCATCCCGCGGCGCACCTCGTCCAGGGACACCATGGGCAGCCCGCCATAATGGGCGGCGATATATGTGTCCTTGCCCGTGCCGGGCAGACCGCTCACCATGACGACCGTTCCCCAGGTGGGGTCATATACCCGCTGGCCGGGCACGGCCGTCCTGCCGCACAGGTCCGCGAAGCGGCTGTACGCGTCCGGGTAGGCGGCAGGCCCCCGCAGACAGCCCGCCTCCTCCGCCAAGGCGCGAAACAGCGCCGCGTCCTCCAGCCGCGCTTCCCTGTCGGCGCAGACGCGCCCCCGGATGTCCGCCTCACAAAGCACCGCCAGCTTCTCCAGCGTGAACAGCGCCGTCAGCTCTCCCATAGACGCCATTTGCCGCAGCGCCCTGCCCGGGTCTGCGGCTTCAAAAATATGCGGTGGCCTCATGTGCCACCGGACCAGCCAGCAGACGGCCTCCCGCAGGCGGACCGCCTCCGGCGTGCCGGAGAGGCCCAGCTGGGTCATGAGAAGCTGCCGCGCCATCTTCGCCCCCACGGCGCTGTGGTTGGGGGATGTCCACCGGCCATCCTCCTGGACGGTACAGCGCGCCTTGCCCCAGTCGTGCAGCGCGGCGGCGGCCAGCAGCAGCTGCCGGTCATCCTCATCCAAGGCGAGGAAAGACGGCTGCTCCGCCATGCGCGCCATCACCAGGCGCGTGTGGGTCAGCGCGTCCCCCTCGCCGTGATAGGCCGGGTCCTGGGGCACGCCCGCCAGGTCAGCCAGCGCCGGCTCCAGCTTTTCAAGCGGGATGGTCAGGGCCATAGTCGTCACCGCCAAACAGGGTCTCCACCGGCACGGCCAGACTGTTGGGCACGATGGGCCGGGACTGCCAATGGGTGCCGGACAGCTGCACCGCCTGATAGAAGGTGGGCCGGACGAACTTCATGCGGTCCGTGACCTGGCCGCCCTCCTCCACCTTGATATACAGCCCCTCCATGAGGGACAGGGGGTCCGTCTCCCGGACCTGCCGCTCCTCGTCCAGCCCCAGCCGGCGGCAGCTCCGGCGCAGCGCGTCCAGGTGGTCCTCGCCGATATAATTGGAATGGCCCAAAAGGGCCGTCAGCCGCTCCTTGTCCGCGAACGCCCCCTCCGCCAGCACCGGCACGGAGACCACCGGCGATCCCGCCAGCATGGCGCGGCGGGTGGGCGTATCCAAGAACCGGCCGGTCTGCCGGTCCAGGATGTCGAACTCCAAAAAATAGTGGGGCAGGCGGTCATAGTACACCGTGTGCTTGGCGTACATCCACTCGCCGTACATGATATACCGGGTCCCCAGCACAGCCCGCAGCGCCTCCCGATGGACGTTTCCCCACTGCTTGAACAGGGCATAGTGCCGCTCCTGCCAGCCGCCGGTGAGGTAGTGGCCCCGGCTCTGGAGCAGAAGCTCGCCGCGCTCGTCGAAAGAGACGGCGGAGTTGGCCCCGTCGCACTTTTCCTCCACCACCAGATGCCGCCCGGTGATGACGTCGAAGGGGATCTGGCTCAGATCCTCGTCCCCCGGCTGGAGCCGGGAGCCCTCCAAATGGGGCGTCCGGGGATATTTGATCAAGTCCAACGTGATCCCTCCCCCAGGCTGGCGGTCAGGATGAGGTGTCCCGGCACGCCGCCAAAATGCAGCCGGTCACACCCGGCGTTCGCAAAAAGCTCCGTCAGCACCGGCTTGGTGAGCAGGTGGATATGTTCTGGATTGTCGTCCTGCTTGCTGGGTACCGACACGGCCACATACCGCCTCGCGATGCGCACCGCCGCCGTCACGGCGGCCTGCACGTCCGGGATATGCTCCAGCACCTCCAGCAGCGTCACCACATCCGCGCTCTTCTCCGGCGCCGGACCGGCGCAGATGTCCGCCCGCATGGCCGTGAGCCGGTCCACGCCGCCCCGGCGGATATCCTCCAAAAAGTTGACCCGGTAGTCCAGCAGATCCAGGCTGGTCACCGGCACGCCGGGAAACGCGTCCAGAAAGGGAAACAGGAACACGCCCCGGCCGCTGCCCACGTCCAGCAGGCTCTCCGGCCGGACAGAGCGCAGAAAGCCCAATATCTGCTTCACCCTGGGCAGGCTCTCATGGCCCCGTTTGAAGCGGTAGAGCTTCACGCCCCAGGCGCTGCCCAGCTCCAGCAGCGCCGTCAGCTCGCTCTCCGTCAGCGCCTCCAGCGGCTTTTCCCCCAGCGGCGCCGGCAGCGCCAGCCCCTGCCGGGCGGCATGGCCCCGCACCGCCGCCGCGGCCAGGCGCTCATACAGTTCGCCGTACGCCATCATTCCGCCGCGGGCCGGTAGGTGACGTTCGTCACCCCGGCGGGGGCCTCTCCCTGGTCCCAGCCGTCCACGGTGTAGCGCATCAGCACTTTCACATCCCCGTCGGTGAGACAGCCGACCTCCACGGAATACTCCTTCTCCCCGGTGTCGATGAACAGGGCCTCCTTCTCCGTGAGCGCCAAAAACTTCAGCAACTCCGGCACATCCACGCCGCAGGCCCTCAGCGGATATCGCTCCCCGGCCTGCTCGTCCTTAAAGCCCGGCGCGGGCCGCAGCACCCGTGCCCGGCGCCGCCCGCCGATCCAGCCAAAATGCCCCGCGTCGTATTCCACCTGTTCCCCCGTCTCCCGGATGCCCCAGATGGGGACGATCTGGTTGGGCTGGGCAAAGGTGACGGCCGCGCCCTCCGGGAACGCCCGCAGATTCACCACCACCGCCGACGCCCAACCGCACCGGAAGGTGCTCAGCGGCGCGGAAGAGATATTCTTACGGATATTGGGAAAGGCATATTGGAAAAAGCCGCCCCCCAGCCGGTAGCTGCCCTCGGCCAGCCGCCAGCCCAGGCGGGAGAGCTGTTCCTCTGTGCCGTTCATGAGCTGATCGTATATCTGCCGGGCCTCCGGCGCATCCCGCTCCGCAAGGGCGCAGAAGCTGTCCAGAAGCTTGTCGTATTCTTCATCCGGCAGCGCTTCCCCGCTGTCCACGCCAAAAAAGTCGTGCAGCGCCTTCTCCGCCTGGGCCACGCCCGCGGCGGCGGCCTTTTCCAGCCATTGGCGGGACTGCTCCTCGTCCTTGGGGCACCCCGTGCCGCTGTAGAGCATCACGCCCACGTTGCTCATGGCGTTGGGAAAGCCCGCCTCAGCGGCTTTCAGGAACCAGGCGAAGGCCTCCTTCATGTTCGGGATGACCTTGTCCTGACCCCAGGGCATGAGGGACGGAAGCTTCGCCGCCTGGTATTGCTTATAGAAATACAGATTGCCGATGGCGAACATCCCCGCGGCGCTGCCCGCGTCCGCCGCCTTTTTGTACGCGCCGAACGCCTCGTCCAGCTTGCCGGCGTTCTCAAAAGCCAGGCCCTTTTCCAGCTGGGCCCGCTCGTTCAAGAACAGCTTTTTAAACATCGGTCTTTTCCTCCGCGCGATATGTCATGGAGACATACTTGCTCACCCACACCGGGTCCCCCATGTCATACTCGTCGATCTGGCAGTCGTGCCACAGGTCCTCCGCCACCTCTTCGATCACGTCCCGCAGCTCCAGCTTATCCAGGAATTTGCGGGGGATGGCGTCATAGCCCAGGGCGGCCCCCAGGATGTTGCCTGTGATGGAGCCGGTGGAGTCGCTGTCCCCGTCGTGGTTCACCGCGGCGACGACGCCCTTTTCAAAGTCATCGGCGTAACGCAGCGCACAGTACACCCCGATGGCCAGGGCCTCGTCCCCCACCCAGCCCTCGCCAAGCTGGCGGATGGCGGTCAGATCGTCCGCGGCTGTCCCGGCCAGGCGCGCGGCCTTCCCCACCAGGGCCAGCAGCTCGTCCATGTGCTTCGCCTCCGGGAACACAGCCGGCATGGCATCCATGGCGTCCCGGACCGCCGCCGATACCGTGTCGCCGTGCCCGGCGATCCGGGAGACGATGTGCGCCAGCATGGCCGCGGGCAGATACCCCAGCTCATGGCCATGGGTCAGCACCGCGGCTCCGGCCCCGATCCGGTCGATCTTTTCCTGGGCGTACGGGCGGTCATTGAAATAGAGCCCGATGGGCGCGGCGCGCATGACGCCGCCGCAGCCCTTGCTGTGGTTCAGGGGCTTCTCCACAGTGCCGCCCCCGCCCTGGGCCATGGCGGACATACAGGTATTGCCCGGCGCCCGGCGGCTGAAGAGCTCCGGCACGTTCACCAGCCAGGAATAGTGGTACTCCTTCGGAAGCGGGTACTTCTCCGTCTGCGTCCGGTACCAGTCCCGGTAGCTGGACATGATGTACTCTTCATAGGGGCCCATGATGCCCCTGGTCATCCCCCGGGTGGTGCCCAGGAGCAGGCCCGTGGCGGTGAACAGGGTCATCTGGGTGTCGTCGGAGATCTCCGCCACGCCATGGCGGAGCGCATATTCCGTGATCCCGCTCTTCCCGTACTGGTGGAAGATGGCGGACGCCGGCAGGAATTCCACCGGGTATCCCAGCGCGTCCCCCACCGCGCCGCCCACAAGGCAGCCCTTGAATCTCGTCAGCTCGCGCATCGTGTTCCTCCTTCCGCTGCCTCATCCTCTCATGGCAGCCATGACCGCCCGGTTCAGAGAAGGCCCGCCAGCCCCATGGAGAGCAGCCGCTCGTCCGTGGCCGGGACCCCCAGCCGGTTCTGTATCGCGAAAATGATCACCGCGTCGCGCACCACCCTGGGGTAGAGCGCGCCCCACTGGGCGGCGCGCAGGAACGCCTGGGTCTGCTCCACCGTCAGCTCCAATACCAGCGCCAGCCGCAGGACGATGTCCCGGCCGGGCCGGCGCTCGCCGCTGCAAAGCTGATAGGTGAACGACCGGCTCAAAAGCGCCGCCTCGCTCAGCTGTGCCGCGTTCATGCCCCGCTCCGCCATATATCCCGCCAGGCGCTCCGGAAAACCGGGCGCGTCCGTGTCCCCGTCTATCGCCTTCAGCGCGCCGGTCAGGCTCCGGGACTGCTGCAAGATGCTCAGGAGCTCGTCCGTATCCCGCGCGCGCGTTTTCGCATGTCCTTTTTCCCCCATACCATAGCCGCACAGCATGCGCTCATCTCCTCCGAAAAATATAGTTCAATTATACCGGCTTCGATCCAAATGTCAAGAAACCGCCCCCGCCGTCCGTTCGGCCCGCCCGCGGAAAACAGCCCTTGATGGATCGCCCCGGCGGGTGTATGATGGGCAGGGCATGCCATTGCGTCCGCATGCCAAAACGATCGCGGGCCGGTCCTTCGCCCCCGCGGAAAAGGAGCATCCCATGCACAAAAAACGCATCCTCATCCTGCTGCTGACGCTGGCGCTGGCGGCGGGACTGCTGGCCGGCTGCGGCCAGTCTCTGGGCGTCATCGGCGGGCCGGACGGCCCCACCGCGGTGCTCACCGCCGAGACCGTCCCCTCGGACGCCGGCCTGCCGGAATACGGAGAGTATTATTACGACCTGGAGAACGTGGTGCTGTATCTGGAGCTGTACGACGAGCTGCCGGACAACTACATCACCAAGTCCGAGGCCCGGAAGCTGGGCTGGGAGGGCGGTTCGGTGGAGGACTACCGGGACGGCGCCGCCATCGGCGGGGACCGGTTCGGCAACCGGGAGGGCTTGCTGCCGGAGGCGCCCGGCCGGACCTATACCGAGTGCGACATCGACACCGACGGCTATGGCTCCCGGGGCGCCCGGCGGCTGGTGTTCTCCAGCGACGGGCTCTACTTCTACTCCTCCGACCACTATGAGCACTTCGACGAGGTCACCGTCACCGAGGACTACGAGGTGATATGGTGAAAACATACCGTATAGACTGCTCCCGGCTCACCGACCGGGAGGCGGCCCACGACCATCTGGCACAGGCCCTGGAGCTGCCGGCCTACTATGGCCGGAACCTGGACGCGCTGTATGACTGCCTGACGGAGCTGGGCCCCTGCGTCATCGAGCTGGCCGGCGCGCAGGCGCTGCGCCAGGCGGGCGGGTATGGCGCGCGGCTGCTGCGCTGTCTGGAGGACGCCGCCCGGGACAGCGCCGCCGTCACCCTGCTCCCCACCGACGCCCCGGCCGATCCGGACGGCGGCTGCGGGCGGTAGAGCGCGTCCCGCTCGTCCCCGCCCGCGGGCCGGCAAACGGCATCATAATGAAAAGGATGGTATGGCTCCCGCCATACCATCCTTTTCATTTGTACTGATAACGAGATGTTATTGCTTCTTCAGCTTTCGCCGTATGACCAGCTTTATGATGAGCGCCGCGGCCAGAACGACAGCCGTCACGAGCCCATAGACCAAAATGCTCGTGTACCAGGGGGCGGACTGCATCGCATAGAATTCGGGGTGTGCCTTGCGATCCCAGAGCACATAGGCCCCATGCCCGACAAAAACGCCGATCGAGGCGCCGATGACCGTATTCAATATCTGATTGATTTTTTGCTGCATAGCGATACCTCCTCCCATCCCCAGTCTGCCACGCGACGGAAGGCCGTCAGTCCACGATCCGGACCCCGGAACGGGCGAGCGCGGTCAGGGCCTTCTGATAATACTCGTCTTTGATCAGGAGATAGTCCGTGTTATAGGTCGATATGGCGAAGATCGGGATGGCGCTGTCGGCCAGGATCGCCGAGAGCTTCGCCAGGATCCCCACCAGGGAGAAGTCAAAAACACCCTGGAGGCGCAGGCCCTTCCAGCCGTCCTCGCGCCGGATCGCGTTTGCCGGCACGTCGGCCGTGATGCAGACCAGCGACTTTTCCTCGTCCGTCTTTCCGATGAAGCAGTACTCCGCGTCCAGATCCACGAAGGAATAGTCCTCCACTTGGCACACCGATAGCTCCCGGTGGAGCTTCTTCAATTCCATAGCAGCCTCTCCCCTCTCACCGCCGCCCATCTCACAGCGCCCGGCCCATATAGCCCGGCTCGAACTCCGCATACCCGTGCTTGGGGTAGAACTGCCGGGACTCAAAGTATTCCTTCCCGCCCAGATGCGCCACGGCGTATTTGTACCCCTCCGCCTTCATGTGCGCCTCCGCCGTATGCAGCAGCGCGGTGCCGATGCCCTGCCGCTTCAAGTCACATTTCACATACAGCCGGTGCAGCTTCGCCGCCCCCGGCCCGTAGGGCTCATAGCCCACGCAGCCGATCACCCGGCCTTCGTCGCTGAGGGCCAGCCAAAAATGCCCGCCGTAGTGCCCGCGCACGTCCAGCAGGTCCCCGTTCAGCGTCGGCACCCGCCCCAGGGCGTTTTTGGCCTCCAGGACCATGAAGATCATGTCGTCCCGGTATTTTTCCTCATAGGGGACGATAATAACCGCGCGGCTCTCCGTCCGCCGTTCGCCCCCGGCAAGGCCGCTGTCCGTCTCCCCCATCGCGGTCCCCCCCTTATAGGTTTGTTGTTATTATATCACGCCTCCCCCGCCGCCGCAACCGCACCTCTTTCCGCCGGGCGCATATACTGACCCGAGCGAAAAACGCGAATGGGGGGATCCATGATGTGCTCGATCGCGGGAGTGATCGACTTTCAGAACGATCTGCGCGGCCAGGGACCGGTGCTGGACGCCATGCAAAAGTCCATGGTGCGCCGGGGCCCGGACCAGCAGGGCAAGTACATATCGGAGCACGCGGCGCTGCTGCACGACCGGCTGGCCGTCATCGACATCGAGAACGGCCGCCAGCCCATGACCGTGGGCGACGGTTTGCGGACCTATACCATCGTCTACAACGGAGAGATCTACAACACCGACGAGGTCCGGGGGGACCTGATCGCCCTGGGCTATACCTTCTCCGGCCACTCGGACACGGAGGTGGTGCTCAAGAGCTTCATCCAGTGGGGCGAGAGCTGCGTGGACCGGCTCAACGGCATCTTCGCCTTCGCGGTCTGGGACAGCCGGGAAGAGCGTCTTTTCATAGCCAGAGACCGGATGGGCGTGAAGCCCTTTTTCTATGCCATCCGTCGGGGCGCGCTGCTCTTCGCCTCGGAGCTGAAGGGGCTGCTGGCCCACCCGCTGGTGGACCCGGTGCTGGACCGGGAGGGCGTGCTGGAGGTGATGCTCACCGGTCCGGGGCGCACGCCGGGCTATGGGGTGTTCAAAGACGTAGAGGAGCTGCGCCCCGGCTGGCGGGGCTGGTTCGACCGGGACGGCCTGCGCACGGGCCGGTATTGGCGGCTCACCGCCAAAGAGCACCGGGACAGCCTGGACGCCACCGTCGAACAGGTCCGGTATCTGGTCACCGACGCCATTCGCCGGCAGCTGGTGAGCGACGTGCCCCTGGGCACATTCCTCTCCGGCGGACTGGACTCCGGCATCATCAGCGCCGTGGCCAACCTGCACATGAAGGAGCGGGGCATGCCTCTGCACACCTTCTCGGTGGACTATAAGGACCACCTGAAGTACTTCCATGAGACGAGGTTCCAGCCCACCAGCGACACGGTCTACATCCCCAAGCTGGCGGACTGGCTGGGCAGCGTCAGCCATGTGACCGTGCTGGACACCCAGGAGCTGGCCGACGGCCTCTATGAGGCGGCGGAGGCCCGGGACCTGCCGGGGATGGCGGACGTGGACTCCTCCCTGCTGCAGTTCTGCAAGCATATCAAGCCCCACGTGACCGTGGCGCTGTCCGGCGAGTGCGCCGACGAGATCTTCGGCGGCTACCCCTGGTTCCGGGACGAGAAGATCCGCGCCGCGGAGGGCTTCCCCTGGGCCCAGTCCATCCAGTACCGGGCCGGGTTCCTCCTGCCGGAGCACGCCCAGGGCCTTGACGCTCAGGAATACCTCATGGAGAAATACCGCCTGACGCTGGCGGACACGGACACCCTGGACACCGACAGCCCTCTGGAGAAGCGGATGCGCCAGATGATGCGGCTGAACACCGACTGGTTCATGCAGACCCTGCTGGACCGGAAGGACCGCATGAGCATGTACAGCGCTCTGGAGGTGCGGGTGCCCTTCTGCGACCACCGGATCGCGGAGTATCTCTACTCCGTGCCCTGGGAGATGAAGGACTACGGCCACTATGAAAAGGGCCTGCTGCGCCAGGCCATGCGGGGCCTGCTGCCCGACGAGATCCTCTGGCGGAAGAAGAGCCCCTATCCCAAGACCCACAACCCGGACTACATGGCGGAGGTGTCCCGCCGGCTGCGGCTGGTGATGGCGGACAGCCGCTCGCCCCTGCTGTCCCTGGTCCGGCGGGAGGCCCTGGAGGCGCTGCTGGAGGACGACCGGTCCCAGCCCTGGTACGGCCAGCTGATGACCACGCCCCAGACCATCGCCTACATGCTCCAGGTGGACCACTGGATGCGGACCTACAAGGTGCGGCTGGTATGACCCGCCCGCCTCCCGGCATCCCGGCCATGGGTTCAACGGACGGTTGACTTTCCTCCCCCGCGCCTCTATTGTCCTTTTCCCCGGCCCGTGCTATAGTCAAGACACCGAGGCCCCGGAATCCAGTGGAAAAGGACGTTTGATATGGAGATCGGAAAGACCATAAAAGCCCTGCGGACCCAAAAGCGGGTCACCCAGGAGCAGACTGCCGCCCACCTGGGCGTCAGCTGCCAGGCCGTTTCCAAGTGGGAGACGGGCGCCCGTCTGCCGGACGTGACGCTGCTGCCGGCCATTGCAGCATACTTCGGCGTGACCATCGACGAGCTGTTCCAAATGCCCGCCGAGGCCCGTTTCGAGCAGGTGGAGAACATGCTGGCGGACGGCCGCTATGACGAGGCGGAGCCCTATATCCTCGCCATGCAGAGGATCAAGAACGACTACCAGGCCATCACCTATCTGGGCGACGTGGCCCTGGGCCGGGGCGACCGGGCCAAGGCCCTGCGGCTGTGGGACGCGGCGGTGGAGAAGAGCCCCGCCGCCTGGCAGGCGTGGTGCGGCCGGGCCGACAGGACCAAGAAGCTGGGGATGTGGGACCAGGCCGAGGCGGATTACGAGAAGTGCTTTTCCATGCAGTCCCCGCCCCGGCTGACAGATGGACTCTACTCCCTGGAGCAGATGCACGAGCAGAAAAAGGACTGGGCCGCCGCCATCCGGGACTATGAGCGCATCCTGGACGTGAACGAGCACGACTACGACGACGTGGTAGCCGAGACGGACCGGATCAAGGCCGAGATCGTCCGGCTGCGGAAGCTGGCGGAGGCGGACCCCGCCACAGCAGGCACGGCACAACATGTGTGACCGCCAAAAAGACAGGAAAAGCCCCGGACGGATGTCCGGGGCTTTGCGTTTGGTTTTCCGCTGCTGCCTTACGCGGCGGCTTCCTCGGTCTCAGGCTCTTCGGTCTCAGCCTCGGCGCCGGTGATGGCCACCACGGCGCCCTCATAGGTCTCCTCGATGAACTGGGCGACCTCGTCGGACTGCAGGACCTCCAGCAGGGCCAGGATGGCCTCGTTGTCCTCATTGCCCTCCTTGACGCACAGGATGTTGGCATAGGTGACGGCGCCGTCGCCGGAGGCGTCCTCCACGGCCAGCGCGTCAGTGCCCGCGTTCAGGCCGGCGTCCAGGGCATAGTTGCCGTTGATGACGGCGATGCCCACGTCCTCCAGGGACAGGGGCAGCTGCGCGGCCTCCTGCTCCACGATCTCAAAGTCGTGGGGGTTCTCGGCGATGTCCAGCTTGGTGGCGTTGGAGGAGGCGTCGATGCCCTCCTTCAGGGTGAGCAGGCCCTCCTGCTGCAGCAGGAGCAGGGCGCGGGTCTCGTTGGAGCCGTCGTTGGGGATGGCGATGGTGGCGCCGTCCTCCAGCTCCTCCAGAGAGGCGGTCTTGCCCGGATAGATGCCGAAGGGCTCATAGTGGACCAGGCCCACGCTCACCAGATGGGTGTCGTTCTCCTCGTTGAAGGTGTTCAGATAGGGGGTGTGCTGGAAGTAGTTGGCGTCCAGGTCGCCGCTCTCCACGGCCAGGTTGGGCTGCACATAGTCGGTGTACTCCACGATGTCCAGCTCGATGCCCTGCTCGGCCAGGATGTCCTTGGCGAACTCCAGGATCTCCGCGTGGGGCGTGGGGGAGGCGCCCACCTTCAGGGTGACGGTGTCGTCGGCCAGGGCCGCAGCGCCCAGGCTCAGGGCCAGCACAAGGGCCAGCACGATGGCGATGATCTTCTTCATTTTGGGATTCTCCTTTTCAAAAATGATTTTTTGTTTATTTCACCGGATGCGTTTGTCGCTCCGTTTGGTGATATAGTTGCCGGTGCTCTGGAATATCTGCACCAGGACGATGAGCAGGATGACCATGACCCACATGACCAGCTCCCGCCGGCGGTAGTAGCCGTAGTTGATGGCGATGGCGCCCAGGCCGCCGCCGCCCAGGATGCCCGCCATGGCCCCGTAGCCGAAGATGGT
>CANQIO010000033.1 GCA_947624065.1 uncultured Oscillospiraceae bacterium | reverse complement strand
TTCTTAACTTCCGTTCTCCCCATGATCTGTGGGAACTTGAGCTCTCTCACTGTTGCACTTAGTTTGACAAGTCACTGGTTCTTTCCCGCCGGCCGGGGCGGACAAAGGGCGGGGCCACGGCTTTCTCGATCAGTGGGCCGTATTTTTCCGGCCGCCGGAAGGCGTTGCCATGCACCTCCCGCGCCCGATAGGACCGCAGCTGCGCAAGGTCCAGCTCTGCCGCATAGACGCCTTCCTCCGGGCCGGCCTGGAGAATACAGGTGTCACGGGAGCCGGCCGCATCGGGCAGATAGGCCACGCCGTCAAAGACGCTGGAGCCGCCGTTGCAGTCGGGGACAGAGGCGGGATAGTTGCAGGTGGCGACGGCCAGCATGTTCTCATAGGCGCGGGCGCGCAGCTGGCTGAGGCGGTTGATCTCCATGGGGCAGGCGTTGGGCACGAGGATGAGCTCCGCGCCCCGGAGCATGAGGATGCGGGCGCTCTCGGGAAATTCCCGGTCAAAGCAGATCATGGCCCCCACCTGGACCGGCCCCTGGGCGGTGTCCAGCGCGGTAACGAAAAAGTCCTCTCCGGGCGTCAGCGCCCGCTCCGCGTCGAAGTCGCAGGTGTGCACCTTGGCGTACAGCAGCTGCCGCTCGCCGTGGCGGTCATAGAGGGCCAGTGTGTTCCGGGGCCCGCCCGGATGCCGCTCCAGAAAGGTGACGCCGATGGCCATGTCCAGCTGCGCCGCCTGCCGGCCAAAGGCGCGCACAAAGGGACTGTCGGCGTCGATGGCGTCGGCGGTCCAGACCGGGGCGGGGCGGCCGTAGATGTCATAGCCGCTGCTCCACATCTCCGGGAACAGGGCGATGTCCGCGCCCAGCCGCCGGGCCTCTTCACAGCCGCGCAGGCCCTTTTCCAGGTTTCCCTCCAGGCTGCCAGTGGGCGAAAGCTGCAGCAGCGCGATGCGAAGCGCGCCGCTCATGCGCCGGTGCTCCCAAAGCCGCCGTCGCCCCGCTCCGTCTCCTCCAGAGCGTCCGCCAGTTCCAGCTCCGGCGTCAGGATGGGCAGGATCACCAGCTGGGTGATCTTCATCCCCGGCGTCACGGCCACGTCCTCGGTGCCGTGGTTATAGAGCTTGACCACGATGGGGCCGGTATAGCCGGCGTCGATGACGCCCTCGGAGAGGATGTTCCGCTTCACGTTCAGGCCGCTCTTGCTCTTGAGCATGCCCACCGCCCCGGCGGGGATGGACACGTGCACGCCGGTGTCGATGACGGCGCTGCCGCCGGCGGGGATGACGCCCGCCTCCCGGGCATAGAGGTCCAAGCCCGCGTCCAGCGCGTGGGCCCGGGTGGGCATGATGGCTCCGGGGTCTAATGTCACTTTCATGGTATCCTCCTTGTTCACAGTGAGAGCAGGAATAGATTCAGATCCGTGGTGAAATTGGGCACGCTGTAGAGCACCAGCACCGCGTCAAAGCCATTCTCGGCGATATAGGCGGAGAGGGAGCTGGCATAATAGCGCAGGTCCACCAGGTCGATGCGGGAGAAGTGCTCCAGCAGGAAGGGGGCAAGGCTGTCGGAATAGGAGTCCCGGACGATCAGAAGGCTGGGCCCGTCGTGGCCCGTCTCGATGCTGCGCAGGGGCGCGTTGCCGCCCAGGAACATGGAATACTTGTCCTTTTTCTCCAGGTAGGAGGTGTCATACAGCGGCGTGGCGAGCTGCTCCCGGCCGTTGAAGAGGGTGATGCTGGCAGTGCCGTCGTCGGGCACGAAGGTCTCGATGGTGTCTGGGGCGACCCAGGTGAAGCCAGAGGAGGACCAGGTGGTGCCGCAGAAATCCTCGCTGACCGTCTGCCGGTCATAGGCGGACAGGGGGGAGGGGGTCAGGCCCATGGTCTCGCAGATGGCGGTGTAGCCGTAATAGGCGCCCAAGCTGGTCCAGTGGTGGTCGGTGCGGTAATAAATGTATTCGTCCCTGTGGGCGCCCAGGGCGGAGGCAAGGTCGATGTTGGCGGCGGCGCGGCTGCGGTGATAGGCCCAGTCCAGGACCGTCTGCTGGTCGTCGGTGGGGGCGTTCTTGGGCAGGAGGGAGGCGTTGATCATCGTGGGGCCGGGGATGAGGCCGAAATAGACCGGCGCGTCGATCTTCTCCGCCAGGGCGTTCACATAGTCCACCCGGCGGTCGATATCGTCCCTGCCGGGGTTCTCATAATCGGCCAGGATCGTGTCGCCGCAGTAATAAGCGCCGTTGTTCTCCTTTTTCCCGCTGAGCAGCTCGCACCGGGCCTTCATGGTGATCCAGCGGTCCCGAAAGGGGAACTGATCGGTGGTATAGGTCTCGAATTTGGAGGTGAAAGCGCCGTCGAACAGCGCCCGGAAGGAGAATTCCGGCGCTTGCTGCTGGTATCGGTTCTCCTGCTCGGAGAATTCCCGGTCGGGGACGGCGAAATGCAGGACGGAAAACGCCCCGATGAAGATCAAAAATACGGCCGCGACGGCGATATTGGCTGCTTTTTTCATGGATGCCACCTCAGAACTTGAAGTAGAGGAAGGGGTTATAGGTGGAGTCCACCAAATAGGCGGTGGACACGGTCAACACCGCCAGGATCAGCACCGGCACCGACACGGCCCGCACCTTTTCCGGCAGCTTGGCAAAGAGCGCCTTGCCCGCCGGCAGGCTGGCAAAGCAGGCCGCCAGCAGCACCGGACCGAAGCTGGAGAGGTAATAGAGGTCCTGCCCGGCGCAGAAGCCGGCCGGACCGAGCCCGCACATAGCCTGGAAGAACACCAGCGTCTGGCTGACGCTGGTCTGCTGGAAGATGACCCAGCCGGACACCGCCACCAGGAGGGTGTAGACGTGGCCCGCCGCGTGGTGCCTGTCCAGCCACCGGAGCAGGAAGAGCTTCTCCAGGATCAGGAAGAAGGCGTAATAGAGCCCCCAGAAGAGGAAGGTCCAGCTGGCCCCATGCCACAGGCCCGTCAGCGCCCACACGATCAGCAGGTTCAGCATCTGGCGGGGGAGGCCCTTTCGGCTGCCGCCCAGGGGGATATACACATAGTCCCGGAACCAGGTTCCCAGACTCATGTGCCACCGCCGCCAGAACTCGGTGACGGACTTGGAGATATAGGGGTAGTTGAAGTTCTCCAGAAACTCGAAGCCCAGCATCCGGCCCAGGCCGATGGCCATGTCCGAATAGCCGGAGAAATCAAAATAGATCTGCAGGGAGAAGGCGATGGCCGCCAGCCACGCGCCCATGAAAGTCAGCTGGCCGGGGGCGGCGTCGGCGTAGACGTCCCAGAGCATGCCCACGTTGTTGGCGATCAGCACCTTTTTGGCCAGGCCCACGATGAACCGCTGCACGCCGGAGGCGAACTTGTCCAGCGTCTCGTGCCGCTCATCCAGCTGGGCGGCGATGTCCTTGTAGCGGACGATGGGACCGGCGATGAGCTGGGGGAAGAGGGCCACGAAGGTGCCGAATTTGATGAAATTTCGCTGCACATGGCCGTCGCCCCGGTACACGTCGATGGGGTAGCTCATGGTCTGGAAGGTGTAAAAGCTGATGCCGATGGGCAGCGACAGCCCCAGGGTGGGGATGTCCACGCCGGGGATGGCGCTGAGGGTGCGTGCCATGAGATCGAAGTATTTGAAAAAGAACAGCATCGCCAGGTTCAGCACCGTGTTGACCACCAGCACCCGGCGGGCCTTTTTCCGGTCGGTGTCCCGGTGCTTTCCGATGAGCAGGCCGCTGACATAGTTCAGGCAGATGGAAAAGACCATCAGCAGGATATACACCGGCTCGCCCCAGCCATAGAACACCAGGTTCACGGCGAACAGCCACACGTTGCGCCAGCGGGCGGGGACCAGGTAATAGACCGCCAGCGTCACCGGCAGATAGAGGAACAGGAACAGGATGCTGGAAAATACCATAGCGGGTCAATCCTTTCCGCCCTTCGCCGGGGCAAAGCCCGCCAGGGGATTGGCGGCGGCGGCCTTTTTCAGCTCGGCGTTGGCGATGTGGGTGTATATCTGGGTGGTGTTCAGGCTCTCGTGGCCCAATATCTCCTGGAGCGTGCGCACGTCCACGCCGTTTTGCAGCATCAGGGTGGCCGCCGTGTGGCGCAGCTTGTGGGGGGAGATGGCGTCCGCGTCCAGACCAGCCTTCAGAAGCGTCTTGCGGACCATCACCTGGATGGCGTCCACGCTGACCCGCTTGCGGCGGCTGGAGAGGAAAACGGCGTTTTTGTCGGCTGTGGCGATGTCCTTTCGGATGGCCAGCCAGTCGTTCAGGGCCCGGACACAGGCGTCGTTCAAATAGACCACCCGCTCCTTGTTGCCCTTGCCGTGGATGAGCAGACTGTCGGCCCGGATGTCCGTCAGGTTCAGACCCACCATCTCCGAGATGCGCAGCCCGCAGTTGAGGAACAGACATAAGATGCAATAGTCCCGCTCTTTGTTGGCACCGTCCACGGCGCTGAGCAGACGCTGGCTCTCTTCCAGCGTCAGATAGTGGGGGAGGGACTTTTGCAGCTTGGGCGTGTCCAGGTCCTGGACGGGGTTTTCCGCCAGCTGCTTGGTCTTGACAGTGAGGTATTTGTAAAAGCCCCGGATGCTGGTGATCATCCGCGCGCGGCTGGCGGCGTTCAGCTCCCGGTCCCGGGAGAGATAGGCCAGATAGTCATAGACCTCCGCCAGCGTCACCTTGCCGTAAAAGTCCAGGTCGGCGCTGCGGATGTCGATGTCCTCCAGCGGCATGTCCCTGGGCACCAGGTCCCGGCTGATATACAAATAGCGCGTGAACGTGCGCAGATCCATGAAATACGAATCCACCGTCCGTTCCGACTGGCCCTTGATGGTGTCGTGGTACACCAAAAACTCCCGCAGCACGCGGGGCGCCTCGGTCTGATAGCTCATAAGAACGCCTCCGATCCCTGCCTAATCATACCAGAGGGGACAGGGCCTGTCCAGTGGCAAAATACACAAAAAATTCGGCATAATTAATATTATGCCGAATTTAGGGAAGGGCTAAACGGCGACCGCGCCCCCGATATCAAAAATAGGCCGGTCCGTGAGGAACACCGACTTTTTGCCATGCTCTGCGATGAACCGGATGATGTTCTCTTTGTCCGGATGCTCATCCAGTGTTCCAGTGAAATACACATTATTATTATTAAATAGAAATGATGCACCGCCGATGAAGCCGGTATCATAGCCGTCCAATGCAATGTGTCCGGTGTCGATGTCCAGCACATCCATCCCCGCGTTTTTCGCGGCTCTGGAGATGCCAGCGTCCGCGGTGATGATGGAATGGTCATCCACGACCGCCGCAGCGCAGCGGGCGTAGCCCTGGCGCACGGCTACCGGGACACCGTCCAGCATGGCCAGCACGGCCGGGTCGGCCGTCTCAGGATCGTATATAGTATATTTCCCCGTGCGGCACACGCACAGTCCCACATCGTCAGGATAGACCGGTCCCTGCCTACTCGAACGGTCGACGCTGTATCCCCTATTAGTTAAAAAGTTCACAATATAGGGATAGACCCTCTCCGCGACGACGGCCCGGCGGCCGCTGACGAACACGCTCAGATCGGCGTGGCCGGCCAGACGAGGGTCCACGGCGGCGTTATCGGGGAGCCAAAACACCGCGAGCCCTTGCGCCGCAAGGCTTTGCGCCAGAAGCGGCCGATACCTCTCCCCTATCAGGAGCGTCACAGCGTTTTTTCCACGGCCTCCCGGAGCGTCTTTACATAAATCAGCTCCAGGCCGGCGGGCGCCTTCAGCTGGCCCCGGATGCGGGCGGGGATCACGCACTGAGCAAAGCCCAGGCGGGCGATCTCGGCCAGGCGCTGCTCCAGCGCCTGGACCGACCGGATCTCCCCGGTGAGCCCTACCTCCCCCACCGCCGCCAGCTTGTCCGGCAGGGGCGTGTCCCGAAAGCTGGAGGCGATGGCCAGGCAGGCCGCCAGGTCGGCGGCGGGCTCGTCCAGCGTCAGGCCGCCCACCACATTCACATAGGCGTCACAGGCGTTCACATTCATCCCGCCGCGCTTTTCCAGCACCGCCAGCAGCAGGTACAGCCGGTTATAGTCGAGGCCGTTGGATGTCCGGCGGGGCGCGGTGAAGCCACTGGGCGTCAGCAACGCCTGTACCTCCGCCAGGATGGGCCGGCTGCCCTCCATCACGCAGGCCACACAGGTGCCGGGCACGCCCACCGGCCGGCCAGCCAGCATCACCTCCGAGGGGTTGGGCACCTCCCGCAGTCCCTCCCGGACCATCTCGAACACGCCGATCTCGTTGGTGGAGCCGAAGCGGTTCTTCTCCGCCCGGAGGATGCGGTAGCTGAGACTGCCGTCGCCCTCGAAGTACAGCACGCAGTCCACCATGTGCTCCAGCACCTTGGGGCCGGCGATGGCCCCCTCCTTGTTCACATGGCCCACCACAAAGGCGGTGAAGCCGGCGCTCTTGGCCAGCTGCATGATCTCCATGGCGCACTGCTTGACCTGGCCCACGCTGCCGGGGGCGGTGTTCTGGGCGGGGTCGTAGACGGTCTGGATGGAGTCGATGACGACGATCTCCGGCTCCAGGTCCTCGATGGCGGCGATCACGTCGTTGATATCCGTGCCCGCCAGCACATGCAGCTGCTCCCGGTCCACCCCCAGCCGGCGGGCGCGCATCTTCAGCTGGTGCTCGCTCTCCTCGCCGGTCACATAGAGGATCGACTCGTCCGGGGCGATGCTCCCGCAGGCCTGCAGCAGCAGCGTGGACTTGCCGATGCCCGGCGCGCCGCCGAACAGCACGATGGAGCCCCGCACAGCGCCGCCGCCCAGCACCCGGTCCAGCTCCGCGATGCCGGTGGAGAACCGCAGCTCCTCCGTCTCGTCCAGCTCCGCCAGCTTTCTGGGCATAGCCCGGCGCACAGGCCGGACCTTTTCCGCGGCCTTGGGGGCCGCTGGCGCCTCCACCAGCGTGTTCCATGCCCGGCAGCCGGGACATTGGCCCTGCCAGCGGGAGGTCTCGTAGCCGCAGGCGGAGCAGTAAAACATGGTCTTGTCTTTCATGTGATCGTCCCTCTTATGTATTGCAGATAGCTGCCCAGCAGCACCACGGCCAGCTGCGTGCGGTACTCCGGTGTTCGCAGTTTGGCCAGGTCGCCGGGATTGGACAAAAAGCCGCACTCGGCCAGGATGGCCGGACAGGTGGTCCTCTTCATGAGAAAAACGCCTGGGTCCGCCGGGGCGGCTACGCGCCGGTTTCCCGGCAAAAGATGCGCGGTGAGGTTTCCCTGGGCCAGCTGCGCGAAGGCGTCCGCACCGGGCGCGGCGTTGTAGAAAACCTGGATGCCGCTGGGCGACGCGGCGGGATAGTTGTTTTGGTGGATGCTCACCAGCACCGCTCCCGGTGTGCCATTGATGAGCGCCAGACGGGCGTGCTGATCGGCGACCTTTTTCTTGGCGATGGTGTCCGCGCCGGCGGGATAGCCGATCGCTTCCTCTCGGCGGGTCATCACCGGGTCCAGCCCCCAGAACCGGGCCAGCGCCTCCAGCCGCAGAGCGATGTCCAGGTTGATCTCGCTCTCCAGCGTGCCGTCGGCCGCCACAGCGCCGCCGTCCGCGCCGCCATGGCCAGGGTCGATCACCAGCACCGGCGGCTGCGCCGCGCCATCCGCCGCAAGATCCGCCTGCCGGCCCGCCAGGGCGACCGCCGCCAGCACCGCCGCTGCCGCCAGGGGAAACCACCACTTGATCCGGTTTGCCATTTCCGTCCCACCACCTCGCTGTAGCTTATGTTGCCGGTGGGACAGCTATGCTCAGACAGAAAAACAAAAAGCGAGGTATATGGCCGCCAGACCATTATACCTCGCGAAAGCATATTGACGCAACGGTTTTGTCGTCACAGAACGATGCAGATCAAGCCGTAGCCTCCGTCGTTCACCAGCCGCTGGATGGTCCCCTGCAGCCGCTTGCGGACGTTGGGCGGCATCCGCTGGAGCTTGGCGGTCAGCCCTTCCTCGGCGATGTCGTTCAGGGACTTGCCGAAGATATTGGACTCCCAGATGCGGTTGATGTCCCCATCGAATCCCTGCAGGAGGAAGTTGACGATCTGCTCCGACGCCTTTTCCCCGCCTACGGCCGGCGAGACCTCGGTCTCCACCTGGGTCCGGAACAGATGGATGGCCGGCGCGCTGGCCTTCAGGCGCACGCTGTAGCGGCCGCCCCGGCTGATGATCTTGGGCTCCTCCAGCTCCATCTCGTCGGGGCCGGGCATGATGATGCCGTAGCCGGTCTGTCGGGCCTGCTCCAGGGCCTCGTGGACATGGTCGTACTCGGTCTTGACGCTTTTCAGGGACCGCAGCAGTTCCATCAGGTCCGCGTCGTCACGGATCTCAAAGCCGGACTGCTCGCTGACGGTCTTGTAATAGAGCCCCGGCTCCAGCTCGATGACAGCGGAAGCGGTGCCGGCGCCGGCCTGGACGGCGGAGATGCGCGCCGCGCTCACCAGCTCGCTCTGGCCCAGATATTCCATGCAGCCGTAGGCGTCGGTAAGGGCGTTCATGGTCTGCCCGGCGGAGAGCAGCATCCCGTACAGGGTCTTCTTCAGCTCGCTGTCCTCCGGCAGCGCCTCCGCCCAGGAGGGCAGCCACAGACTCAGCTCCTGCAGCGGGAACTGGAACAGCACCGCCTCCATGACCGCGTGGATGTCCTCCTCGCTCAACTCCTGGCAGTTCACCGCCATGCATGGCACCCGGTATGTCTCCGAGAGCTGCCCCGTCAGCGCGGCGGCCGCCTCCCCTTCCGGGAACGCGCTGTTCACCAGCACGGCAAAGGGCTTCCCGATGTCCAGAAGCTCCCGGATGACCCGTTCCTCCGCCGCCGCGTAGTTCTCCCGCGGGATATCGCCAAAGGTGCCGTCGGTGGTGATGACGAGACCGATGGTGGAGTGCTCGGCGATGACCTTCCGGGTCCCCTCCTCCGCCGCCTGGGTCATGGGGATCTCATGGTCGTACCAGGGGGTGGTCACCTTCCGCTCGGTCCCGTCCTCATACAGGCCCTCCGCTCCCGGCACCATGTATCCCACGCAGTCGATCAGCCGCATCCTGGCGGCGGTCTGCCCGGCAAAGGTGAGCTCCACGGCCTCCTCCGGCACGAACTTGGGCTCGGCCGTCATGACGGTCCGGCCGGAGCCGCACTGGGGCAGCTCATCGCGGGCCCGCTCCTTCTTATATACGTTCTCGATGTTGGGGATGACCAGCGTCTCCATGAAACGCTTGATGAAGGTCGATTTCCCGGTCCGCACCGGCCCGACGACGCCCAGATAGATGTCCCCGTCCGTTCTGCGGGCGATATCCTCATAGATGCTGTCCACAACTTATCCCTCCAAGGCATGTTTGGTAAAACATACGCCCAAGAGGGATGGTTTATGACATTTTCAAAGAAACTGCGCCGTCTGCCGGTGCACCTGGCTGACGCGCACATCCACGTCGGGGAAAGCCTCGCGCAGCCATCCCGCCAGCACCGGCACCACCACGTTCTCCGTGCAGAAATGGTCCCCGTCGATGAGGTTGACGCCGCGCCACGCCGCCTCAAGAAACTGGCTGTACTTCACGTCCGCCGTCACGAAGGTGTCGCAGCCCGCCGCCGATGCCAGGCCGATGTCGCTGCCGCCGGAGCCGCCGCACACCGCCAGGCGCTTGACCGGGCGGCCGGCGTCATGGTAGCGCAGACCATTGGCGTGCAGCGCCTTTTTCACAAAGGGCAGAAAATCGGCAAAGGGCAGGGGCGCCGGGAGGGTCCCGACCCGACCGATGCCGGTGTCCGGCTCCAGAATGCCGGTGACGGCGCCGCCCAGAGCGGCCATCAGCGCGTCATTCACGCCGCCCGCTGCCGCGTCCAGGTTGGTGTGCATGCAGATGGCGGCGATGCCCCGTTCCGCCAGGGCCAGGACGCGGCTGCCGTTCTGATCGCCGTCCGTGACGGACTTCAGCTCGAAAAAGATGGGGTGGTGGCTCACGATCAGCTCCGCCCCCAGCTCCGCCGCCTCTTCGATGACCGGCTCCGTCACGTCCAGCGCCGTCACGATCCGCGTGACCGGCCGGCTCCCCCGGCCCACCAGCAGCCCCACGTTGTCAAAGGACATCTTGCTTTCCACCGGCGCTTTCCCGTTGAGGGCATTGAAAACGTCAGCAACTGTGGTCATGGTCAAGTCCCCTCCTGATCTCATCATATTCTTCCAGCAGCTTCGCTGCGGCGGCGTCGAACGGCGCGGCCTTGGCCGCCTGGGCGCGCGCCGCGTCCAGATACCGGCCGAACAGCGGGTCTGTCCCGATCTGCTCCAACCGCCCCAGGTGAAGCTCCGCCTGGCTGTACTCCGGCGATACGCCGCCCCGGGCGGTGAGGATGGGGTAAATGCGCCCGGCGTCGGCCACCAGGCGCTCTGTTGAGATGGCATAGCCGCTCTCCACAAGGAACCGCCGCAGCTCCGCCTGTTTGCTCTGGGGCTCCAGGATGAGCAGTACGCCAGAGCGCGTCCAGGGCGCGGCGGACAGGATGGACACCATGGTCTCCCCGCCCATCCCGGCGATGATCACGGTGTCGTATGCTCCCGGAGCGATCCCGGCCAGGCCGTCCGTTTGCATCAGGTGGATGCGGTCCCCTGTACCGGTGCGCTCCAACAGGGCGGCGGCGCTCTGCAGCGGCCCAGGGCGGATATCCGTTGCCAGGACATGCGCTGATACGCCCGTCTGGACGAGCCAGACCGGGACCATGGCGTGGTCGGTGCCCACATCGACGACGGACGCGCCGGCCGGCACCAGCGCCGCTACCGCGGCCAGGCGAGCGGAGAGACGGATCATAGCGTGCTCCTTTTGCGCAATAAAAAACCGGCGGGGTCCTCCCCCGCCGGCGCTCATCTGTCAGGCGCTTTCGCCGTTGGCGGCGATGAAGGCGTTGACCTTCGCCACAAAGGGCTCTACCTCCACGCCGTGGGCCATGCAGGCCTGCTCCACGCTCTCGCCGGTGGCGAAGGCGCAGCCCAGGCAGTGCATCCCGATCTCCAGGAACAGGGGCTGGGTAGCGGGGGCGTTCACCATGATATCATAAACGATGGTATCTTTCGTGATCTGATACATAATTCCGATCCTCCGAAGAAGTACTGATTTGTAGGCTTATTATATCCGCTCCGGCGGGAGATTTCAACAGAAATTTCGCCGATCTAAATAAAACAGAGGAAGCCCGCCGGACTTCCTCTGTTTTCCCTTGCAAACTTAACGATCAAAGTTCACCGGCGCGCATCTTCGCGAAGCACTCGCTGCAGTAAACGGGGCGGTCGCTCTTCGGCTCGAAGGGGACGCGGGCCTCGCCGCCGCAGGCAGCGCAGGTGGCGGTGAAGAACTCCCGGGGACCGCGGGCAGCGGCCTTGCGGGCGTCGCGGCAGGCCTTGCAGCGCTGGGGCTCATTCTGGAAGCCGCGCTCGGCATAGAACTCCTGCTCACCGGCAGTGAACACGAACTCCTGTCCGCATTCCTTGCACACAAGGGTCTTGTCTTCGTACATTTCGGTTCCTCTCTTTAGATGAAAAATTTCCCTTTAGGGCAGTATATTGCGATCAGCTTTCGCTGTTTTCGCCTGAGGTCAGCTTCGCCAGTTTGCGCCGGATGCGCTGAACGGCGTTGTCGACGGCCTTCACGTCTCTGCCCGAGGCGGCGGACATCTCCTCATAGGAAAGGCCCTCCAGATACAGACGGAGGATCTGGGCTTCCAATTTTGACAAACACCGTGAATAGGCGGTAATGAATTCCTTTTCGGTCTCTCTGGCCAGAACCTGCTCCTCGGGACTGCGCTGAAAATAGTGGGTACCTAGGGACTGGGATTCATCTGAGAGGACATCGTCTAAGGGGACGCCGTCGTTCAGCGGGGCGTTTTTCAAGCGCTGGGCGCTGCGTACGGCCGATCGGATACGGTTATGGATACACGCTTGGGCATAAGTCCTGAAGGACGCGCCCTTTTCACTGTCATACTCCCGGATGGCCGCCAGCAGGCCGATCATTCCCTCTTGGATCAGGTCCTCGCTGTCACCGCCGATCAAAAAGTATGGGCGGGTGCACATGCGCACGGTGCGGGCATACCGCTCCGCCAGGGCTTCCTCCGCCCCAGCGGCCTGTTTTTTTGCCAGAGCCTGCAACTCTTCATCCGGTATTCCAATGTAACTAGAATAACACACTAAAGATTATAGCTCTTTCCTACAAGAAGTCAAGCATTTTTTACAAAAGTTCTGCATTATAATTGAATATTTTTGACAATTACTGGATATTTCTGACGAAAGCGGTCACATGTCCAGCTTTTGCTGGCCCAAATACTCGATCCCAAGGTGTTCGTAGGCTTTTTGGGTGACGCACCGGCCGCGGAGCGTGCGGGTCAAAAATCCCTGCTGCAGCAGGAACGGCTCATACACGTCCTCCAGGGTGACGGCTTCCTCGTTGATGGTGGCGGCCAGCGCCTCCAATCCCACGGGACCGCCGCCATAGAGCTCGATGATGGCCCGGAGCATCCGCCGGTCCACGCTGTCCAGACCGGCCTGGTCCACCTCCAGGTGCAGCAACGCCTCATTGGCGATGGCGCGGGTGATGACCCCCTCCCCTTTCACCTGGGCGAAATCCCGGACCCGGCGCAGCATCCGGTTGGCGATCCGGGGCGTGCCGCGGCTGCGGGAGGCGATCTCCACGGCGCCGTCCGGCTCGATCTCCACACCCAGGATGCCGGCGCTGCGCTCCACGATGCGGCGCAGATCGTCGGTGCTGTAAAGCTCCAGCCGCAGCACCACGCCAAACCGGTCCCGCAGCGGCGCGGACAGCTGGCCGGAGCGGGTGGTGGCGCCGATGAGCGTGAAGTGCGGCAGGCCGAAATGGACGGAGCTGGCGGAGGGACCTTTGCCCAGGATGATGTCGATGGCATAGTCCTCCATGGCCGGATAGAGGATCTCCTCTACGGACCGGTTCAGCCGATGGATCTCATCCAGGAAGAGGATGTCGTTCTCCTGCAGGTTGGTCAGCAGCGCCACCAGATCGCCGGGCTTTTCGATGGCGGGGCCGGAGGTGATGCGCATGCTGACGCCCATCTCGTTGGCGATGACCCCGGCCAGCGTGGTCTTGCCCAGACCCGGGGGGCCGTGGAGCAGCACGTGATCCAGCGGTTCATTGCGGAGCTTGGCCGCCTGGATGAACACCGCCAGGTTCTCCTTGGCCTTCTCCTGGCCCGTGTAATCCGCCAGGCGGCGGGGCCGCAGCGACGCCTCGGCCGCGTCCTCCGGCTGATAAGCGGCAGTCAGGATCTCCTCATCCGGGCCGTCTCCGGAAAAGTTGATGCTCATAGGCTCCCTCCCCTCACTTCATCATGGCCCGCAGGGCCGCGCGGATGGCCTCCTCCAGGCTCATGGCCTCCAGGTCCAGCCCCCGCATGGCGGCGGCGCACTCCGACCGGGTATACCCCAGCACGGTCAGCGCGCTCATCAGGTCCGCCTGCATGCTCTGGCCGGCGGCAGCGGCGGGCACAGCGGCGCCGGGCTGCTTGATGGCCAGCTCGTCCTGCTGCTTGCCCAGCTTGTCCCGCAGCTCCAGGATGATCCGCTGGGCCAAGCGCTTCCCCACGCCCTGGGCGGCGGTGAGGGCGCGTTCGTCCTCGCCCATGACCGCCATGAAAAACTGCTCCGGCGTGTTGACGGACAGAATGGCCGCCGCGGCCTTGGGGCCCACGCCGGACACGGAGATCAGCATCTCAAAGCACCGCTTCTCCCCCGGCGTGGCGAAGCCATAGAGGTCAAAGGCGTCCTCCCGGATCTGCTCGCAGATATAGAGCTTGGCCTTCTCCCCCCGGCGCAGCTGGCCAACGGTGTTGGCGGTGGTGTTCACGGCAAAGCCCACCCCGCCGCAGTCCACCACCGCCAAGCCGGGCTCCAGATCGGTGACGACGCCGTTCAAATGGTAGAACACGGGTTTTCTCCTCCTTCCGGCGCAAGGCGGCTGGCCATGCTCCTGGCGTGGCATATGGCCAAAGCCAGGGCGTCGGCCGCGTCGTCGGGCTTGGGCGGCGACTTCATATTGAGAAGCCGCTGGACCATGTAGATGACCTGATGCTTCTTGGCGTTTCCGTAGCCCACTACGGCCTGCTTCACCTGCATGGGCGTGTACTCATAGACGGGAACGCCGCTGCGATACGCGCTCAGCAGGATCACGCCCCGGCCGTGGGCCACGGCGATGCCGGTGGTGATGTTTTTGGAAAAGAACAGCTCCTCCACGGAAATGGCGTCCGGGGAAAAGGTGACGATCAGCTCGTTCAGATCGTTGTAGATCATATCCAGCCGGGGCGAAAGGGCCGTGTTGGGCGGCGTGGTGACGGCGCCGCAGGCCACATAGGACACCTGGCCGCGGACCGCGTCCACCACGCCGAAGCCCACCGTACCGATGCCCGGATCGACGCCGAGAATGCGCATCAGACGCCCACCTCCCGGTCATGGAAATACCGCCGGGCGCTGTCGATGTCCCGCCGGATCTGCTCGGCCAGGGCCGCCTGGGAGGGAAAGCGGGTCTCCTCTCGCAGAAAGGCCAGAAAATCGATCCGCACATCCTGACCATAGAGCTCCCCCGCATAGTCCAGCAGATTGGTCTCCACCGTCACGGGGCCGTCCCCGGCGAAGGTGGGGCGAACGCCTACGTTCGTGACAGCCTGCTGCGGCCCCGAGGCCAGGTGCGCGCAGGTGGCGTATACCCCGTGCCGGGGCACGATGATCCCCTCCGGGATGGGGAAATTGATGGTGGGGATGCCCATGCGCCGGCCCCGCTGACAGCCGTGGACCACCGTATGGCTGACGCTGTAGGCATGACCCAGGAAGCGGGCGGCCCGCTCCATGTCCCCCGCCGCCACCAGCGAGCGGATATAGGTGGAGCTGACCGGCGTGCCGTCCAGCGTCACCTGCTCCACGACATCGCAGCCCATGCCATGCTCCCCGCACCAGGCGGCGATGCGTGCCGCGGTGCCCTCGCCCCGCCAGCCGCAGCAGAAATCCCAGCCGATGACCAGATGGACCGCGCCCAGCTCGTCCTTTACCTGGCGGATAAAGTCCTCCCAGGCGACGCGCATGAACTGCCGGTCAAAGTGGAACACGTGGATATCGTCGATGCCGCCCACACGGGCGATGAGGCTCTTGCGCTCTGCCAGGTCCCCCAGCAGGGCCACGTCCATGCCGCGGACCACCGCGTCCGGATGGGCGTCGAAGGTGATGACGGCCGGGCGGGCGTCCAGCGCCTCGGCCCGCCGCCGGGCCAGCGCCATGAGGGCCTGATGGCCAAGGTGCACCCCGTCAAAAAAGCCCAGGGCCACCACGCGGCGCGGTGTCTGCATCAGCGCTCGCCTCCCTGCAGGACCCGATCCAGAGGCAGCATGCAGCCCTCCGGATCGGACCGGATCTCTTCCAAAGTATGGGCTTCCGCGATGGTGAACTGCCCTGCCCGGACCCGGCGCAGAGCGCTCATGCACCCGCCGCAGCCCAGCGCCTGGCCGATATCGTGGCACAGGGTGCGGATGTATGTTCCCTTGGAGCAGGTGATCTCCAGCCCCCAGTCCCCCGACTCGTCTCGGTCGGTCAGCGCCAGGCGGCGGATGGTGATGGGCCGGGGCTCCCGCTCCACGTCTCCGCCCCGGCGGGCGATCTCATAGAGCTTCTTGCCCCGGTGCTTGATGGCCGAATACATGGGCGGCAGCTGCAGGATTGGTCCCCGAAACCGGTCCAGCACTGCCTCGATCTCCTCTCGGCCGACGGCCGGGTCCTCCCGGCGCAGCACCGTGCCCCAGATGTCCTGGGTATCGGTGACGGTGCCCAGCCGGAGGCGGGCCACATATTCCTTTTCGTCGTTCTCCGCGTATTTGGCGGCCTTGGTGCCCTTGCCGGTCAGGACCACCAGCAGGCCCGTGGCGTTGGGGTCCAGCGTGCCGGTATGACCGATGTGGCGCTCATGGAGCACGCCCCGCAGATGGGCGCACACGTCCATGCTGGTCCACTCCATGGGCTTGTCCACCAGAAGCAGGCCGTCCATCAAAGCGCCTCCAGGATATCCCAGACGATGGCGTCCCGGGCCTCATCGGGGTCGGAACGGATGGTGCAGCCCGCGGCCATTTTGTGGCCGCCGCCGCCGTGGAGCGCGCAGATGGCGGCGGAGTCGAAGTCCTCCCCGCTGCGCAGGCTGATCTTGCTGACGCCCTTCTCCAGCTCCCGGACGGTGACGGCCACCCGGTTGCCGGCCACCTTGCCGGCCAGGGATGCCAGATCCTCGCAGTCCGCCTCGGTGGCGCCGCTCTCCTGGAGCATATCCAGCGTGATGGTGGCCACCGTCACGCAGCCATTGTCGCCAAAGCGCTGCATCCCCGCGTAGATCATGCCCTCCAGCTTCAGCCGGGCATAGGAGAAGGTGCGGAAAAAGAGCTTATTGAGCGCCTTGTAGTCCGCTCCCGCCTCGATGAGCGCGGCCGCCGCGCGATGGGTGTCCGCGTTGGTGTTGGCATAGACGAAGCAGCCGCAGTCGGTGGCCGTGGCGATGTAGAGCAGGTCCGCCGTCCGCTTGTCCAGCAGGTCCAGCGCCTGGGCCAGCTCCAGGATGATCTCCCCGCAGGAGGCCTTCTCCGGCATGCAGAGCAGATTCTCCGCATAGCGGCTGTTGGTGGGATGGTGGTCGATGCACAGCTCGACCTTCCCCCCGCCGAAGCCCTCGGGGAAGAGATTCTCCGCCGCCAGATCCACCGCCACCGTACACAGGGGCGTATACCCCTCCAGGGCCAGGAACGGCGTCAGGAACGGCGCATAGGTGTCCGTCATCTGGGGGTTGTCGTAGACGAAAGCCACCTTTCCCATCCGGCGCAGGATATGACAAAGGGCGGCGGCACTGCCAAGCGTGTCGCCGTCCGGACGGATATGCGTCAGGAGCAGGTATCCGTCGTGGTCATTGAGAAATGTTATGCAGTCATTGAGGGTCATCATCGTCGTCATGTTGTATATCCAGATCGTCGATCAGCCGGTTGATATAGGCTCCATGGGCGATGGAGTCGTCCAGCTGGAAATGAAGCTCGGGGGTATACCGCAGATCCAGGCTCTGGCCCAGCTCATGGCGCAGATAGCCGGATACGGATTTCAGCCCGCGCATCAGCTGCCTTTCGTCCGCCTGACCCAGCACGCTCACAAATACCTTGCAATGGCGCAGATCGGCGGAGGTGTCGGTATGGGTGACGGTGAGCATGGCGCCCTGCTGGATGCGGGGGTCCTTCACGTCCCGCAGCTTTTCGGCCAGGACCCGGCGGATATCGTCATTGATACGGTCGATATGGTGGTTAGGCATTGATCTGCTCCATCACAAAGCACTCGATGACATCCTGTTCCTTGATGTCGTTGAACTTCTCCACCTGCATGCCGCATTCGTAGCCCGCGGCCACCTCGCGCACATCGTCCTTGAACCGGCGCAGGCTGGCCAGGTCGCCCTCGTATACCACGATGTTGTCCCGGAGCACCCGGACCTTGCAGCTGCGCTGGATCTTGCCGTCCAGTACATAGCAGCCGCAGACGGTGCCCACCTTGGAGACCTTGTAGGTCTGGCGGACCTCGGCGTGGCCGATGATCTTCTCCTGGAACTTGGGCGCCAGCATGCCCTTCATGGCCGCCTCGATCTCGTTGATGCAGTCATAGATGACCCGGTACAGGCGGATGTCCACATGGTCGCGGACAGCGCTGTCCCGGGCGGCGTTGTCAGGCCGCACGTTGAAGCCCACGATGACCGCGCCGGACGTGGAGGCCAGCATCACGTCGGACTCGTTGATAGCGCCCACGGCGCAGTGGATGACCCGCACCCGGACCTCCTCGTTGGAGAGCTTCTCCAGCGAGGCCTTCACCGCCTCGGCGCTGCCCTTCACGTCGGCCTTGACGATGATGTTGAAGTCCTTCATCTCGCCCTCCTGGATGCGGGCGAACAGGTCGTCCAGGGAGACCTTCTTGGGAGCGGCGGACGCGGACAGCTTCTCCTTGGCCTTGCGCTCCTCCACCAGCTCGCGGGCCATGCGCTCGTCGGCCACGGCGTTGAAGGTGTCGCCCGCGTTGGGCACCTCGCCCATACCGGCGATCTCCACCGGCACGGAGGGGCCAGCCTCGGTGACCCGCTGGCCCTTGTCATTGATCATGGTGCGCACGCGGCCCACGGCGGTGCCGGCGATGATCACGTCGCCCTGCTTCAGGGTGCCGTTCTGTACCAGCACGGTCATGATCGGGCCGCGGCCCTTGTCCAGCCGTGCCTCGATGACGGTGCCGCTGGCGGCGCGGTTGGGGTTGGCCCGCAGACCCAGCATCTCGGTCTGCAGCGCCAGCATCTCCAGAAGATTGTCGATGCCCTGGCCAGTCTTGGCGGAGATGGGGCACACGATGGTGTCACCGCCCCACTCCTCGGCCACCAGCTCGTATTCGGTCAGCTCCTGCTTGACCCGCTCCGGGTTGGCGCCGGGCATATCCATCTTGTTGATGGCCACCACGATGGGGATATTGGCGGCCTTGGCGTGGTTGATGGACTCTACGGTCTGGGGCTTGATGCCCTCGGTGGCGGCCACCACCAGGATGGCCACGTCCGTCACCATGGCGCCGCGGGCGCGCATGGAGGTGAACGCCTCATGGCCCGGCGTATCCAGGAAGGTGACGGGATTGCCGCCGATCTGGACCACATAGGCGCCGATGGCCTGGGTGATGCCGCCGGCCTCTCCGGCGGCCACCTTCGTGTTGCGGATATAGTCCAAAAGAGACGTCTTGCCGTGGTCCACGTGGCCCATGACCACCACCACGGGCGCTCTGGGAACCAGCTCTTCCTCGGTGTCCACATGGTCGTCGATGAGCCGTTCCTCCACGGTCACGACCACCTCATGCTCGATCTTGCAGTTGAACTCCATGGCCACCAGGGCGGCGGTATCGAAGTCGATCACGTCGGGCAGGCCGGCCATGACGCCCATCTTGACCAGCTTGCGGACCACCTCGGCGCCGCTCTTCTTCATGCGCACGGCCAGCTCCTGCACGGAGATCTCGTCGGGGATCTGCACCCGCGTGGGGGCTTTCTTGGCGATCTCGAACTGGAGCCGCTGCATCTTGTCCCGCTCCTCCTGCCGGCGCTTGGCGCTGGCGGCGGCGGTATTCTGGCGCTGCTTGTTGCCCTTGCCGATCTTCTCCTTGCCGCGCTTCATCTTGTCGGCCTTGTCGCCGGCCATGCGGTCAAAGCGCTCGTCGTATTTCGAAAGGTCGGTGTTGGTGGAGCCGCGGGTGTCCACCACCTTCTTCTGGGGCTGCTGTCTGGGAACGTGGGGCTTTTCCGGCTTGGGCTGCTTGGCCTGATTCTGAGGAGCGGGGGATTCGCTCGGGCTCTGCTGGGGCGCGGCCTTCTTCTCCGGGGCAGGCCGGTCCTCCTTCGCGGCGGGCTCCGCCTTGGGCTGGCTGGCGCCTTCCGCGAACACCTCGGCGATGCTCTCCACCTGGTTATGCTGGGTCAGATACTCGAAGATGATGCTCAGTTCCTCATCCTCCAGCACCTGCATATGGTTCTTGGGCGTGGTGGCATACTCCGTCAAGATCTCGGTAATGACCTTGGAGGTGACGCCAAAATCCTTGGCCACCTCATGCACACGGTATTTCATCAAGCTCATACTCGCTCCTCCTCTTCTCCTCGATCCAATTGGGCGGACGCCGCGAAAGCCCTTGCCAGCCCCTCATCTGTGATGAGGACCACTGCCACGGGGACAGCCCGGCCGACGGCACGGGCGATCTCGTTTTTCGTATAGGCCGTGCACAGCACCGGGCATCGGTCCCGCGCCAGGGCCGTCACATGGCCGACTGTGGCCGATCCGGCGTCGGACGCCGCAATGAGCAGCCTTCCCTTCCGGCCGCGCAGGACCTTGCCGCAGTCCTCCGCGCCGACGGCCAGACGGCCGGCCCTCGCCGCCATCCCCAGATAGCCCAGGGCCTTATCCATCGGCACGCCCGACAGCCTCCGCCAGGGAGGCATACGTCTCAGGGCTGATGGGCACAGCCAGCATCCGCTCCAGCGCCCGGCTCTTTTGCGCCTTCATCAGGCACTCCGCCTTCCGGCAGATATAGGCGCCCCGGCCGGGCAGCTTCCCCTTGGCGTCGGCCACCACCTCGCCCGCCGGGGTGCGGACGATGCGGATCAGCTCCTTTTTGGGGACGTGGGTCCGACAGCCCACGCACATCCGTACGGGCTCTGCCATATCAATCCTCGCTCTCCGGCTTGATGTCGATCTTGATGCCGGTGAGCTTCGCGGCCAGGCGGGCGTTCTGGCCCTCCTTGCCGATGGCGAGGGACAGCTGGTTGTCGGGCACGATGACCCGGCAGCTCTTGCCTTCCTCATCCATATATACGTTCAGCACCTCCGCCGGGGAGAGGGCCGCGGCCACATATTCCTCGGGGATCTCGCTGTATTTGACGATGTCGATCTTCTCGCCGCCCAGTTCATCCACCACGCTGGACACGCGGCCGCCCCGGGGCCCGACGCAGGCGCCGATGGGGTCCACGTCCGCCGCCGTGCTCCACACGGCCATCTTGGTGCGGGAGCCCGCCTCCCGGGCGATGGACATGATCTCCACGGTGCCGTCGGCGATCTCGGGCACCTCCAGCTCGAACAGGCGCTTGACCAGCACCGGATGGGTCCGGCTGATGAGCACCTGGGGACCGCGGGCGGACTTGCGCACTTCGATCACATAGACCTTCAGCCGCTTGCCCTCGGTAAGGACCTCGTCGCGGATCTGCTCGTTCACGGAGAGCAGCGCGTCGGTATACTCGGAGTTGGAGCTGATCTTCAGAGAGGCGTTGCCGGTGCGCGGGTCGATGCGGGCCACCTC
>CANQIO010000032.1 GCA_947624065.1 uncultured Oscillospiraceae bacterium | reverse complement strand
ATGGCATCCATCCGCGCCCACATCCGGCATTTGAAAGCGTGGCTGGACACGCTGGCGAACGCTCTGGAAACGCGAAATGAGCCGACCGTCCCGGCGCTGCTGGCCCGGTACATGGAGATGCGGGAGGATGAGCGCGCTGGCTGGTCCGCCCTGGGGCAGCTCAAAGGCACCGCTACAGATTTCGATAAGGTGATGCAAGCCATATCGTATCTGAAAGAAAACGGTCTGATCTCCGTGGACGCTTTCAGGGCCAAGCTGTCTGCGACGCAGAGCAAAGCAGACACGATCCGCAAGGATATGCGAGCCAACGAAAAGCGAATGAAGGTCATCGCCGCCACGTTGGATGCATACGAGACATACATAAAGCTCAAGCCCGTGTACGACGCTTACAGCAAAAAGGGCTTCAAGCGGGCCAAGGAGAAGTACGCCGCCGAGCACAAGGATGAGCTTGCCGCCATGAAAAAGGCGTATGGCTATCTCATGCACCACGGCGGAGTGGACGATGTGCCAGTCCAGGCTCTGCAAGCGGAGTACAACGCCCTGCGGGAGCAGAACCGGGACAAGGAAACCCGGCTGGCGGCCATCCAAGGCGATCTGCGCAAGCTAAAGGAGATTCGCGCCTGGGTCGATAAGATCATTCCCGGCCTGTTGCCGGACCCTGCCGAACAGAAGCAGGAGCGTTCTTCCGTGCTGGCCAAGCTGAAAGACGTCTCGCCGCAGCCGAGCGTCCATCCGGCGAAGCAAAAGACACAAGACATGGAGCACTGACGCGCAAGAGGCGGGCATCGCGCCCGCCTCTTATGTGTTAATGTAGTATTGTAAATCTTGAATAAATGCAAACAGCCACTTGCCCTCATTGCGAGTTTGTGCAATAATGGAACATCACCTACCGGGAGTGAGTACTATGGACGAAATAGTTCAGCAGAAAGACATGCTGTCTATATTAGCCGGACTTGAGAAGGAAAAAGGTATCTCCATTTCTCGCTGTGAAATTCCTGATACAACGGGCTCTGATAAGTACATTGTATTAAAAAACCGGGCCGTAGAGTTGAATCCACTCATAGGTGCAATTCCCGCAGTGGGGACTTCATTACTGAATCAACATGCCGTTGAGCAGACAGCCTATTCTATAACTTTCAATGGGAAAAGTATACTATCTGAACAGCTTTTTCAAAAGGGAAATGGAGCATACATATCCAACCTAAAATCATCCACAGGAAATGGTTTTGGCAATCAGACAGATATTACTCCCATCGATTTCAGCAAAGAGGCGATGGCAAATGTGGCAAACATTACTTTTAGTTTGGCCTCAGTCGCTACCGCCACATATTACCTAAATGAAATTAACAAACGTCTCGGAGCCATTCAAGAAGAAACACGATCAATTCTCTTATTTCTGGAGTCTGACAAGCAGGCGCAGATTCAAAATGATATTGCCTTTCTCCAGCAAATCGCAGGAGACTTAGGTTCCCTGAACGGAAATGATTCACTACTGCATTCCCACTTGGTCACAGTAAGCAACATTCGCAGAGAGCAAGGGCAAAACTCCATTTTTTACCAAAGGACTATCAAAGACGAACTTACCACCTATGCCGCGTCTCATAAGAACAAAAAGCATAAGAAAGAATGTATTGAGAAATTGCGCCAACACTATCAAAGCTATAGAATCGGCTTGGCCTCATATGCTATGGCCAGATTATTGGAAGTCCAACTTTCAGGGCATTTTGATGCTGAATACGTTTCCCGATTAAAAGCTGATCTTCAACACCGCGCAGAGGAGTTTATTGAAATCCACGATTCCATTCTAAATACTACATACGCAGTCAGCAAAGGAAGCCTTAATTCAAAAGTCGGTATCTCTCAGTCAGAACTGTATGAAGCCATAGGTAATACTATGACAAAAGTGCCGTTTGACTTAACTAATGCCCGCACTCATTTGTATACCAAAGCAGGAGCGGGTAAGCAACGAGTTCGCATGCAATCCGTGTCTGATGCTTCTAGTATTCTCGGAGAAACAAGGTTCATCATTAAAGGACAAGATAAGATTTATTCAAAAGCAAGGTTCCAAGTGATAGAGCCTTTCCTCAAGGTTATAGAATCTATGGAAGCAATATATAGCAACCCCATGAAGATGATAGTCAGTGGAAACGATATATATTTTGAAATCACGAAAGAGCCAAATGAGCCAGCACCAAAAGAAGAATTGCTGCCATCAGATGTTACCTCCCAGAAATGATAATGAGGCTACACTTAAGGGCACTACCATATAGGAGGCGGGCATCGCGCCCGCCTCCGCTTCATATCCCAATGTCCTCGATGAAAACAAGAAATCCGAACCCGTTTCCTATTGGAATCAAGTTCGGATTTCTCAATCTTGGTGGACGATACAAGACTCGAACTTGTGACCTCCCGCACGTCAAGCGGATGCGCTACCAGCTGCGCCAATCGTCCGTCAGCTTGCTAATTTTAGCGCATTCTCTGTCTGTTGTCAAGACAAAAAAACGAAATCTTGCAAAGAGGCGGCGGCGCTGGGAAGCGCCGCCGTCATCTCAGTTGATGCGGATGTCAAAGGAGCGGACCGATCCGTTCACATCCACGGAGATGGTCGCCGTGTCGCCGCTGTTGCCGACGAACCGCAACGTGGTCTCGACCCCTTCCACCGGATCGACGGTGACCACGTTCTCATCCGAGCTGCTCCATACCGGAATGGCCACCACGTCGATGGGGAACCAGCTGACCTTGAAGTTCTGGTATACGTCGCCCTTGCGCGCGCCGAAAGACAATCCGGAATAGTCCGTCACGCTCTGGTTGCCGATCCAGGTGATCTGCATGGTCTGGATGCTGGGCGCAGGCGTCGGCGTGGGAGACGGAACCGGCGTCATCACCGGATAGGCGGTCGGCGGCGAATCCTGCTGCGTCTGCTGCTGATTCTGCTGGACGGTCTGCTGGTCGCCCACATCCCGGCCCACGTTATAGGAGACCATCACGATGGTGGCGATGATCACCGCCAGCAGCAGCACGCCGCCGATCAGCATCTGCCAGTTGACGGCCTCCGCCGCGCTCCGGGCCGCTTGGGTGCCGGGAACGGCGCTGTCCGTCTCCGGGACAGCGCTGCGGACCTCCTTTGCCTTCTTGGTGCCGCAATAGGGGCAGCGGCCCCGGAAAGCGGGATACTGCCGGTGGCAGCGCCGGCAAGTTGTATTGGGAATGAAGCTCATTTCGGATCACACCTTTCTGTAACGGCTTAATTATAACAAAAGTTACAGAATGATACAACCCTTTTTTGCCGATTGCATGAACTTTTTTATAAATTTTTTCTTAATTTTTTCAAAAAACATCAAACGGTCAGCGTTCCGGTGTCATCCTCCAGGAGGATCAGGATCTTTTCCTCGGCTCCCGTGAGGGCGTTGACATACAATAGATACCGGTCCCCGGAGGCGGAGGCGCACAAAAACTCGTGGCACAGCCGCTCATGGCCGCCGGCGGAGGGGATGATGGCCAGAGCCTGCTCCTGCACCGTCAGCTCCTGGCTCACGCCCTCCCGGGCCTGCTGGGCGCTGATCTTTGCCGCCGGGATGTTCCGCTTGGTGTGGGCGCAGATATAGCCCGCCGCGTCATAGCTGGCGAGGCTGCCGTTGTCCAGAGCCACCCCCACCTTGATGAGGTCGGGGTAACAGCGCACGCCGTTCTGTACATGGTGGTAATTCACCAGCAGCACACCGCCGCTGACGGCGTGATAGCTCTCCTCCAGTCCCTCGATGCCCCAGCGGGCCATATAGTCCGCCGCCCGGTCCAGGCCCTGGGCCACGGTGAAGCTCTGCTCGCCCACCGGGCGGGAGGTATCCATGGACCAGATCTTGCCGCCCTGCTTGGTCACATAGACCGTGTTCATGCCGCCGTTCACCCGTCCGGAGCAGATCCAGCAGGGCACGTCGCCGCCGCACTCGCCGGCCGCGTCCAGGTCGCCCTCGGCCGCCCCCAGGAATTTCTCCGCCGTGCGGACGGCCTGCTCCCGGGTCACCTCCTCCATCCCCGCCAGGCTCAGAGGCCGGCGGCTGGTCATGGTCTCGGAAAAGGGCCCGTCATAGATCAGCGTGGGCAGCTCGGGGAACTCCTGCTCCATGGTCTGGAAGCTCTCCCCCGCCAGGGGCGGGCTGTCCTCGCCGCCCTCGCCGCGGGCGGCCGTCCGGTACACTTCCTCCATGGTCATCTCCCCCGCCGCCATGCGGCTCTGCATGTCCTGCAGGTTCAGTTTCATGACGGAGGCCGTCTCGGCCAGGCTCTTCAGATTCTCCAGCTCCTCGTCGGAGTAGCCCCCCGCCTCCCCGACGGTGCGCGCCAGGGTGTTGGCATAGTCCCCCACCTTGGCCACGAAACTGGCGGTCTGCTCCAGCTCCTGGGAGGCATAGGGCAGCCCCTCCATGGCCATCTGGGCGGTCATGGCCCGCCCGGATATCTGGGTGCACAGCGCGCTCTCCAGCGCCGGGTCCGACAGGTACTGGCTCTTTTCCAGCGCGTTGGACAGCTCGCTCACGCTGGTCACCAGCTCCGCAAAGGAGCGCTCCGTGCTGGCCCGGGCATATCGCTCCAGGGCGTTGGCCTTGCGGGTGCCGCGCACGGCGAAGATGCCCGCCGTCAGCAGCGCCGCGGATAAAAACGTGATCACGCGGATCGTGGTCCTTCGTCTCATAAAAAAACACCTCTTCCCGGATATCATGTCCGCAAAGAGGTGTGTTCGCGCTGTCAAATTTTTGTCAGCTCAGCCGTTCGATGCCGTCCCGCATCCGGCGCAGAGTCTCGTCCCGGCCCAGGATGCGGCAGATCTCCACCGCGCCGCCGGGCGTGACGGCGGTGCCGGTGACGGCGATGCGCACCGGCCACATGAGCTTGGCGTTTTTCACTTCCAGCTTCTCGGCCAGGGCCGTGAGCGCGTCGTGGATGTGCTCGTCGTCCCAGGCCGGCAGCGCCTCCAGCACCGGCAGCGCCGCCTGGAGCATGACAAGGGCGCTCTGCCTGTCGCTCTTGGATTTTTTGTGCACATAGAGCTCCGTGTCATAGTCGGGAAGCGCATCGAAAAAGCCCAGCTTGCCGGGGATATCGGTGAGCACCTCCGTGCGCTGCTGCAGCAGCGCCGCCACCGCCGCCGGGTCGATGGCGGGGTCCTTCACCGCCTGGCGGATATAGGGCTCCGCCGCCGCGGCAAAGTCCTCCGGGCCCATGGCGCGGATGTACTCCGCGTTGAAATAGGTGAGCTTTTCGATGTCGAAGATGGCCTGGCTCTTGGAGATGCCGGCCAGATCGAAGGCCTCCGCCAGCTCCCGGATGGAGTAGATCTCCCGCTCACCGCCGGGGGCCCAGCCCAGCAGGGCCACGTAGTTGACGACGGCCGCCCGCAGATAGCCCCGCTCCAGCAGGTCCTCATAGGAGGGGTCGCCGTGGCGCTTGGACATCTTGTTGTGGGCGTCACGCATCACCGGCGAGCAGTGCACATACTTGGGGATGGGCCAGCCAAAGCCCTCGTAGAGCAGGTTATATTTGGGCGCGCTGGCCAGATACTCCGAGCCGCGCACCACGTGGGTGATGCCCATCAGGTGGTCGTCGACGACATTGGCGAAGTTATAGGTAGGCAGGCCGTCCCGCTTGATGAGCACCTGGTCGTCCAGGTCCTTGTTGGGCGCGGTCACGTCGCCGAACACCTCGTCATGGAAGGTGGTGGAGCCCTCCTTGGGGATCTTCTGGCGGATGACATAGGGCATGCCGGCGTCCAGACGGCGGCGCACCTCGTCGGCCGGCAGGTCCCGGCAGGGGTCGTCGCCCTTGGCGAAGGAGCCGGACTCTTCCTCGCTCTCCGTCTTGTCGCAGAAGCAGTAATAGGCGTGTCCCCGCTCCACCAGCCGCTGGGCGAAGGGCAGATAGAGCCCCCGGCGCTCGGTCTGCACATAGGGCCCCACGGGGCCGCCCTTGTCCGGGCCCTCGTCCCAATCCAGGCCGCAGTCGGTCAGCGTGCGGTAGATCACGTCCACCGCGCCCTCCACCAGACGGTTCTGGTCGGTGTCCTCGATGCGCAGGATGAATTTCCCGCCGTAGTGGCGGGCGATGCACCAGGTATAAAGCGCCGTGCGCAGGTTGCCCACATGCATGTATCCCGTGGGACTGGGGGCAAAGCGGGTGCGCACCTCCCCCTTGGGGATGCGCGCTTCCAGCTCGTCAAAAAACTTCTCGTCCATAGGAGCTTCCTCCCTCGTTCCAAACTCATCTTAGCATATTTTATTCTGACTGGCTTGTCAAGAAAAATCGGGTGTGGTATTATTATTTGTTGGGGAGACCATAACAACATCGGCGGCGACCGCCGTGGAAAGCGTGGGATACATGGACGAGAAGAAAAAAGTGATGCTCTCGGGCATCAAGCCCTCCGGCGACCTGACTTTGGGCTCCTATCTGGGGGCCATCAAGAACTGGGCGGAGCGCGCCGAGACCTTTGACTGCTACTACTTCATGGCGGACCTGCACGCGCTGACCACCCGGCAGAACCCGGCGGACCTGCGCCGGCGGACGCTGGAGCAGCTGGCACAGTACGTGGCCTGCGGGCTGGACCCGGAGAAAAACACCCTTTTCATCCAGTCCCACGTGCCCGAGCACGCCCAGCTGGGCTGGGTGCTGCAGTGCTACACCATGTTCGGCGAGCTGAGCCGCATGACCCAGTTCAAGGACAAGTCCGCCAAGAACGCGGACAACATCAACGGAGGCCTGTTCGCATACCCCTCCCTCATGGCGGCGGACATCCTGCTGTACCAGCCGGATTACGTGCCCGTGGGCGAGGATCAGAAGCAGCACGTGGAGCTGACCCGGGACATCGCCCACCGCTTCAACGGCGTGTACGGCGACGTGTTCAAGATCCCCGAGCCCTACATCCCCAAGGTGGGAGCGCGGGTGATGGACCTTCTGGACCCCACCAGCAAGATGAGCAAGTCCGACGACATCGGCAACGGACGCGTGTGCCTCATGGACGCGCCGGCGGACATCGCCCGCAAGTTCAAGCGCGCCGTCACCGACAGCGAGACCGGGGAGCATTGCGTGCGCTACGACCGGGAAAATAAGCCCGGCGTAGCCAACCTGATGCAGATCTACGCCAGCTGCACCGGCAAGAGCTTCGACGCCATCGAGGCGGAATTTGCCGGCCACGGCTACGGCGACTTCAAGACCGCCGTAGGCGAGGCGGTGATCGAGACCCTCCGTCCCATCCGGGAGGAGGCCCAGCGGCTGATGAAGGACAAGGGCTATCTGGAAAACCTCTGCCGCAACGGCGCGGAGAAGGCCTCCTACATCGCCATGAAAACGCTCCGCAAGGTCTATAAAAAGGTCGGCCTTGTTCCAAGGGCATAATAGCCTCGCAGAGTTCGCCGCCGCATCGGCCCGCAGCCTTCTCGTTTGAAAGGAGCCTGCTCCTTTCAAACGACTATGTCAAAAGCATGGCGCCCAGCATGATGAGCAGATCCTTGTCGCCGCTCTCCCGGTACATGAGATACAGGATCAGCGCCATGATGAGATCGTCCGTCTCCATGTGGATGGACTCGATCTTCCGCATCAGCGCTCCCACCGCCCCGGACAGGCCCTCCTGTTCCTGGGGCGGTTTTCGCTGCCGGAGCGCGGCCGGAGCGGGCGGCGCGGGCGGCGGTGTCTCCCGGCGAAAGGCGCCGCTATAGGCCATGGCCGTCCCCTCCCAGCTGATTCATCACCGTTCCGGCGATCCGGGCCATCCGGGCGATCTGCATGGCCCGGTCCAGCTTCTCCTGCTTCTCCGGCTTCATATAGGGCCGCATGGCCAGCAGCAGCGCCGTGGAGCGGCTACTCTCCCCGCCGCCGAAGCTCCGGCTCAGCGCGGAAAGCACCTTCTGGTCCAGGGCCGGCGATGCTGGGGCGGGGTCCGGCTTCGCTCCCCCGTCCCGCTCGGCCCCATCCTTCCCCCCAAACAGCTCCCCGGCCATTTTGGTCAGCTTCTCCATCTGTACCGGGTCCGACAGCACCGCCTCCAGCCGCGCGGCCAGATCACCGTCCATCCCTCTTCACCGCCTTCTCCACCTGCGCGGCAAAAGCGCGTCCCTCCGGCGTGGCCAGGATGTCCCGCATCAGTCCCCCCAGGGCCTTCATATCCCCCGCCCTGGCTGCCTTCTCCAGCGCTTCCCGGTCCACCTTTGCCAGCAGCCGCTCCCCCTGGGCCGAGGATGCCAGCTTTTCCAGCGCCTGCCCCTGGCCGCCCTTGCGCACCTGGCGGGCGTACTCCTCCAAGTCCATAACGACACCCCCTTCGCGTGACCCATACTATGCGGGCCCTGCGAAGGGGGTGAATGGTTTTGCCGGCCGCGGCTTATTAATTCAGGTAATTGTCCAGCCGCATGAAGATGGTGGCCACCTCCGCGCGCGTGGCGCTGCTGGTGGGGTTGAAGCGGCCGCTCTCGTCGCCGGTGATGATGCCCACGTTGGCCAGCGCGCCCACCGCCGTCTTGGCATAGTCGCTGATGGAGCCGCTGTCGGAGAAGCTCCTGCTGCCGGACAGGCGCATGCCCAGGCTCTCGGTCAGGTAATTGTACAGGATCACGCAGATATCCTGCCGGGAGATGTTGCTTGTGGAGCCGAAGGTCGTGGTGCCGATGCCGTTGATGATGCCGTTGAGGTAGGCCCACTGGGCATAGCCGTTGCAGTAGCTGACAGCGGAGCCTCCCAGGTCGGTGAAGGGGCAGACGGTGACCAGGACCTTTCCGTTGCTGGGCATGGTGCTGCGCACATAGCCGCTCTGGCCGCCGTAGCTGATCTGGTACCAGACGCCGCCGTCCTGGCTCTTGTCGGCCGCCACGGTGCCGGTGACCTGCACATACTGGCCGGCGGCCGCCAACACCGTCACGCGGTTGGCGGTGGTGCTGGTGGTGGTGCTGCTGCGCATGTAGATATCCGTGCCCTGGGTCTGGCCCATGGTGCCTGTCCAGTTGGCGATGGTGCTGCCCGGATTTGCGTACCGGCCCAGGACGGTGATGAACATGGCCCGGTTCATGGGGTCCTCGGGCCCGAACTGATTGCTGGACAGACCGCTGAACAGGCCCTTGTTGCTGCAGAACGCCACGGCATCCACATACCAGCTGTTGGGCTTCACATCGTCAAATGGCAGCTTCACCTCAGCCCGGATGGTGTGGTCCGCCTTCACATTGGAGAAGGTGTATTCCTTGATGGCGCCCTGACTGACGCCGTCCACGCTCACGTTGCCCAAGGTATAGCCGTTGGCGGAGCCGATGCGGAAGGTGACGCTGCCGCCCTCCAGGACGCTGGCGCTGCCCGCCGGCGAGATGAAGCCATAGGCGTCGTCCACTGTGATGGTATAGAGCTTGCCGCTCTTGACGGCGAAGCTGGCCACGATGCTGGGCACGCTGCCGCTCATGGACGCGAACGCCTTGATGGTCATGCCGTCCTTCACCTCGATGGCGGTGGAGCCGGTGACCTTGCTGCTGTTCAGCGTCGGGTTGGAGCCGTCGGTGGTGTAGTAGATCGTGCCGCCGTCCAGGCTCTCCAGGGTCAGTTTTTTGCTCGGATCGGCATAATAGACGTTGTTGCTCAAAAATACGCCGCTGCCATCCCCGGAGCCGGCCACCTTCAGCGTAGGCGCCACGGCCATATCGATCTGCTCGTTGAGGGGGAAGCTGTTCTCATAGCCCGGCACCACCGCCATGGCGCGGACATTGGTGCCCCTGGAGACGGTGAATGGGCCGGTATACTTGGTACTGGAGGTGGTCGGCGCGGAGCCGTTGGTCGTATAGTAGATGACCGTGTCCTTGGTGGCATGGGACAGCGTCACCTTGGCGGAGGCGGGGCCCACGGCGGCCACCGTCATGGTGGGCGCGGGGGCGTAGCTCAGCTTGGCGTCGTCGGTGGGCCGCTGCACGTTGGGCCGGCTGGCGCACTTGCGCCGGTAGATCTTGTAGCCCCGGTTCAGATAATAGCTGGAGAGATAGCTCAACTGGCCGGTATAGTCATAGCTGCGGCCGGAGATGATCTCGCCGTACACCGTCACGCGCATCTTGGAAGGCGTCTGCTCGGTGATCTCCACGGAGACCAGCTCGCCGTTGTTGTTATAGCCCAGGTCGGTGACCAGCACCACGTGCTCTGCCGTATAGTTCAGGCAGTCGCCCACCTGCAGCTTATAGAGGTTGTTCTTGTCGGGAGCGCCGATGAGCTCGGAAAAGTTCACCAGCGTGGAGCAGGTGCACCGGTACGGCAGGTCCCAGGCATAGGACACGAAGCCGGAGCAGTCGCTGCCGTAATAGGGGGCGAGACGACCGTTCGTGGAGTTGCTGGTATAGAACAGGCTGCTGGTATTGGCCGTGGCTTCCAGGAAGCTCCCCAGGGTGATGTTCCAGCCCACATAGCCGCCTTGGGTCGCCTGGGCGTACGGGACGCCCTTATAGGTCTTGCCGGCGGTGAACTCGCCCAGCGTCCAGGTCCCGTCGGTGGCCGTCACCTTGGAGCCCCAGGAGGCGTTCTGGCTGACGTAGTTGCGGTCGTTGCCGCCCCAGGAATAGATGGTCTTGAGGCATGTCCATTTGACCTCGGCCATCTGCTGGGCCCGCAGGACGATGTTCTGCTGGTTGGCGGTGAGGCTCTTGGTCAGGACGGTGGAAGCGCTGACGGTGGCGATGCCATTGTTGCCATATTCCCGCAGCACCTGCTGCTTGGCCAGGTATTCCGCCGATTCCAGATAGGCGGCCTCCGCGGACGTATCAGCGCTGGCCGCGACCGCGCCCTCCTGATGCAGCCAATAGTCCTGGAGGGAGACGCTGCCGTCAAACAGGGCCGCCAGGCCCGTCTGGTAGGTCTGGCCGCCGGTGACCACCACCAGCCAGTCCCCGTCGGGATAGGCGCTGTCCACGTTGGACAGCAGATGGGTCTGCCCGGTCCAGAGATCATAATAGAACAGCTGGCCGGTCAAAAACAGGTTGCCATAGGGCGTGGGGATCAGGCCCTTCACATCCCCCGGAGACGCCAAGGTCTCCAGGATGCCGGTGCCCATGTCATAGGAGTACACCGCGCCGGACACCACCATGCGCAGCTCGTCGCCCATCACGTACATCTGCTTGATGCTGCCGCCGGCGGTGTAGACGGTCTCCACCCCGCCGCCATAGGTATCCATGCGGTAGACGATGTCGTTGTCCGTATAGTACAGCCACTGGCCGCACAGGTTCAGGTTCTTGCCGTTCACGCCGGACAGCTGGGTGCGCGCGCCCCCCTGCTCCAGCCACAGACCGTTTTCAAAGAAGTAGAACCGGCTGCCGTCATACAGCGTCCGGCCGCCGTTCAGGATGGCTGCCACGTCATTGCCGGGCTCCGTCCAGGGCCAGTCCTTATGGACCGGCTCTTCGGCGGTCTCGGGCAGATCCTCCGGCTCCTCCGTGGCCTCCGGCTCTTCCGAGGGATCGGGCTGCTCCTCCTCAGGCGGGACCATCGGCTCGTCGGTGGGCTCCGGCGTGTTCTCCGGCTCCGGGCTCTGCTCCGCGGGAGGCGCGATGGGCTCCTCCGTGGGCGGAACGTCCGGTTCCTCGGTGGGTTCGCTCGGCTCCTCCGCGGGCGGCGCGGCGGGCTCTTCCGCCTGCGGGGGCGCCTCCGTCTCCGGAGCGGATTCCGCCGGGGGTGCCTCCTCCGGCAGCGGCAGCGTGCCGTCCCACTCTTGAATGCTGGGGAGGTCCTCCCCCGGGCTGGCGAACACCGTCTCTTCTCCCAGAGATGCGAATATGATCAAGGCAAGCAAAAATGCTAGCGTTCTTTTCAAAACGGCCATCTTTTCCTCCCTATTGCGCTCAACGGACATGGCTTCACAACCTATAGATGGTGCTACTATACCATGATTTGTCACCATTTGCAAGGGATTCTTGCAATTATTGTTTCCGGAATGTAAATAATACCCGCATTTTTGTAATTATGTTAACACTTTCGGACAAGCAATGCCGGGGGATCGCTCCCCCGGCATTGTCGTTTCGCGCGTTCGATCTTTTCTTACAGCACCCGCACCCGGCGCACATGGGGCACGGCGGCGATGCGCGCGGCCAGCTCCCGGCTGATGGGACTGCCCACGTCGATGACGGTATAGGCCACGCTGCCCCGGGCCTTGTTCTGCATGTGCTCCACGTTGATGTTCTCCCCGCCGACGATGTCCAGGAAGCTGTTGATCATCCGGGGGATGTTGTCGTGGATGGCGCAGATGCGGGCCACGCCCTCCCGCTCCAGGGTCAGCTCCGGCATGTTGACGGAGTTGTGGATGTTGCCGTTTTTCAAATAGTCGGCCAGCTCCTGGGCCGCCATGATGGCGCATTTTTCCTCGCTCTCGGGGGTGGAGGCGCCCAGGTGGGGGAAGGCCACCACGCCCTTGGCGCCGGCCAGCTTGGCGCTGGGAAAGTCCGTGACATACCGGGCGGCCTTGCCGGAGGCCAGCGCGTTCAGCACCGCGTCCTCGTCCACCAGCCCGCCCCGGCCCAGGTTGATGATGCGCACGCCGTCCTTCATCTGGGCGATGGCGTCCGCGTCGATCATGTGGTGGGTCTTTTCGTTGTGGTGGACCTGGACCAGGATATAGTCGCTGTCCCGCAGCAGGGTGCCCAGGTTTTCCGCGTGCTTGACGTCGCTGTGCAGATGCCAGGCCGCCTCCACGGACAGATAGGGGTCATAGCCCAGCACGTTCATGCCCAGGTTCAGCGCGCTCTTGGCCACCCGCGCGCCGATGGCGCCCAGGCCGATGACGCCCAGGGTCTTGCCCCGGATCTCAGGGCCAACGAAGGCCTTCTTCCCCGCCTCCACGGCGGCTTCCACGTCGTCGCGCCCGGCCAGGGAGTGGACCCACAGCGCCCCGCCCATCAGGTCCCGGGACGCCAGCACCAGCGAGCACACGGCCAGCTCCACCACCGCCTGGGCGTTGGCGCCGGCGGTGTTGAACACCACCACGCCCTGCTCCGTGCACCGCTCCACCGGCACGTTGTCCGTGCCCACGCCCGCGCGGGCGATGGCCAGCAGCTCCGGGTTGAAGCTCATGTCGTGCAGCTTGGCGGAGCGGACCAGCAGCCCGTCGGGATCGGCGGCGTCGTTGTCCACCCGCAGACCCCGGGCGGCCAGCACATCCAGGCCCGCCTGGGCGATATTGTTCATGGTCTTGACTTTATACATGGTGTTCCACCTCGAATTTCTTCATAAACGCCGCCAAGGCCTGCACGCCCTCCATGGGCTGGGCGTTATAGAGCGACGCCCGCAGGCCGCCCACGCTCCGGTGGCCCTTCAGGTTCATCAGGCCCTGGGCCTGGGCCTCCTTGGCGAAGGCCGCGTCCAGATCCGCGTCGCCGGTGCGGAAGGTCACGTTCATGTCGCTGCGGTCCTCCCGCCGGGCACAGGGCCGATAGAGCCGGCTGTTGTCGATGATGTCGTAGATGATGGACGCCTTCTCGTGCTTGATGGCCTCCATGCCGGCCACGCCGCCCTGGGTCTGGAGCCAGTCCAGCACCAGGCCCAGCATATAGATGCACCAGCAGGGCGGGGTGTTGTACATGCTGTCCTTGTCGATCATGGTCTTATAGCTCATCATCAGCGGCGTATAGGGCGCCTCATGGCCCGCCAGGGCCTTGTCGATGAGCACCACCGTCACCCCGGCGGGGGCCATGTTCTTCTGGGCCCCGGCGAAGATCAGGCCGTATCTCGACACGTCCACCGGCCGGGAGAGGATCTCCGAGCTCATATCGCACACCAGCGGCGCGGCCGTCTCGGGCACATAGCCCCAGGCGGTGCCGTAGATGGTGTTGTTGGCGCAGTAATAAAAATACTTGGCGTCCGGGCTCAGATCCAGCTCGGACTGGCCGGGGATGCAGGCCAGCGGCGCGCGCAGGGTGTCCGCCGCCACATGGACAGTGCCGTATTTGCGTGCCTCCTTGCAGGCGATGTTGGCGAAGTTGCCGGTGACGGCGTAGTCCGCCGTGCCCCCCTCCATCAGGTTCAGGGGCACCATGGAGAACTGGGCCGACGCGCCGCCCTGGAGAAACAGGATCTCGTGGCTGTCCGGCACGTTCAGGGCCGCCTTCAGCTTGGCCTTTGTGCTGTCGAATATCTCCTGGAAGAACTTGCTGCGGTGGCTCATCTCCATCACGGACATGCCGCTGCCGTTGTAGTTGAGCATCTCCGCCGCAGCGCGCTCCAGCGCCGGGCGGGGCAGGACCGACGGCCCCGCCGAGAAATTGAACACTTCTTCCCTCTTCATGGTTTTACCTCTATAAATCGACGATATACCGTGATATTATACCTTTTCCCCGGCGTTTGCAATCGGTTCCGGCCGATTCGTCACTTCGCCCAAAAGCACGTCGCCCTCCACCGCCGTGATGCGCACATTTTCCACCGTCCCGCGCACGGCGCGGCCCGCGATGCGCACGGGGCAGTAGTTGTCCGCGTGGCCTTCCCCGGCGTTTTCAAAGAGCACCGGCAGGACCTTTCCCACGCAGCTGTCCAGATACGCCCGCTGGAGCCGGCCGATGACCTCCCCCGCCCGGCGCACCCGGGCCTCCTTCTCCTCCCGCGTCAGCTGGCCAGGCATGGCAGCCGCCTTGGTGCCGGGGCGGACGGAATAGGGAAAGGCGTGCACATAGAAAAAGCCGCACCGCTCCAGAAAGGCCAGCGTCTGGGCGAAGTCCGCCTCGCTCTCCCCCGGAAAGCCGCAGATCAGGTCCGCCGTCAGCGCGCAGCCGGGGAACGCCGCCCGCAGCCGCTCGCACACCGCCAAAAACGCGGCGGTATCGTACTTCCTGTGCATCCGCCGGAGGGTGTCGTCGCAGCCGGACTGGAGGGACAGGTGGAAATGGGGGCACACGTTCCCCAGCGCCGCGAGGCGCCGGCAGAACGCCTCCGTCACCGCCGTGGGCTCCAGGGAGCCCAGCCGGACCCGCGCCTGGGGCGCGGCCTGGGCGATGGCCTCCACCGCGTCCGCCAGGTCCGGCTTTCCCGGCAGGTCCTTGCCATAGGAGGCGATCTCAATGCCCGTGACCACGATCTCGGCAAAGCCCTCCCCGGCCAGCTGCGCCGCCTGGGCGGCGCATGCCTCCAGAGGCAGGGACCGCACCCGGCCGCGGGTGTAGGGGATGACGCAGTAGGTGCAGAAGTTGTCGCACCCGTCCTGGATCTTTAGCATGGCCCGTGTCCGGCCGGATACCGCTCCCGCGGGCAGCGGCTCGAATGTCTGCCGCCGGAAGGGATCGTCCACCATCACCGCCGGCAGGGCCTTTTCGATGGCGTCCGCCAGGGCGTGCTTGTCGCCGCTGCCGAACACGATGTCCGCCCCCAGGGCGGCCGCCGCCTCCGGCTCCAGCTGGGAATAGCACCCACACACCACCGTCAGCGCGCCGGGGTTCTGTCCCTGGAGCCGCCGGATGGCCTGGCGGGACTTGCGCCCGCTCTCCGCGGTAACGGCGCAGGTGTTCACGATCACCACGTCCGCCCCGCTCTCCGCCGGCCGGAAACCCCGCTCCCGCAGCAGCGTCTCCAGCGCCTGGGTCTCGTATTGGTTCACCTTGCAGCCCAAGGTATACACAGCATATGTCATAAGCCTTGCCTTTTCCCATCCCGCGGATTATAATCGTTGCGGTGATTGATGTATGATCTATCTTGACAACGCGGCCACCACCCAGGTCTGCCCCGAGGCGGCGCAGGCCGCCATGGAGGCCATGACCGGCGGTTTTGGCAACCCCAGCTCCACCCACGGTCCCGGCCGGGACGCCCGCCAGGCGCTGAAAACGGCCCGGGAAACGGTGGCGGCCAGCCTGGGCGCCAGGCCCGAGGAGGTCTTTTTCACCTCCGGCGGCTCTGAGGGGGACAACTGGGCCCTGGAGGGGGCATGCGCGCTCATGCGCCACAAAGGCAAGCACATCATAAGCTCCCTCACCGAGCACGACGCGGTGCGCAGGACCCTGGACGCCATGCAGGCCCAGGGCTGGGAGGTCACCCGCCTGGCCCCCGGTCCCGACGGGGCGGTATCCCCGGCGGACGTGGCCGCGGCGCTGCGGCCGGACACGGCGCTGGTGAGCCTGATGCTGGTCAACAACGAGACCGGCGCCATCACGGACATCCCCGCCGTGGCAAAGGCCATCAAGGCCGCCAAATGCCCCGCATTGCTGCACACGGACGCCATACAAGGATACATGAAGGTGCCGTTCTCTGTCAAGAGCCTGGGGGCGGACATCGTGACGGTCTCCGGCCACAAGATCCACGCCCCCAAGGGCATCGGGGCCCAGTTCATCCGCACCGGGGTGCGCCTGCCGCCTCTGGTGCTGGGCGGCGGCCAGGAGAGCGGCTATCGCTCCGGCACGGAGAACATGCCCGGCATCCTGGCCCTGGCCGCGGCGGCGAGTGCCTATCGGGCGGACAAGGACGCCGCGCCCCGTATGGCGGCGCTGCGCCGGCGGATCGTGGACACCCTCTCCCCCGCCATCCCGGACCTTGTCCTCATCGGCGGCGGCGCGCCCCATATCCTGTGCCTGAGCCTGCCCGGCTATAAGAGCGAGGTGCTGCTCAACTACCTGGACGGGATGGGCATCTGCGTGTCCAAGGGCTCGGCCTGCAAAAAGGGCGCCCGCAGCCACGTGCTGGAGGCCATGGGCCTGCCGGCCAGGGTCATCGACGGGGCCATCCGCGTCTCCCTGGGCCGCTTCACCACGGAGGCCGACGCGGACGGGTTCTGCCAGGGGCTCATGCAGGCGCGGGAAAAGCTGTATAAAACGCTGTAAGGCATACAAAAAAGACGGGGGCGCGTCCCCCGTCTTTTTGTTATGCGGTCATTACTCCGCCAAATATTTGGTGATCTCCGGACCGAAGGTGCTGGGATCGGCGGAGACGGTCACGGTGAAGGTGATGCTCTCCGACTGGCCGAACTTCTCCAGCCAGGACAGGAACCCGCTCAGCTCCTCCTCAGAGGCCGGACGGATGATCTTGAACAGATTGTCGATGAACACATGGGTGATGTCAAAGTTCCCGGCGGCCAGGCCGCTGATAAAGCCCCGCATCAGATCGATGGAGTTGATGCCGTACTGAGAGGCATGGATGAGACGGGCCTGATAGGGGATGTCGTATGTAAGGACCTTGTCCTTCTCGATGCAGATCACATCGCCGTGCTCCTCATCCACCGCTTTTCGCACCAATTCGACCAGCTGCTTCGTTTTGCCGGTTCCTTTGAGACCCATGATCAATCTGACCAAGAGATCATCACGCTCCCTTCTGTGAGTTTCATCTATTCTAACATTTTTCCCGCCGCACTGCAACGGGAAAGATGTTAATTTTCGGTGATTTTTTCCGTCCCCGGGCCCCGCCTGCGGGGACCGTGGATCCTCGGAGCCATTTCGACGTCAGGTCCCTGGCTTGCCCAGCATCCGGAACATGTTCTTCTTATAGGCCTCCACGCCGGGCTGATCGAAGGGGTTCACCCCCAGCATATAGCCGCTGATGGCACAGGCCACCTCGAAAAAGCACACCAGCTCCGCGAAGCCTTCCTCGTCCCGCCGGGCCACGGACACGCCCATATTGGGCACGCCGCCGGCCACATGGGCGGCCTTCACCGCCTCCATGGCCACCCGTGAGATCTCCCCCAGGCCCCGGCCGGCCAGATAGTTCAGCCCGTCCGGATCGCCCATGGCAAAGGGCATCTCATAGTCCCGGCGGGGCCGGTCGAAGCTGACAACCGTCTCCATCAGGGTCCGGGGACCGTCCTGGATGTACTGGCCCATGGAGTGCAGGTCGGCGTTATACTCCACGCTGGCGGGATAGATCCCCACGCCGTCCTTGCCCTCGCTCTCGCCGTAGAGCTGCTTCCACCACTCGGCCATATACCGGAAGGAGGGCTCGTAGCTGGCCAGGATCTCGATCTTCTTGCCCTTGGAATACAGGGCGTTGCGGGTGGCGGCATACTGCCAGGCGGGGTTGTCGGGGCTGCGCCGGTCCAGCTCATACAGGGCCTCCGCCGCCGCGCCCACCATGGCGCGCACATCGCACCCCGCCGCCGCCAGGGGCAGCAGGCCCACCGCGGACAGCACACTGTAGCGGCCGCCCACATCGTCGGGCACCACGAAGGTCTCATACCCCTCCTTGTCGGCGATGGACTTCAGCACGCCCCGCGCCCGGTCGGTGGTGGCATAGATGCGCTTGCGGGCGCCCGCGCCATATTTCTTCTCCAGCAGGCCCCGGAAGATGCGGAACGCCGCCGCCGGCTCCAGGGTGGTGCCGGACTTGGACACCACGTTCACGGAGAAATCCCGGTCGCCCAGCTGATCCAGCTTATCGTTCAGATCGTCGGGAGACAGGCCGGTCCCGGCAAAGATGATCTCCGGTCCGTTCTTGGGCTTGATGAGCTCGATGCCGGCCCGCGCGCCCAGATAGCTGCCGCCGATGCCGATCACCACCAGCACCTCGCTGTTGTCACGGATGCGCTCCGCGGCGGTGACGATCTGCTTGAGCTCCTCGCCCTGCACGCGGCGGGGCAGCTCCCGCCAGCCGGTGAAATCCGCGCCGGCGCCCTTTCCCTCCGCCAGGGCCCGATGGGCCTGCCCGGCGGCGCCGTAATCCGGTCCTGTGCTGTCCAGGAAGCTGAGCGCTCCGGAGAGATCGACTTTGACCATATTCAGCACTCCTTATTTCGTATCATTGGTCGGTGCCACGCCAGGCGGCCCGTTTGAGGCTATTATACCATGTCGCGCGGTTCCGGCGTCAGCCGGGAGCGCGACCGGTATTTTGAGGTATAATAGCAACTTTGTTGCTATTATACCCCAACGGCCAAGTTTTTTCAAGCCATTTCCCATCAAAGTGGGGAATGTCTTTCATAAAACCCGCATTTTCACCGACAAAATGGGGGGAACTATTCCCGTTTCATCCCGATCAGCATCCCCATCAGCCGTCCGTAGACCGCCCAGAACCCCAGCCGCTCCACCGTGCCGTCCGCCACGATATCGATCCGGGCGAGCACCTGGTCCCCTGCCTTGACCGTGAGGGTGCCCAGGCGCTGGCCCTGGTATACCGGCGCGGACAGCTCCGGCGCCAGGTCTGTCTCATAGCTGAGCTGCTGCAGGGACCCCTTCTCCATGAGCAGGTACGCGTCCCCCGTATACACCGGCTGCACGCTGTCCGCCCGACCCAGTCGCACCCGCACCGGCGGCAGGGCCTCCCCCGGCCGCAGGGACGCCAGGCCATAGTTGGCGAAGGCGTAATTGAGCAGCGTCCGGGCGTCCTCGAACCGCTGGGGCGAGGTCTGGCCGTGGAGGATCACGGCGATGTACTCCACCCCATCCCGTTCCGCCGTGGCGGCCAGGCAGTACATGGCCTTGGAGGTGAACCCGGTCTTTAAGCCCGTGGCCCCCTCGTAGCCATAGATGAGCCGGTTGGTGTTGGACAGGCCGAACGCCCCGTCCCGGATGGAGTCCATCCAGATGGTGGTGTAGTCCTTGATCATGTCGTGGGCGATCAGCGCCCGGCTCATCAGCGCGATATCGTAGGCGGAGGTATAGTGGTCGTCGTCATCATAGAGCCCGGTGCAGTTGGTGAAGTGGGTGTCCTTCATCCCCAGCTCCGCCGCCCGCTGGTTCATCCGCTGGACGAAGGCCTCCTCGCTGCCGGCGATCAGCTCCGCCAGGGCCACCGCGCAGTCGTTGGCGCTGACCACCGCCACGCACTTGAGCATCTCCGACACGCTCATCTGCTCTCCCGGCTCCAGCCATATCTGGCTGCCGCCCATGGAGCAGGCCGTCTCCGAGGCCGTCACCGTCTGGTCCAGGCGGATGGCGCCCGCCTCGACGGCCTCCGCCACCAGCAGCATGGTCATCACCTTCGTCACGCTGGCCGGCGGGCAGCGCTCATGGGACGCCTTCTCATAGATCACCGTGCCGGTGGACTTCTCCATCAGCACCGCGTAGGGCGCCTGGATGGTGATGGCGTCCTCCGGCAGGGTATCCACCGCCAGGGCCGGCGTGGTCAGCAGGCAGGCAGCCAGCAAAAAGGATAGGATTCGTTTTACATGCAGCAAAATACAACACCCCCATATCCACATGGATATGGGGGCATGGCCCAAAATATGAACGTTTCCGTCCGCTTTGTCCTCACAGCTCCCGGTACATGGCCGGGGCGTCGGCCTTGGAGACGGTCTCCGCCAGGCTCAGCACCTCCACCTTCGTGGCCCGCTCGCCGAAGCGGATCTCGATCACGTCGCCGATCTTCAGCTCCCGGGACGCCTTGGCCGGGGCGCCGTTGACCGTGACACGGCCGCCGTCGCAGGCCTCGTTGGCTACCGTGCGCCGTTTGATGAGCCGGGAGACTTTCAAAAACTTGTCCAGTCGCATCGTGTCCTCCTGAAAGGCAAGCGGCGCGGTCGAGCCGCGCCGCTAAGCCATATCCCGGGACGATCAGTTCGCCACAGCGTCCTTCAGGGCCTTGCCAGCCTTGAACTGGGGGACCTTGGAAGCGGGGATCTTGATCTCCTTCTTGGTCTGGGGGTTGCGGCCGATACGGGCAGCGCGCTCCTTCACGTCAAAAGCGCCGAAGCCGACGATCTGGACCTTGTCGCCCTTCTGCAGAGCCGCGGTGATCGCGTCGACAGCGGCGTTGACCGCCTTCTCGGCATCCTTCTTGGACAGATCGGCCATTTCCGCCACGGCCGTGATGAGTTCAGCTTTGTTCATAGTAAACCTCCTGATTTTTGACGGTCTCCCGCCTCTTTTGTGATGTCATATTCAAAGTTTGCAAAACGCAAAGCTTTTACAGATCCTCCATGGCCTTGGCCTGCTGCCAAAGGGCCTCCTGGCTGGCCAGATCCAGCTCCGGGAGGGCTCGTCCGCTCTCCGCGGCCAGCCGCTCCATCTGGGTGTACCGGCTCACGAACCGGTCGGTGGAGCCGTTGAGGGCCTTTTCCGGGTCCACTCCCAGCAGCCGGGCCAGATTCACCGCCGCGGCCAGCACGTCGCCCAGCTCCTCTTCGACCCGCTCTCCCTCGTCGATGGCGCAGTCCAGCTCTCCCAGCTCCTCGGTGAGCTTCTCCCGGGCGCCGTGCCAGTCGGGCCAGTCGAAGCCGTCCTTGCGGGCCTTCTTCTGGACCTTCTCCGCCCGCCAAAGGGCTGGCAGGGCTTTGGCCACGCTGACCATGGCCTGGGCGGTGGACTTCTGGTCCTTCTCCTGGCGCTTCACCTCGTCCCAGGTGGCCAGCACCTCCTCCGGGGTATCCAGCTCCAGCTT
>CANQIO010000031.1 GCA_947624065.1 uncultured Oscillospiraceae bacterium | reverse complement strand
CGCTCCAGCCACTTGCCGAAGATGACCTTCTGCTGGTTGCCGCCGGACAGCGCCGTGATGGCGTCGGACGGGCCCATGCACTTGGTGTGCATCACGTTGATCTCGTTGGCCGTGGCCTTCACCATCTTATCCTTGGAGAGGGACAGCCCTGTCTTATAGTGCCGCAGGTTGGTGATCGTCGTGTTGAAGGTCAGATCGCCCTCCAGGAACAGTCCAGTGGATTTGCGTTCCTCCGTGATCATGGCGAAGCCGTGGTCCATGGCATCCCGCGCGTTGGCGAAGTTCATCAGCCGGCCCTTGTAGTAGACCCGGCCCGCGGCCCTTGTGCGGACGCCGAACATGGTCTCCAGCAGCTCGGAGCGGCCCGCGCCCACCAGCCCGTAAAGGCCGAAGATCTCGCCCTCCCGCACATCGAAGGAGATGTCCTTCAGGTTCGGGGCGAACTTGGTGGACAGGTGCTGCACGGAGAGGGCCACCTCTCCCGGCGTGTTGTCCACCGGCGGGAAGCGGTTGTCGAGGGACCGCCCCACCATCGCGGCGATCAGCTCGTCCATGTTGGTCTCCTTGGTATCCTTGGTCGCCACCAGCTTGCCGTCCCGCAGCACGGAGACCTGGTCGCAGATCTCGAATACCTCGTCCATCTTGTGGGAGATATATATGAGCGAGATGCCCTGCGCCTTCAGGTTGCGCATCATCTCAAACAGCTTGCTGACCTCTCTGACGGTCAGCGAGGAGGTCGGCTCATCCAGCACGATCAGCTTCGCGTTATAGGAGATCGCCTTGGCGATCTCGACCATCTGCCTGGCGGAGACCGACATGGTCTTCATCGGCGCGGTCAGGTTGACGGTCATGTTCAGCCGCCTGAACAGGTCGGCTGCCTCCTGCTTCATACGCGCCTCATCCACGATGCCCAGGGAGTTTTTCGGATAACGGCCCAAAAACAGGTTATCCAAAACGCTTCTCTCCAGGCACTGGTTCAGCTCCTGATGGACCATCGCGACGCCGTTTTCCAGCGCGTTCTTGGGTCCGGAGAAATTGACTTCTCTGCCGTTGAAAAAAATGGTCCCCTCGTCCTTTTGATAGGTACCGAACAGACACTTCATCATCGTCGATTTGCCCGCGCCGTTCTCGCCCATCAGGCCCATGATGGAGCCCTCTTTCACATCCAGATCGATGTGGTCAAGAACGCGGTTGCGGCCAAAGGACTTGCACATGCTGCGGATCGATAAGACGGTCTTTGCTTCCTTATCAGCCATTGTTCTACTCCTGTCCTTTCCCCTTTGCTTTTCCGAAACGCCGCGCGTCCCCCGCTTCCGCCGGGCGGAGGAGGGCGTTTCAAAAAAGGGCCATCAGGAAGAGAACTTCCCGATGGCCCCTCCTCTGAATCAACGCTGGATCTTCAAGCCGGGAATCACTGGAGCTTGGAGGTGTAGGAAGCCGCGTTGTCGGTCTTGACCATGTTGATGGCGAAGCCGTCATACTCGCTGGGGTTGGCCAGGCGGTCGGTGATGTTGGCTTCGGTCTGGCCGTCGCCGGCGATGTACTCAACATCCAGGTTCAGGATGTCGTCATAGTTCTCCAGCTGGGGCTTATAGGTGGCATTCAGGAAGTTATCGGTGGAGTTGAAGATGTCCAGCCAAACCTTCTTGACAGGCGCGTCCTCCTCGGTCAGCTGGTTGCTGAACGCGGGGTTGGGAGCGGTGGCGTCCAGATAGGACTCATAGTTCTCAGCGGTGACGGCGCCGTTCAGAGCATAGAAGCAGCGGGTCTCCTCGTCATAGTAGAACAGGTCCTCGCTCAGGACGTTGCCGGCCGCGTCGGGGGTGCTGATGCCGGTCATGATGTCGGCGTCATCCAGGGCGTTGCGCATCACCCGCAGGGTCAGGTAAGCCTGGACGTCGGCGTTCTGGGAGATGGTGCCGCAGTAGCCGTCGGCGATGGCGGCGACAGCGTCGGAGTTGGCGTCATAGCCAAAGGTGGGGACGTTGTTGTCCTTGGACCAGGCATTGAACACGGCCATGCCCATGCCGTCGTTGTTGGAGACGACCACGTCGATCTGGTCGCCGAAGGAGGCGCTCCAGGTCATGATGGCGGTGCCAGCGGTGGGGGCGTCCCAAGTGGCGCCGGAGTTGTTCTTCATCTCCTGAGAGGCCAGCTCACGGACCACATACTCGGTGCCGTCGATGGTGATGGCGCCGTCCTGCACTGCCGAGGAGGTGCCGTCCAGGTTGGTGCCGACAGCGGTCGGATCCACATCGTCGATGGTCTCGATCTCGGTCTTGCCCTGGGAAGCGTCGGGGACAGCGGTGCCCAGCGCCTTACGGGCGCCGCGGGTACGGGCGATGGAGTCGTTGTGGCCGATGTCGCCGATGCACAGCACATAGCCGATCACGCCGTCGCCGTTGCGGTCAAGACCCTCGCCGTGGGCCTGGAGATAATCCACGATCATCTGGCCCTGGAGCTCGGCGCCCTGCTTGGCGTCGAAGCCGACATAATAGGTCTTGCCATTGAAGGTCAGCGCGTCCATATCCAGTTCGCCGGTGGTGCTGTTGGAGGGCTGGCGGTTGAACCAGATGACGGGCTTCTCATTGTTGGGCACGTCATCCGCAAAAGCGACGGTGCCCAGGCTGAGGACCATGACCACAGCCAGGATGACAGAAAGCAATTTCTTCATAGTAAGCGTATCTCCTTTGATAGATTATATAGGGTTTTCGCTGGGGTTAATTCTAACAAAAAAAGCCGTACTTTGTCAATAGATTTGGACAATTTATCTACTTCGATTTTTTAAAATTTATACAAACAGCAAATGAACAAAAAAACCGCGGCCCGGTTCTCACCGGACCGCGCTGCGTTCGCGTCTCACCGCTTGGGGCTGGCCGCGGGCGGGGTCTCGGGGGCGTCCCCGTCATGGCCGCCCACCACGTCCTCCACGGCGTCGGCCGCGTCGTCCACCACGTCCTTGCCGCCCTCCAGCAGATCATCCACCGCGTCCTCGCCGGCGCCGACCACGCCGTCCACCGCGTCCTTGCCCTCGTCAATGACGCCGTCGGCCGTGCTGTCGGTCGGCGCGGCGGTGGCCGTCACGGGGCTGGGCGCCGGACTGGGGGGCGCGCTGGGCTCCATGCTGGGCGTGACGCGGGTCTCGCCGGTGTTGTCCCGGCCGCAGCCGGCCATGGCCGTCAGCAGTATGAGCGCCGCCAGCAGTGTCGAAAGAATGGTCTTCATCATTCTGCCTCCATTACGATCGTATTGTAACAGCTCTATTATGCCGATCTGGCGCCGGAACTTGCATCCGCCGCGAAAAAAACTTTTCCATGGGAATTTTTGATTGCAATACGGTCAAGGCCATGGCATAATATGACCCATGGAAAGAGAGATCAGCTGCTGTTTTACCGGCCACCGGGCCGACAAGCTGCCCTGGGGCGACGATGAGCGCGCCCCTGGCTGCGTTGCCCTGAGAGCCGCCATCGCGGACGTGCTGGCAAGCCTTTACGCCGACGGCTTCCGCCGGTTTCTGTGCGGCATGGCCACCGGCGCGGATATGTACTGGGGCGAGGCGGTGGTGGCGTTGCGGGACGAGCATCCGGACGTGGTGCTGGAGGCCGCCATCCCCTACGCCGGCCAGGAAGCCCGCTGGCCCGCCGGATGGCGCAGGCGGTACTTCCGCCTGGCGGAGGAGTGCGACAAGCTGACGGTGCTGCACCGGGCCTACACGCCCGAGTGCATGATGGACCGCAACCGCTATATGGTGGACCAGTCCCGCCTTTTGGTGGCGGCCTATAACGGCGCCCCCGGCGGCACCCGCAGCACCATGCTCTACGCCATGCGGCAGGGCGTGGAGATCATCGAGATCCCTGTCGCCGGCAGATAGCGCCGGCCATTTTCCGTATACAATGTCCCGGAGCGGTTCTCAGCCGCTCCGGGACGTTCTTTATGTCATTTTCCCCGGCGGCAGATAAAACAGCCGCCCTCACCGCAGGCGCAGGACCATCTGGGCGGCGGTGGTGCCGTCGGGCTTTTGCACCAGCATATGCCAGCCCTCCTCATCCTTCCGCCGGTAGATGGCGAGCTCCTCCCCCTCCCGGCAGGCGGCGCTGTAGCTGATCTCCGCCTCGGCGATGTCCATGGCCTCCAGCTGGGCGACGGAGAACGTGTTCATGAGCATGCGAACATAGGCCACGTTGTTCATGTGCCGGCCGGTGTCGATATCCCGGGAGCCCACGGTGTAGCGGGTCAGCAGGTTCTCCGGGTCCGGCCTTTCCCGAAAGCGGGTGAAGTGCCCGTCGCACACCCGCTCCGGCAGGGGCACCAGGTCCGCGGGATAGCCGTAGGCGTCATTTTTCAGCAGCCGGCCGTCGTCGATGTTCTGGGCCGCCCACTCGGTGCGCCCCTCCGCCAGCAGCGTGTCCCCCATGGTCAGGCGGTAAAACCGGTCGCACTTGACCATTCCCGGCACGCCCGGCCAGGTCTTGACCGTCACCCGGTCCTGCAGGCCCGGCGTCTGGTAGATGCGGACCCTGGTCCGCACCGCCAGCCAGAAGGCCCGGTGCTCCAGCATGGCCTTATATCCCACGCCGATGTATTCCGCGTGCTCCGCCGCCAGGTCCATGAACAGGTCGAACAGCCCCGACAGCTTCAGCTTTCCCGCGTAGTCCAGCTTGCTGCTCAGCAGCACTTCCTCTTTTTCCAGAAAATTTTGCATCCTCTCACCTCATAAAAACCGGCTTCCCTGGCAGGAAGCCGGTCGCTTCAGTCGTCCCAGAGAACGATCTGTCCCCGCTCTCGGGTCTTGTTCATGTCGATGAGCCGCTGGTTGCTGGAGCCCCGGAACCGGAGCCCCACCTCGTGCAGGTTCTCCACGAAGGGCCCGTCCACCAGCACGTCGACCAGGCCCAGCATCTCGTCCGTCACCTCGCAGCGGGGATGGCTCCCCTGGCGCAGAAGGGTCTCATAGGTGTTGCCTGTGAACGCCCAGATGGTCTTGTCCGGATAGGCCTGGCGCACCCGCCGCAGGAAGGGCACCAGCGCCCGCTGGTTCTCCGGCTCAAAGGGCTCGCCCCCCAGCAGGGTCAGGCCGTTGATATATCCCGGCGCCAGCATGTCCAGCAGCTCCCGCTCCGTCTGCTCGGTGAAGGGCCGGCCGTACTGGAAGTCCCAGGTCTGGGGCTGGAAGCAGCCGGGGCACCGGTTGGTGCAGCCGGACACGAACAGCGTCACCCGCACACCGATGCCGTCGGCGATATCGCAGTTTTTGATCTCTCCGTAATACATCTCTTACAGGTGCAGGACCCTGTCCTTGATCTCCTGGGTGCGGCCCTGGTTCCAGAACTGGGTGCCAATGTAGCCGCAGGTCCGCCGGGCCACGTTCATCTTGCTCTGGTCGGTATTGCCGCAGCGGGGGCACCGCCAGACCAGCTTGCCGTCGTCCTCCACGATCTCGATCTCCCCGTCCCAGCCGCAGACCTGGCAGTAGTCGCTCTTGGTGTTCAGCTCCGCGTAGATGATGTTGTCATAGATGAACCGCATCACCTGCAGCACGGCCTCCAGGTTGTTCTGCATGTCCGGCACCTCCACATAGCTGATGGCGCCGCCGGGAGACAGGTGCTGGAACTGGGCCTCGAACTTCAGCTTGGTGAAGGCGTCGATCTGCTCCGTCACATGCACGTGGTAGGAGTTGGTGATATAGCCCTTGTCGGTGATCCCCTCGATGACGCCAAACCGCTTCTGCAGGCACTTGGCGAACTTATAGGTAGTGCTCTCCAGCGGCGTGCCGTACAGGGAGAAGTCGATGTTGTGCATCTCCTTCCACCGCTTGCAGGCGGCGTTCATATACTGCATGATCTCCAGGGCAAAGGGCGTGGCGGAGGGGTCGGTGTGGCTCTTGCCGGTCATGTACTTGACGCACTCATAGAGCCCCGCGTAGCCCAGGGAGATGGTGGAGTAGCCGTTATAGAGCAGCTTGTCGATGGGCTCGCCCTTCTGCAGGCGGGCCAGCGCGCCGTACTGCCACAGGATGGGCGCCGCGTCGGAGAGGGTGCCCTTGAGCCGCTCGTGGCGGCACATCAGCGCCCGGTGGCACAGCTCCAGCCGCTCGTCGAAGATCCGCCAGAACTTGTCCAGATTCCCGCCAGAGCTGAGGGCCACGTCCGGCAGGTTGATGGTGACCACGCCCTGGTTGAACCGGCCGTAATACTTGTGCTTGCCCGGCTCATAGTTGCCGGCGTTGGCGATGTTGCCGATGCCGGCGTCGGTGAACCGGTCCGGGGTCAGGAAGCTGCGGCAGCCCATGCAGGTATACACGTCGCCCTTCAGCTCCAGCATCTTCTTCTCGGAGATGTAGTCGGGCACCATCCGCTTGGCGGTGCACTTGGCCGCCAGCTTGGTCAGGTAGTAGTAAGGCGTCCCCTCGTCCACATTGTCCTCTTCCAGCACGTAGATGAGCTTGGGGAAGGCGGGGGTCACCCAGATGCCCTGCTCGTTCTTCACGCCCTCATAGCGCTGCAGGAGCGTCTCCTCGATGATGATGGCCAGGTCCTTCTTCTCCCGCTCGGACTTGGCCTCGTTCAGGTACATGTACACGGTGACGAAGGGGGCCTGTCCGTTGGTGGTCAGCAGCGTCACCACCTGATACTGGATGGTCTGCACGCCCCGGCGGATCTCCTCCCGCAGGCGCTTTTCCACGATCTGGTCCACCTGCTCGGTGGTGGGGATGACGCCCAGCGTGCTGATCTCGTCCCGGACGATGGCGCGGATCTTCTCCCGGCTGACCTGGACGAAGGGGGCCAGGTGGGCCAGGGAGATGCTCTGGCCGCCGTACTGGTTGGAGGCCACCTGGGCCACGATCTGGGTGGCGATGTTGCAGGCGGTGGCGAAGCTGTGGGGCCGCTCGATCAGGGTGTCGGTGATGACGGTGCCGTTCTGGAGCATGTCCTCCAGGTTCACCAGGTCGCAGTTGTGCATGTGCTGGGCATAATAGTCCGTGTCATGGAAGTGGATGATGCCCTCCTCATGGGCCTCCACGATGTCCCGGGGCAGCAGCAGACGGTTGGTGATGTCCCGGCTGACCTCGCCGGCCATATAGTCCCGCTGGGTGGAGTTGACCACCGGGTTCTTGTTGGAGTTCTCCTGCTTGGCCTCCTCGTTGTTGCACTCGATCAGGGCCAGGATGCGGTCGTCGGTGGTGTTGGACTGGCGCACCAAGGAGCGGGTGTAGCGATAGGTGATGTACCGCTTGGCCACCTCGTAGGCCCCATGGGCCATGATCTGCTCCTCCACCATGTCCTGGATCTCCTCCACGGAGGGAGAGCGCCCCAGCTCTATGCAGCTCTTCTCCACCGAGTCAGCGATCCGGTGGATCTGCGTGTTGGTCATGCGCAGATCCTCTTCCACGACCTCGTTGGCCTTGCCGATGGCATTGATGATCTTGGTGATGTCGAACGTCACCTCAGACCCGTTCCTCTTGATGATCTTCATCTCTCTACACTCCTCCGCCAAATCCGGCTCCCCTATTTTTCACACCGGTCCCGCCAGTGGTTACATAACGTGGACGAGGGTAATAGTAACACAACATCTTGTGCCTGTCAATAGTTTTCGTTCCAACATTTTGTTTTCACTGAAAAACCCGCAAACCCTTGCAAACACTGGGAAAGCCGTTACAAATTGTAATATCCTATTTGTATGGCGGCCGTCTCCGGGGACAAAAATTTTTTGATCGGCGGCCTCCCCGGCGGAGGAAAAGCGTCCACAGCTCCCAGGAAATGGGAGCTGTGGACGCGCAGCGATCGATCGATGGGCTCAGAGCACCTTGCCGGCCTTCAGCTGCTTCTGCAGCCAGTCCCGGCCATCGACGAACCGGCTGACGATGTAGCTGACCACATAGTCGCCGGCAGCGTTGATCATGGTGGCGGGCGGGTCCACCAGGTTGCCGATGGCCACCAGGATGGGGAACGCCATGCTCATCTGGTCGGGGAAGAAGATCGAGCAGATGATATACTCGCCGATGTATCCGCCGCCGGGCACGCCGCTCATGCCCACGGAGCTGAGCACCGCCACCAGCACCACCGGCACCAGCATCCCGACGCTCAGGTCCTTGCCGAACACCCCCAGCACGAACGCGATCTTCAGCACGCAGGAAAAGCAGGAGCCGTCCATGTGCATAGTCGCGCCCAGGGGCAGCACCATGTCGGACACGTCCTTGGAGATGCCCGTGGCTTCGGCCTCCTCCATGTTGGTGGGGATGGTGGCCACGGACGAGCAGGTGCCCAGGGACACCACCGCCGGCTTGGTGATATGGCGGAACATGGTCTTGACCGCGCCCCTGCCGCCGCCGAACCAGGCGAACAGCGGCCAGGCCGTGAAGATATACACAAAGCACAGCGGATAATACAGGATCAGCGCCCGGCCGTAGCTGGCGGTGATCTGGGGGCCGTAGCTGGCCACCAGGTCGGCAAAGATGGCGAAGAACGCCACGGGCGCGTAATAGGTGACGATCTTGACGAATTTGAGCATCACGTTGGTCAGATCCTCCAGGAACCGGCCCACGATGGTGTCCGCGCCGCCGTTCAGATTGACGGCAAAGCCGAAGAGGATGGAGAACACGATCAGCGGCAGCATGGCCCGCCGGCTCAAAAGCCCCACGAAGTCCTCCGCCGTGAAGAAGTTCACGATCATGGTGGAAAAGCTGGCGTACTCCCCCATCTCCTCTTCGGGGATCTCCTGCCACGCGCTCAACACCGGCGGGAACAGCTTCACCAGGAAGAACATGATCACCGCGGCGATGGCGCCGGTGACCACGAAGGTGCCCACGGTGACGCCCATGATCTTCCCCGCCCGTTTGCGGCTGCGCATGTTGGCCACCGCGCCGGCGATGGACGCGAACACCAGGGGCACCACGATGCAGAACATCATATTGATGAACACCGTCCCCAGCGGCTTGAGCACCGTCGCCCCCGCGGAGCCGTCCGTCACGGGCCAGATCCAGCCCACGACCGCGCCCGCCACCATGGCGGCCAGCATCAGAGCCATGAAACGGTAATTCTTCGCAACTGCTTTTTTGTCCATAATTGACCTCCCAGATCTCTTTTCCCGGCGCTTGGCGCCGGGCCCGCCGGCCACGCCTGCCCGCTGTCCGGGCTCCCCGTCCCGGACCCGCCGGCCACTGCCGTTGACCTTTCCATATTATATCGACGGGTATTTGCAATTAACATTGCGCCGTGTGCTTGAAACATTGCAAAAAGTGCTATATGATGCTATAATCCCCCAAAAGGAGGCGAGGCCATGCCCAGCTACAGCCGGGAGGGATACCTAAAGGAGAACTACCGCCTGTTCCACCTGCGGGACACGGCGGGCCAGGAGCGGGACTTCCATTTCCACGACTTCGACAAGGCAGTCATCCTCCTGTCCGGCCGGGTGGACTACCTGGTGGACCGGGCCACCTATGCCCTGCAGCCCTGGGATGTGCTGCTCATCGGCCACCACGTGATCCACAAGGCGCTCATCGATGTGTCCGAACCCTATGAGCGGGTGATCCTATATCTGGACCGGCAGTTCCCGGAGCGGGCCATGCCGGCCGCGGGTCTGATGGAATGCTTCGAGCGGGCCGACAAGCAGGGCCGGCACCTGCTCAAGCCCGGCCCGGAGGATATCCGGCGGCTCGGGGAGCTCCTGCAGACCTTAGAGCAGGCCGCCGGGGACGAGCAGTTCGGGGCCCAGGCGCTGCGAGACACGCTGATGGTACAGCTGCTCATCGTTCTGAACCGCGTCTCCCGCGCCGGCCGGACCGCCGACGAGAGCGCCGCGCCCCAGTACGACCCCAAGATCGCCTCCACCCTCTCCTATATCAACGAGAACCTGGCCCAGCCCATGACAGTGGACCAGCTGGCCGAGCGGGTGTATCTGAGCCGATACCATTTCATGCGCCTGTTCAAGGCGCAGACGGGCTCTACTGTGCACGCCTACGTGCGCCAGCGGCGTCTTTTATATGCCGCCCACCTGATCCGCAACGGCGTGAGCGTGAACAAAGCCGCTGCGGACAGCGGCTTTGAGGAATATTCTACTTTTTTCCGGGCCTTCCGGGAGTGCTTCGGCGTCTCCCCCGGCCAGCTCCGATAAAAATGTTTGTATATATCCAATTCCAATAGTGGATGTTCACGAATATTATTCACCGTATTTTTCTGCATTAAACAGCGAAAATGGATAAATATCAGGCATTTTCTGCATAAACTCCAGCTGTTCTCCGGTCTCCGGATGAATAAACCGCAGTTTATGCGACCATAGCGCGATCCCACATCCATCCCCGCCGGGGCCGTATTTCTCGTCCCCCACCAGGGGCCAGCCACGGCTGGCAAACTGGCAGCGGATCTGATGGGTCCGCCCGGTGAGCAGCCGCACGGCTGCCAGGCTCAGCTCCCCCGTCGAGCCCAGCGTCTCGTATTCCAGCGCCGCCGGGCGGGCATCCTTTCCAGGGACCTGGACCACATAGGTCCGCCGGGCAGCAGTATCCCGCGCCAGCAGATCGTCCATCCTCCCCTTCGCGGGCTTTGGCGCGCCATGGACCACCGCCAGGTATTCCTTTTCAAAGATCCCCTCCCGGATCTGCCGGCTCAGCTCTCGTGCCGCATAGGCCGAGCGTGCCAGTACCATCACCCCGCCTACCGGACGGTCCAGCCGGTGGACCGTGCGCACGCAGGCGTGCTCGTCCCCCAGTGCCTGGCGCACCAGGGAGGGCATCCCGCCCGGCTCATCCGTGGACAGCACCCCTGCCGGCTTGACGCACACGGCGATCCGTCTGTCCAAATAGAGAAACTCCACGGCTCCCGCCTCCCCTCTGTACGCAACCTGCGTATACATTTATAAATATTAGCAAAAGCAAGGTCCCGCGCCGGCCTCTTGGAAAAAAACGCGAAAAGGGCTTGATTTCGCCGGGCAGGTATGCTATAGTAATTTAGCTGTTTTGGAAACTTATCGAATCTATATAAAGGGTGAAACTGACATGACTATTGCTATTTCCATCATCCATCTGATCGCCTGCCTGTTCCTGATCGTCGTGATCCTGTTCCAGAGCGGAAAGCGCTCTGGCCTCTCCGGTGCCATCGCCGGCGGTGCGGACACCTTCATGACCAAGAGCAAGGCCAAGACCTGGGACGCCAAGCTGGCAAAGATGACCAAGTGGGTGGCGATGGTCTTTGTTCTGCTGACCCTGGTGCTGAACTTCATCTGATCGCCGGAGAAAAGCTCCGGTCATCCCGTGGGAGAAACCGACCAGTTTCTCCCACGGCTTTTATTTTGCCCGCCCCAATGGGGCGGGCATTTTTTTGTGCGCGTTTTTATTTCTCCAGCAGCTCCGCGCAGCTTTTCAGCTGATCCACGATAGGCAGATGCTGGGGGCACACCCTCTCGCATTGGCGGCAGGCCACGCAGTCCGACGCCTTCCCCGCCCCCGGCACAGAGACGGCTGCCCGGTAGGCGGCCCCGGCCTGAGCGGTCTGGCCGCTGCCGTAGTGCTTGTTGGCAGCGGCGAAGATATCGGGGATGGGGATGTGCTTGGGGCAGCCCTCGGTGCAGTACCGGCAGGCGGTGCAGGGGATGGCCGCGGACTTGCCCATGGCCTGCCTGGCCTGGAGGATCACGGCCTGCTCCGCCTCGCTCAGGGGCTTGAAATCCTTCATAAAGGACAGGTTGTCCTGCATCTGGGCCACATTGCTCATGCCGGACAGCACCGTGATGACCCCCTCCAGAGAGGCGGCATACCGGATGGCCCAGCTGGCATAGGAGGCGTCCGGGGCATAGTCCTTGAAGAGCTTCGCCGCCTCCTTGGGTGGATCGGCCAGGCGGCCGCCCTTCACCGGCTCCATGATGACCACGCCCCTGCCGTGGGAGCGGACCACCTCATAGTTCTTCCGGGACTGGACAGTGGGGCTCTCCCAGTCGGCGTAGTTGATCTGCAGCTGCACGAACTCCGCCTCCGGGTGCTTGGTCAGCAGCTGGTCCAGGTGCTCCGGGCCCCCGTGGTAGGAGAAGCCCAGGTGCTTGATGAGGCCCTTGGCCTTCTGCTCGGCGGCAAACTCCCAGATGTGGAACTTCTCATACTTGGCGCTGTTGCCCTCCATCAGGCTGTGGAGCAGGTAGTAATCGAAATACCCCGCGCCGGTGCGCTCCAGACTGGTCTGCAGCTGCTTTTTTGCCGCCTTCTCCGTGACGGCCACGCCGGTGTTCAGCTTGGATGCCAGGGTATAGCTGTCCCGGGGATGGCGGTCCACCAGCGCCTTTTTGGCGGCGGCCTCCGATCCCAGGTACACGAACGCGGTGTCAAAGTATGTAAAGCCAGCTGCCAGGAACAGGTCTACCATTTCCTTCATCTGCTCTACATCGATGCCCAGTCCTTTTTTGGGCAGCCGCATCAGACCGAAGCCCAGCTTGGGCGTGCCCTCTCCAACGTAGTCGCTCATGATCTCCTCCTGTCAAGATACGTGGGACGGGCCGCCAAATTCGCTGCGCCTGTCCCGGGTCATCAGGGCATGGACCGTCTGCTCCGGGTCCATGTCCTCGTACAAGATACTGTAAACGCACTGGCAGATGGGCAGCTCCACCCCCAGCTTTTTGGACAAGTCCATGACGCTGACAGCGGCGTAATAGCCCTCCACCACCGCGCCCACCTCCCGCAGGGCCAGCGCCACCGGCGCGCCCCGGCCGATGAGCAGGCCGGCCTGCCGGTTCCGGGAATGGGCGGACAGGCACGTGACGATCAGGTCCCCCGCTCCGGCCAGGCCCGCACAGGTGGTCCTCTCGCCCCCCGCCGCCTGGCACAGCTCCGCCAGCTCCGCCATGGCGCGGGTCATGTACAGGGCCTTGGCATTGTCTCCCAGGCACAGCCCGTCCACCACGCCGCAGCCGATGGCCACCACGTTCTTTGCCGCGCCGCAAAGCTCCACGCCCACCACGTCCCGGTTCACATAGACCCGGAACATGTCGTTCATGAATACCCCCTGCACCAGCTCCGCCACCGCCTGGTCCTCGCAGGCCGCCACACAGCCGGTGGCCATGCCGCGGGACACCTCTTCGGCGTGGGAGGGGCCGGAGAGGACTGCCACCGGGCACCCATGCACCTGCTGGGCGATCACCTGGCTCATGCGCAGACCCGTTTCCCGTTCGATGCCCTTGGTGGCGGACACCAGCACGGTGCCGGGCCGGATATAGTCCGCGGCGATGCCCGCCGTGCGCCGCAGGATGTTGGACGGGGACGTGAACAGCACCAGCTGCGTCTCGGCGGCTCCCGCCGGGTCGCTGGTGAGCTGTATCTCCCTGGGCAGGGCGACGCCCGCCAGCGCCGGGTTCTTCCGGGTCCGGGCCACGGAGGCCGCCTTTTCCGGGTCGTGGGTCCACAAAGTGACCCGGTGGCCGTTGCCGGCCAGCAGGATGGCAAGGGCTGTGCCCCAGGCGCCGCTGCCGTATACGAATATATCCATAGAGGTCTTTTACCCTTCCTTCGTTCCGACACGAAAATAGAGCACCTTCGCCAGCTCGATATACAGCCGGTCCCGCTCGCGTATGGCCTGCTCAGCCCTGCCGCCGCTGTAATCATAGAAGCCGGCGCCGCTCTTGACGCCCAGCTTTCCCTCAGCCACCATCTCGCGCATCAGACCGCTGCCCTGTTTGCTGCCGCACAGGTCCGCGTTGAGGTATTCCGTGATGCGGGAGAAAATATCCACGCCTCCGTGGTCCACCACGGCCAGCGGCCCCAGCGCCGCGTACCGCAGGCCCAGACCGGCCTTGAGGACCGTGTCCACATCCTCCGCGGTGGCCGCGCCGCTCTCCACGATGTACAGCGCCTCCCGCAGCATGGCGAATTGCAGCCGGTTGGCGAGAAAGCCGCTGATATCCCGCACCGTCACAGGCATCTTCCCCAGCGCGTCCACCCATGCGCGCATCCGCGCGACGGTATCCTGGCTGGTCTTCTCGCCCACCACCAGCTCGCACAGCGGCAGCAGGTGGGGCGGGTTGAGCCAGTGCTGGCCCATGAACCGCTCCGGCAGATGTACCGTCCGGGCGATGTCGGAGATATGCAGACCGGAGGTATTGGTGGCCAGCAGCGCGTCGTCCGGCGTCAGCGCGGATATCTCCGCCCAAAACGCCTGTTTGGCCTGCAGGTCCTCCACGATGCTCTCCACCACCAGCTCCGCCCGGCCGAACACCGCTTTGTCCGTCGTCATCCGTATGGAGGCCTTTACGGCGTCAGAGCGCTCCGCGCTGAGAAGTCCCGCCTCCACCATGGCCGCCTGATTCATGCCGATCAGCCGCTGTGCCCGCTCCAGTCCGGACTGGCTGCGGTTATAGAGGAACGTATCCCAGCCGCCCTGGGCATAGACCTGGGCCAGCGAGGCGCCCATGGTCCCGGCGCCGGCGATGATCACTGTCTTATCCATCAATGATAAATCCTCTATTCCCAGCTCTTCCACACGTCCGGGCAGTAGCCCACGGTGGCCTGCTTTCCGTTGCGCACGATGGGCGTTTTCAGCAGCTCCGGGCACTCGAAGAGCTTTTCCAGCTTGTCCTCGTCATAGGCGAGATAGCCGATCTCCGGCGCGTCGCTCATGGCGGCCAGCCCCACCGCGTTTTTCACGCTGGCCAGCTCCCCCCGGCTCATGCCAAAGCGCTGGATGTCCACATACTGGAACTTTACCCGCCGCTCCTTGAAATACCGCTGGGCCTTTTTCGTGTCAAAGCATTTGTTCTTGCCGAATATCTGGATATTCACCTGGTATCCCTCCGCATAAGCCCGCATAGGCCGGGATCACTGACTTTTTTATCGGCTGCCTCTTAATATAACCCTGCATAACTCCGCATAGGTCTGCATGCCCGAGGATCTGTTGAAGAGATTTGGGGCTAGCATCCGCCTCACAGCATCTAGTCGCAAATGTATGACGAAGCCAATGGCATTGAGCACATCCCGAAATACATCAAGCTCCTTCTCCCGGAGTTCTTCCAGCGTTTTCGCATATGCAGAGTGTGGATTACCTTTTCTTCGAGTCTTTTCTTCGTTCAGGCATAATTGCTCTCCTTTCAAGAGAAAGAGAGCTCGATTGGCCTCAGTATAGCCAATCGAGCCCATGATGTCAAGGATGCCTCCTACACAGCGAACCCTGGTTCGCTCCTAAATTGAGAAAAGCTTCTCAAGGTAATTCTGAAACTTCCCCCGCTTGATCAACCGTTTGCTTCCGCAAAACAAGACATGCGGGCAATTCTCGCCATCGGTCAGCTCTCTCAGCTTCTTCTCGCCGACATTGAACGCCCTGTCCAGCGCCGCGGCGATGGCATCGTCCATGACGACAGCCGTGTCTCCATAGGCGATCTGCTCTCCGTGCTCCACCCCCAGCACGATGACCACATCCGCCGCCAGCAGCATGTGGAACCAGATCGTAGGTACCGTGGCCTCGATGACGATCTTGCGGAAGTACCGGATGAACAGGTACACCGGGTTCAGCAGGAACAGCTTGCGCACCGTCTCGCTGTAAGTATCGATGCTGTAGAAAATGGCCGACATGTACATCAAAAGCCGCACGAACACGTCGTAGAGGTACTCGATGTCCCGGAAAAAGATATACAGCGCCGAGAGGACCATCCCCACGCCGATGTTGAACAAATTTTAACTGAATATTACAGAAGCTCTTAGCGCCTCGCTTAGCGCCTCGTTGTAGGTGGGATGGGGCCGGATGGCCCGCATGAGCTGTTCCGCGGTGAAGCCGTTAGACACAGCGCTCACCAGTTCTCCGGCCATATCCCCTGCCCGGGCGCACATGAGCTGCGCCCCCAGGAGTTTTCCGGTCTCCCTGTCCGTCACCAGCCACATGAAGCCCCGCTCCTCCCGGCTCACCGCGGACCGGCCGTTGCCGCCCAGCACGCACTTGCCCGTCCGCACTGGGACGCCTTTCTCTTTTGCCTGCGCCTCCGTTAGGCCCACGGAGACGATCTCCGGGTCGGTGTACACACAGTACGGCACGGTGGCCACATCAACGGACGGGGCCAGTCCCGCCATGCGCTCCGCCGCGGTGGTCCCCTGGGCCATGGCCAGGTGGGCCAGCTGCGGCCCGCCGATCACGTCCCCTATGGCGTATACGCCGGGGATACTGGTCTCAAAATGTTCGTTCACCGCGATACGGCCACCGGCCATCTCTGGCGCCGCGCCCTCAAAGAGTCCATCCGTATACGGCACACGCCCCACGGCGTATAACACCTTTTGTGAAGTGACAGTTTTCTTTTCTTCTTTTTCCGTGAAGCGGCAGCGCAGAAGCTCACCGTCCCGTTCTATCCGTTCCACGGTCACGCCGGTGCGCACGTCCACGCCCCGCTTTTTCAGGACCATTTTCAGGCTCTGGCCTATCTCCCTGTCCATGGACGGCAGCAGCCGCGCCCGGGTCCCCAGCAAGGTCACCCGGCTCCCCAGATCTGCAAAGATCTGGGCGTACTCCACGCCGATGACCCCGCCGCCTATGACCGTGAGGCTGTCCGGTATGCTCTCCCAGGCCAGGGCGCCGTCGCTGTCTGCCACACCGGGCAGGTCCACGCCGGGGATGTCCGGCACCCGGGCTTTTGACCCGGTGGCCAGCAGGATGTTTTTTCCCGTAAGGACCGTATCACCGTCCTCCGATGTGACCCGCGCCCGTCTGCCCGGCAGCAGCGTCCCCGTGCCGGAGAGCCGGGCCACGCCGGCTATGTCCAGCATCTGCTCCACGCCTTGGACCAGCATCTGGACCGTTTCCCGGCGGTAGGCCAGCAGCTTCGGATAGTCCACCGAGACGCCCTCGGCGCATATGCCAAACCGCTCGCTCTCCCGCAGTTGCCGGCAGAGCCCCGCGCTGTGGAGCATGGCGGCTGTGGGGATGCAGCCCCGGTTGAGGCACGTGCCCCCCAGCTCCTGCCGCTCTATGAGAACCGCGCGCATGCCCAGCTTCGCCGCCCGGACCGCAGCGGTGTACCCGCCGGGCCCGCCGCCTATGACTACCAGATCGAACTGCTCTGCGCTCATTTCTTCTCCGTCAGCGCCGTTACCAGCGCTCCGTACTCCGCCGCCGTCAGAAGCTCCGCCCGGTCCGTGATGTCCTCCGCCTCGATGAACCAGGCGTCGTAAGGCGCGGCGTTGACCATGGACGGGTCGTCCATCACGTCCTCGTTGACCCGGCACACCCGGCCGCTCACCGGGCTCGTCACCTCGGCCACCACCTTCACCGACTCCACCTCGCCGAAGGACTCCCCCGCCGTCACGGCGTCCCCCTCCTCAGGCAGGTTCACAAACACGATGGCTCGCAGGGACCGCTGGGCGTAGTCCGTAATGCCGATCAGGGCCCGGCCGTCCTCCTCCTTCACCCACTGGTGACTCTTCAGGTATTTTCTGTCCTCGCGAATGTCCATAATTCCTCCTATCGCGCCAGCAGCGCGCAGCCCAGGGCCGAGAGATACGCTCCCCGCTCCGGGACGATCACCGGCCGCTCCAGCACCGCCTCCGCAAAGGGGCCGACGCCCGGTATCCGGGTAAGTCCCCCGGACAGGGCCAGCGTTTTACAGTCTGTCTTGCCCAGCAGCGCCCGCGCCTGGGTCAGGATCTGGGCGATGACCGCGTGTACGATCTCATGCTCGTCCGTCCCAGCGGCGATGAGCTCCACGATCTCCGTCTGGGCGAACACTGCGCACACGGAAGAAAGCCGCAGCGCCGGCTTTCCGCAGCCCGTCAGGTCCAGGGCGTCAAAGTCCATTTCCAGCAGCCGGAGCACGTTGGCCAGAAAGAGGCCGCACCCGGCGGCGCACCGCTCATTGGTAAAAAAGGCCTTGAGCTTTCCGCCCTCCTGGCTGATGAGCTTGGTGTCCTGACCGCCGATATCCAGCACAGCGTCCGCCTCCGGGCACAGGATGCCAGCACCCTTCGCCAAGGCTGTCAGCTCCGTCACCGTCCTGTCGTGGGCCGCGTTTTTCCGCCCGTAGCCGCAGGTCACCACGGCGCACTCGCCGTACTGCTCCCGCAGCATCGCCAGCTTGTCCCCGAAGTACTCCCGCTGCCGCACCGGCGTCCGCTCGGTGAAGAGTTCCGGTCTCTTTCCGTCCAGCACGCAGTACTTCGTATACGTGGACCCCACGTCGATCCCTATCCGGCACATATACTCTCCAAAAGGGCCTCCATCTGCCGCCGGGCCCGGCCCTCGTCCAGGAACGTCCTGTCGATCATGTCGATCTCCAGCTCCGCCTGGGGGATGGGAATGTTCCGGGCGGACACGAAGTCGCACTTGCAGCTCTTGTTGTGCAGCGTCACGGCCCCCACCGCCCCGGAGCGGCGGATGTCCTCCGAAAGCCTTGCGTCCTTCGTCTCCTGCTTCAGGTTCAGGAAGGTGTAGTTGTAGGCGCTGAAAAGCTGCTCCATGGGCGTGTCGCCATCGTAGTCCAGGCTCCACCAGGTGATGTAATTGGACCCGCTGATCCGACATTCGCCCAGAAGCTCCGGCATATACCGCTTTTCGTGGTACCACAGGGGATACCCCAGCCAGAAGAGCCGGGGCTTGCTCTCATCCGCCGGCGGCGTCTGGGAAAACTCCTCCTCCATGACCTCATAGAGCGCCGCCGTCTCCGGCTTGCACCGGTGGGTGATGAGGAAGGAGATGCCGTCGAAGAGCAGGGTCGGCTCGATGTCTCTCTCCGCCAGAAGGTCCGTCACCCGCCGCCAGGCCGCCACGCTGGCCCGGCTGTTTTCGATGAGCTGCGCCAGCCGGTCCATGTCCAGCTTGTTGCCGCTGAGGGCCTCCATCTTCTCGATGAGGTCCCGGTGCTGGGCGATCACGTATTCGTAAGCCATCTCCCGCTCCGCCGCCTCGCCGGGGTAGTCCAGCACGATGAGGGGCACGCCGTACCGCTCGGCCAGGATGTTCCACCAGTTGGGCAGGGTGTTGCACTGGTTGTTGGTGGCGATGAGCACGTCCGGTCTCGGCGGCAGGCCGCGAGGCCCCGCCTCCAGCGCCAGAGTCCCCTCAATACAGCAGGCGTAGGAACAGCAGTCCCGGCACAGCTCCTGCCGCTCGCTCTCTTCCAGGACTGTCTGCTCCTGCCCGCTGGCCGCGATCACCGCCGCGTAGCTCTCCGGGTAGATATACTGGATGTCCAAAGCCTCCAATATCTCCACCGGCGTGAAGGCCGTCACCCAGGCCGTTTTCCTCGCCGGGAGCTTTCCCTTGGCATACTTGGAGAAGTCCCGGTAATATTCCCGCATCAGCTTCGCCTGAAGCTGGATCGATGACTGTCCCATAGCCGCCCTCCTTACAGGATATCCGCGAACGTCTCGATGGCCGCGTCAAAGCGCCGCCCGTCCGTGGAATCGGTCAGCGTCAGCCGCAGCGCCGGGACGGAAAGTTTGTCCAAAGCCTTTTTGTACACTGAATAGAGATAGTCGTAGGGCTCGCAGTATTTTTGCGTCACGAAGATCACACCCAGCACGCCCTTGCTTTTGATCTCCGCCAGGTCCTCCTGCAGAATGCTGTCAAAGTCGTTCTGGGTGGGCGAGGTCCGGTTATGGAGCATGCTGGCGGCGATATTTTCGTAAATATCGCCCTTCGCGGACACCGGCGGCGCGGAGAAGAGCCGCTTGGACTCCGTGAGCCGATCCCCCACGATGTTCATACCCGCCTCCTCGATGGCAGATGCCAGCCCGGCGGAGCACATGGTGGAGCCCACCAGATATACCGGCTTGCCGCCGGCGCTGGCGGGCAGCGTGTCCGGTACGGTCTGCTCCGCCAGGGGCCTTTGGAGCATGGCGTGGAGCATGTCTATGTACGCACCGAAGGACAGCTCCGGCAGGGCGCCATAGAGCCTGGCGACGGCTGCATTCCGCTCGTTCACCAACTCCCCCCTCTGCGGGACGTTGTCCAGCGTCACGCCGTAATGGGCCTCCACGGCCTTCTGATATCCTTTGATTCTCTCCGCGAGGTATGCCACGGCCAGGCCGTCCCGCCGGGCGGGTACATGCAGCCGGTGAACGAACTTCCCGCTCCCGGCGAGATAGCTCTCCAGCACCCGGGTGCTGTCGCAGGTCCGGGGGAACACGCAACCGTCAATGCTGTCATCGTCCAGCACCCGGGAGATGAAGTCCGCCGCGTACCCGCAGTAGTGAGCGATGCTCCGCTGTCCGGGATGGCGGATGAATCGCACCGTGTCGCATATCTGCTCCGGGATAAAGCCGGAGAAGGATAATATATTCATGGGTTATGCCCCTTTCTGTTTCATGGAAGGATCATCATACTCTATTTGTTACGATGTACAGCATGAAGAGGACTTCTCTTCCATTACTTGATTCTGTTGCCAGGTCATGTGGGGTATATCGCCGATACAGCGGCGCACGGTCACGGCACCTCTACGAGTTCCGTTTCCGTGGGATACTGGTACATCTGCTTCCCGTAAGCCAGGTATGCCGTCACCTGGTAGGCATACGCCTCCCCTGCCTCTGCCGTCTCGTCCCGGTATCCCGTGATGCCTGCCGGTATCCCCTCGCTTATCGCTTCCCATGTTCCCTCTTCGCTCCGCCGAGAAACTGTATAGCCGCTTATCCCTTCCACTGGCGTCCCAGGTCAACGTACAGTCGTCCTCTACCCCTGCTATCCTGCGGTCGCGGTCAGTCCAGCGGTGTTGTAATATCCCCACCGGCGCTCGCCTTCCGCTTCTCTGTACGGCGCCACCGTATAGGTGTACTGTCCGTTGATCTCGCAGTCCGTATCCGTGTAATACAGCGTACCGGCGTCTGTCTCCGCGATGGGCGTCCAGCCAGCATCTGCCGTCTTGCGGTAGACACGGTAGCCCTCCGCGCCCTCCGAGGCCCCCCAGGACAGTGTCAGCGCCGTACCGTTCACGCCCAGCCCAGTCAGCGCCGGCGCCGCCAGGCTCTCGTCCCGCGGCTCACCTTCCCATTCAAAGTCCAGAACATACGGCGCTGCCATCTCCCTGTACTTTGCGGCCGCCTCATCCCAGCTGCGGCATACCTCCTCGTCGTGCTCTCCCGTGAAACCGAAGGTCTCCTGCAGATGACTGGCCAGGAAATCGGTAAATTTGATCGTTCCGTGAATATTTAAATGATAGAAATCGCAAAAATCTCTGGAGTAGTCTATCCCCACTTCCTTAAGGCATTCCATCATATTGAGCGTGGGGTACCCGCGAGATCTTATCATATCGTTGATCGTGTTCCACTGCGCTATGATGTCTTCGTCGACCCTGGCCTGGGGCGACGTCACGAACATCGCCTTGACGCCCTCCCTGTCGCAGTAGTCCAGCAGACTCTCCACCGACTCCTGAAGCGTGTCTGGCAGTTCCATTCTGCGCGTCGTATTCCGATAGCTCCCGGAGACATCTTTGGCGGGGTACAGCAATGACTCAACTCCGTCTCCCTTTATGCCGTCCAGCGGCATGGTAAAGCAGCTCTCCCACAGATCCTCCCAATTGGAATGATAACGCAGAAGCGGAAAATAATACTCCGCCCTGTCAGCCCGCGAATAACCGCCCAGGTCGCAAAGCCGCTCTATCAGCTCCACCTTATTACTGGAAAATGGCACATAATCCGTCGTCCAGTGGATCGT
>CANQIO010000030.1 GCA_947624065.1 uncultured Oscillospiraceae bacterium | reverse complement strand
GCCCGGAAACGCTTGATCTCCGGGCGCTCTTTTGGAGCTAGTGGCCAGACTCGAACTGGCGACCTGCTGATTACGAATCAGCTGCTCTACCGACTGAGCTACACTAGCACTTCGACTCACGTATTTTAGCATAGAGGTCCCGGGAAGTCAACAGGAATGTGGCCCGCCTTTCGATTACGATTTGTATAACTCCTTGCAATTTGCTTTCATTCTCTGGCCCTTCCCCGGCGATGTTTTCATTTTCCTGTCAGTTATTCAAAATCTCCTGGACCCCCCAAGTCCTGTCTTATGGGAGATTTCCATAAAACAGTGATCCGCTTTATTCATTTACATAATCTCCCGCCTCTATTATAATGCAGAAAGTTATCGACATTTTCAACAGACATTTCAACAGCCTTTATTCCCCTTTGGCGCCGTCGTTTTTTGTCGAATTACCAAAAATTTCAAATTCTTGAATCGTGTCCAGAAACAAATAGTTTCAAATTATCAATTTACATAATAACATTATTTGCATCCCTCTCTGCATATCCCTGCAACCGGTCCTCCCGCCGCCGGAAAAAAATAAAAACGGTCCCTTCAGGGCAGCAGTCCGCTGTCCGCCATGGACACGAAATCGTCCCCGGCCACCACGATATGGTCCGTCAGCGTCACCCCTACCTGGGCCAGCACCTGGCGGACCCGCAGCGTCACGTTCACGTCCTCATGGGAGGGCATGGCGAGGCCGCCGGGGTGGTTATGGGCCATCAGCACGGCGGAGGCGTTCTGGCTCAGGGCCAGCTGGACGATCTTGCGCACGTTCACGTTCACGCTGGTGGTGCTGCCCCGGCTCAGCTCCCGGCAGTCCAGCACCTTCAGCTTCGCGTCCATGCACACCAGATACATGGTCTCCTCCCGGCTGGTGAGGAACCGGGGCAGCAGATACCGCCCGGCCGCGGCGCTGTCGGAGAGCACCTCCCCGGTCTGGCTGCGGGCGATGAAATACCGCCGGGCGGCCTCCGGCACCAGATGGATCAGCACAGCAGCGCTCTCTCCCACGCCCTCCACGCTCATCAGCGCCGCGGGCGTGGCGTCGAACACGCCGGGCAGGCTGCCGAAGGCGTTGAGCAGCCGGTGGGCGATCACGTTCGTGTCCCGCCGGGGCATGGCGTAAAACAGCAGCAGCTCCAATACGTTGTGGTCGTCAAAGCTGTCCAGGCCGTTTTCGATGAACCGCCGGCGCAGTCTGTGCCGGTGTCCCTCATGTTCGTTCATGGCGCGATACTCCTGCTATTCTTAATAATTTCTTTATTTGCCACTGGGGTCATAATGTGCTATACTGTCACAGCCGGGATCTCCGGCGGAAGGGAGGCCGCGTCGTGCGGGCCAAGCTCTCCCTCGTAAGGGATTTCCTGAAGCGGGCGGACATGCTGCTGTTCACCCTGTGTGTCACGGCGTCGGTGATGGGCCTGGTGGCCATCTCCAGCGCCACCCGCACCATGGGCCGCTCCTATATTTACGTCCAGCTGCTGGCCATGGTCATCGGCATCGCGCTCTATTTCGTCCTGACGGTCATCGACGCGGATATCTTCGCCGACCAGTGGCCTCTGCTGCTGGTGGCGGAGTTCGGCCTGATCGCCGTTCTGCTGACGCCCCTGGGCTACAAGGATGACACCGGCAACCGGGCCTGGCTGCGGTTTCTGGGCATCGGCATCCAGCCGGCCGAGGTGATCAAGGTCATCTACATCGTCCTGACCGCCAAGCACCTCACCTATCTCAAGGAATACCGGAACCTGAGCTCGCCGCTGTCCGTCGTCCAGCTCGTGGGCCATCTGGGGGCGCTGTTCGCGCTGTACATGATCATCTCCAGCGACCTGGGCAACGCGCTGGTGTTCTTTTTCGTGTTCGCGGTGATGGTGTTCGCCGCCGGGGTGAAGCTGTACTGGTTTTTGTTCGGCGGGGCAGCCATGGCACTGGCGGTGCCGCTGGCGTGGAACTACGTGCTCTCGGACAACCAGAAGCAGCGCATCCTTTTGCCCTACATCCAGGACCAGATCGATCCCACCGGCTTCGATCTGAGCTGGGAGCCCACCCGTGCGAAGCTGGCCCTGTCCGCCGGGCGGCTGTGGGGCACGGGCCTCGGCGAGGGCACCCAGACCCAGTCCAGCGCTCTGCGCAGCAAGCACGCCGACTATATCTTCGCCTGCATCGGCGAGGAGATGGGCATGGTAGGCTGCATCGCGGTGATCCTGCTGCTGACGGCCATCATCATCCGCTGCGTCTATGTGGGGCTGCACTGCCACAGCACCTTTGGCATGCTGGTGTGCCTCGGCATGGCGTCTATGATCTGCTTCCAGCTGTTCAACAGCGTGGGCATGTGCACGGGCCTGACCCCGGTCATCGGCCTGACGCTGCCGTTTTTCAGCTACGGCGGCTCGTCCCTGTTCACCATGTTCGCCGCCATGGGCATCGTGTCAGGCATCCGATACCGACCGAAGCCGGCCCAATTCCAGGCCTATTCCTCCATGTTCTGAGGGAAAAAAGCAGCAGATCCTCATCTGCTGCTTTTTGTTTATCAGGGGCGATGTCAGTATCCCGCGCCCGGCATCACCGGCGGGGCGTTTTGGGCTGCGTACTCGGTCATGCGCCGGTCGTAGTACCCGGCCATGGTGACCTCCATGTACACCGACACCCACACCATCAGCAGCAGCCCCCCGATGGGGATGAGCGCCGCCAGCAGGGCCCAGCCGACGAAGCTCAGCTCCAGCACGAACAGCTCCCATTTGTGGCCCCGCATCAGCTCCTTGCTCCTGGCCATGCACTGCCAGCAGCTCAGCTCCGGCTCGTCCAGCATCACATACACCGCCAGCCGGTAGGAATAGACCGCCATGATCATGGGCGCCAGCAGCGGCAGCGCGGCCGCCAGCCACCAGGCCTGGCCGGTCATGCTCGCCAGCAGGCTCGCCGGCAGCACGTACACCATCCCCCACAGGGCAATCAGCAGCGAATACAGCAGCTGGATCCAGATGGCCCGGAAAAACACCCCGAACCCATCGAACAGGTTCCCCGCGGTGGCGCCCTGCCGGCGCCAGACCCGCAGCGCGTAGATCACGAAGCCCACGCTCAGCACGCTTCCCATGATCTCCAGCGCCACCGTCAGCAGCCAGCCAAAAACGCCGCCCACGGCCGCCGGCTCCACATAGGTGGCCGTCCCATGGACCATGAACTCCGCCAGCATGGTCCGATAGGCGGACAGGCTGCCATTCAGGCTCATGGTCAGCACCTGCAGCAGCACCGTGATCACCATCAGCAGCAGGGACACCCAATAGGGCGCGGGCCGGGTGTCGTGCATGGCGTCCTTGGCCGCGTATTTCAGTTTTTTTCTGTCTATGCTCATGGAACTTTCTCCTTTCAGCTCCGTCTATGCTCGTAGGCCCGCAGGGCCCGCACCAGATACATGCTCCCCAGGCCGGTGAACGCGCCGGTGAGGATGGCCGCCGTCAGCAGCGCCGGCCCATACCAGAAAAGGCCCGGCGTGCCCGTCACCGCCACCGCCGCCAGCAGCTGGCCCAGATTGTGGCCGATGGCGCCGAACACGCTGACCACCCACAGCAGCTTTTCCGGGAACAGCCCCACCAGCGCGCTCATCACGCACCAGCTGACCGCCCCGCCCGCCAGGGAGAAGATCACCGCCGAGAAGCTCCCGGCGAACAGCGCTCCCAGCAGGATGCGGGCCAGCAGGATGGCCCCCGCCTCTCTGCGGCCCAGGACCGCCATGGCGGTGAGCGTCACCACGCTGGCCAGCCCCAGCTTCACCCCCGGCACGGGGATGGGGGCCGGGAACTGCCCCTCGATGACCCATATCGTCAGCTCCACCGCCGTCAGCAGGGCCATAAAGACCAGCTTTCGCGTTCTCGTCATCTCACGGTCCCTCGATCTGGATCACCAGCCGGTGGGGCAGGCATACGATGGGGATGGCCCCGTCCGTGATGGCCCCCTGCTCCACGCAGTCATGACCGGGGCAGTCGGCGTCGATGACCGCGATGCTGCCGGGCTCCACCCGGATGGTGTTCCAGCCCAAGTCAGTCTCCACGGTCGTCTCATAGCCCACCGCCACGGCGGACAGGTCCACCCGGTCCCATTCCCGGCCGTCCACGGTGATGACCGCCACGGTCCCGCCCCCGTGCAGGCAGGCGGCAACGGCGCCCCCCGCCGCCAGCAGGGCGAACAGCGCGATCCAGAAAAGTGTTTTTCGCTTCATAGTTTACATTTTAGTTACAGGAATGTATAATGTCAATATGATTTCGCCTGCCGCGGCCAGGATTTTTTCCGCCGCGGACCATCCGCGAGAAAGGAGGCGGCCCGATTGGAGATCGTCACGCTGTTTTTTGGCGAGCACGCGCCGCTGCTGGCGCGCGTCTCCCGATACATCCTGCCCCTGATCGCCACGCTCATCGTCACCCGGTGCGTGGTCAGCATGCTCCGGGAGCGGTATGAGCCGGAGACCTGGGCCTACCTCTATCTGCCCGGCAACATCATGGTCCCCCTGCGCCACTGGGAGTGCATCCTGGGCCGGGCCAGGAGCGTGGACGGCCAGGTGAACGACCCCAGCGTGGAGCGGCTGCACGCCTGCCTGATCCGGGATGCCTCGGGCGACTGGACGGTGTATAACCTGGGCAGGGGCGAGACATATGTCAACGGGGAGCTGGTCCCCGTGGGCGGAGCGCCCATCGCCGACGCGGACGTGCTGACCATGGGCAATGCCTCCGCCCGGTTCGTGGACCTGACGGAGGAGGAGCGCGCCAGCCTCCTCAAATACCGCCACGCGCCGGGCCGGCGGGTGCGGCCGTCGGTGACGCTGCTGCTGCTGACAGTGCTCCAGCTGATCCTGGTGCTCCAGCAGCTGACCTACAACCCCGGCGCCGGGACCGGCGTGGCCATGGCCTTCGCCATCATGGCCACGGTCCAGTGGGGCTATTTCATCGTGCTGCGGTCCTCCGGCCAGACCGGCTTCGAGCCGGAGCTGCTGGCGCTGTTTTTGTCCAGCATCGGCATGAGCGTGGCCGCGTCCAAGACGCCGGACGACATGCTCAAATACATCATCCTGTTTTTGGTCGGGGTAAGCCTTTACGTGTTCCTGTGCCTGTGGATACGGGACCTGGGCCGGGTCAAGTCCGTGCGGCTGTATGCGTTCATCGCGGCGGTGGGCATGCTGGCGGCCACCCGGCTGCTGGCCACGCCCCGGAACGGGGCCTACAGCTGGATCGAGCTGGGCAGTCAGCTGACCATCCAGCCGTCGGAATTCGTGAAGGTACTGTACATATACGCCGGGGCGGCCACCCTGGACCGGCTGTTCGTGAACCGAAACCTGATCTTCTATATCGGCTTCTCCGCCGCCTGCGTGGGTCTGCTGGCCCTGATGGGCGACTTTGGCACGGCGCTGGTGTTTTTCGTGACGTTCCTGGTGATCTCCTTCATGCGCTCTGGAAACTTCGCCACCGCCTTCCTGGCGGTGGGCAGCGCGGTGCTGGCGGTGATGGTGGTGCTCTCGCTGAAGCCGGAGACCCTGAGCCGGTTCGAGATGTGGGGCCACGTGTGGGAGGACATCTACGACAAGGGCTTCCAGCAGGTCCGAGCCATGAGCGCCGCCGCCAGCGGCGGGCTCTTCGGCCAGGGGGCCGGCAACGGCTGGCTGGTGGACATCTACGCCGCCGAGACGGATATGGTGTTTGCGGTGGTCAGCGAGGAGATGGGCCTCATCACGGCCCTCTGCTGCGTGATCTCCATCCTGGCCATGGCCGGCTTCGCGGTGCGCAACGCCTCCGCCGGCCGGTCCAGCTACTTCGTCATCGCCGCCAGCGGCACGGTGAGCATGATGCTGGTGCAGGTGATCCTGAACGTGTTCGGCACCATGGACATCCTGCCCTTCACCGGCGTCACCTTCCCCTTCGTCTCGGTGGGCGGCAGCAGCCTCATCGCCTGCTGGATGCTGCTGGCCTTCCTCAAGGGCTGCGACACCCGCGCCCGGGGCAGCTTTGCCGTGAAGCGGCCGGAGCGGTTCTCCGGCGGCCAGGGCGTGGAGGACCCGGGCCCGGATTATGATGACGCCGACGGCTATTACGACGACGGCACCGACGGCTATTACGACACCGGGTACTATCCCCAGGGAGGGCGCCGATGAAAAAAGTCACTACCCGCTCTCTCGCGGTGATGCTGCTGGTCGCCATGGTAGTGGCCGGGCTGGGCATATACATCTTCCGGCTGGCGCGGGACGGGGGCGACTGGGCCACCTTCTACGCCAACGACAGCGTCTATTCCAGGGGCCAGCTGAACCGGGGCGTCATCCTGGACCGGGACGGCGTGGTGCTGGCCACCGCCAGCGAGGATGGCTTCCATTACGCCGACGACGCCTCCGTGCGCCGGGGCTGCCTGCATGTGGTGGGCGACCTGGGCGGCAACATCGGCACCAGTGTGCTCAGCGAGTTCCGGCCGGAGATCGTGGATTACTCCTTCATCACCGGCACCACCACCGAAGACCCCCAGATCCAGCTGACCATCGACGCGGAGGTGTCCGCCGCGGCCTACGACGCCCTCAGCGGCAAGAAAGGCACCGTCGCGGTATATAATTATAAGACCGGCGAGATCGTCTGTCTGGCGTCCACCCCGGCCTGGGACCCCCAGCAGGGCGTCACCTTCGACCTGGACGACCCCGCCTATGAGGGCGCGTTCATCAACCGGGCCCTCAGCTCCACCTTCACCCCCGGCTCAGTGTTCAAGCTGGTGACCATGGCCGCGGCCATCGAGAACATCCCGGATCTCTGGCAGCAGACCTTCACCTGCAACGGCGAGGCCATCATCGGCAGCCAGAAGGTCAAGTGCACCGGCCATCACGGCACCATCACCGCCGAACAGGCCCTGGCCCACTCTTGCAACGTGGCCCTCGGCGAGATCGCCCGGCAGCTGGGCGGCGAGCTCATCACCCGCTATGCCGAGGCCTACGGCCTCACCAGCACCCACGAGATCAACGGCCGCATCACCGCGGCCGCCGGCAGCGTGCCCGCCGGCACCGGCGACGGTGACGCCGCCTGGGAGGGCATCGGCCAATATAAAGACCTGGTGAACCCCTACGCCTTTATGCGCTTCATAGGGGCCATCGCCAACGGCGGCATATGCGTGGAGCCCACCCTTCTGGCGGGCCGGAGCGCCGGCTCCACCCGGCTGATGCCCGCCGCCACGGCCCAGCGGCTGAGCGAGATGATGAGCTACAACGTCCAGCTCGAATACGGCGCGGGCAGCTATCCGGGCCTGGAGATGCACGCCAAGACCGGCACCGCCGAGGTAGGCGACGGTACCACCCACGCCTGGTTCGCCGGCTTCATCACCAACGCCAACGCGCCCTATGCCTTCGTGGTGATGGCCGAGCGTGCCGGCGGCGGCTATTACGTGGCCTCCCCCATCGCCAACAAGGTGCTGCAAAAGGCGGTGGCCGTGCTGGATTGACCCACCCGCCCCAAGCGAGGGGGCAGCGTCTGCGCGACGCATATTGCCGAGCGCAGCGAGGACGTGCGGCACAGGCGCTGCCGGCGAGCGTTGACGAGCGCCGGCACGAATCTGAACAAGGCAGATCGATCACATGATAGACATCTCCCTGCAAAACGTGAAAAAGGGCTTCGGAGGCACTGAGGTCCTCCGGGGCGTGAGCTTTGATATCCACTCCGGCGAGCGGGTGGCGCTGCTGGGTCCCAACGGCGCCGGCAAGACCACCCTTCTGCGCATCCTCACCGGCGCGCTGGAGCCCGACGAGGGGACCGTGGCCCTGGCCACCGGCAAGCGGGTGGGCCTCATCTCCCAGATCCCCGTCTACCCGGACGGGACCACCGTGGAGGACGTGCTCCGCTCCGCCGTGCGCCATCTGGACGACATCAAAGCCCGCATGGCCGCCCTGGAGGCCGCCATGCAGACAGACGCCTCTCCCCAGACCCTGGCCCGGTATGACGCCCTGGCGGCGGAATACGACCGGCTGGGAGGCTATAACTCCGACTTTGAGCGGGACCGGGTGGCGAACGGCCTGGACATCTCCGCCCCCATGCGGGCGCAAAGCTTCGACTCTCTGTCCGGCGGGGAAAAGACCCGGGTCAACCTGGCGCGGCTGCTGCTGGAGGACACGGACATCCTCCTGCTGGATGAGCCCACCAACCACCTGGACCTGAAGAGCACCCAGTGGCTGGAGGACTTTCTGCTGCGCTTCAAGGGCGCCGTGCTGACGGTGAGCCACGACCGGTGGTTTTTGGACACCGTCGCCCAGCGGACCATCGAGCTGGCCGACGGCACCTGCCAGTTCTACGCGGGCAACTACAGCTTCTATGTGGAGGAAAAGCACCGCCGGTACGAGGAACTGCGCAAGCAGTACGAGAAGAGCCAGAAGGAGATCGCCCATCTGGAGCAGGCGGCAAAGGACTTACGGCTGTGGGCGTTTCTCGGCAACGACAAGCTCTACAAGCGGGCCTTTTCCATGGAAAAGCGCATCGCCAGGCTCCAGACCGCTCCCAAGCCCCAAAAGGAGCGGAAGCTGACCGCCCGGTTCAAGGAGCAGGAGTTCTTCGGCGACGAGGTGCTGCTCATCGACGATCTGGGCAAGAGCTTCGGGGAGAAGCGGCTCTTCGGGCATCTGGAGCTGCTCATCCGCCCCGGCGAGCGGATCGCCGTCATGGGCGACAACGGCAGCGGCAAATCCACCCTGGTGAAGATCATCCTGGGCCAGGTCCGTCCCGACGAGGGCTTCACCCGCCTGGGCCCCGCCATCCGCACGGCCTATCTGCCCCAGCAGGTCACCTTCGCCCATCCGGAGCGGACCCTGGTGGACACCCTCATCTACGACGACAAGGCCCAGCCCCAGGACGCCCGGGACCGGCTGGCCGCCTTCAACTTCACCGGCGAGGACGTGTTCAAGACCGTGGGCTCCCTCTCCGGCGGGGAGCAGAGCCGGCTGCGGCTGTGCATGCTCATGAAATCGGACATCAACTTCCTCATCCTGGACGAGCCCACCAACCACCTGGACATCGCCAGCCGGGAGTGGATCGAGCAGGCGCTGGAGGACTATTCCGGCACGCTGCTGTTCGTCAGCCACGACCGCTGGTTCGTGGACCGGTTCGCCACCCGCATCTGGGAGCTGAAGGACGGGGCCCTCACGGATTTTGCCGGGGGCTATCAGGCCTATCAGCAGTATAAGGCCCGGCAGACCGAGCTGACCCACGCCGCCAAACGCCATGAGCCCAAGCCCGCCAAGGCGGCCAAGGCCCCCCGCCCCTCCGATCCGGCCAAGCAGATGGCCCGCCTGGAGCGGGAGATCGAAAAGCTGGAGACGGCGCTGGCGGACGTGGCCGCCCGGGAGGAAGCGCACGCCACCGATTACCAGAAGCTTTTGGAGCTGGGAGAGGAACGGTCCGGCATCCAGGAGAAGCTGGACGAACTCTATGCGCAGTGGGAGGCGCTGGCGGAATGAGAGCATCCACCCATAAGGGCAAGCGCGCGCTGTATATCGCCGCGGGGCTGTGTCTGGCGCTGGCCGCGTTTTTGAAATTCTGTCTGCTGGGCTACGGCATGAGCGCGCTGGTCTTTCTGGGGCTGGCCGCCTGCCTGGGCTTCTTCGGCCTGATGGCCGAGCGGCGCGGCCCAGGGGCCCGGAGGCTGAGGCTGATCGTGATCCTTCTTCTTCTCATTGGCGTCGCCTGCTTTTTGGCGGCGGAGATCCCCGTGCTGATGGACTGCCGCTCCGATGCGGACACCGCCGCGCCCTATCTCATCGTGTGCGGCGCCGGCGTCCACGGCAGCACCCCCTCTCTGTCCATGACCGACCGGCTCCGGGAGGCCCTGGCGTGGCTGGACGCCGATCCCGCCGGGAAAGCGGTGCTCACCGGTGCCCAGGGGCCGGGGGAGGACCTGTCCGAGGCCCAGGCCATGTTCGACTGGCTCACCGCCCGGGGCGTGGCGCCGGACCGCCTCATCCTGGAGGACCAGGCCGTCAACAGCCTGCAAAACCTGCAGTGCTCGCTGGCCCTCATCGCCGCCGACGGGGGCGACCCCGCCGGCCGGGTGGCCATCCTCTCCAGCGAGTACCATCTGCACCGGCTGGGCTGGATGGCCGAGCGGCTGGGCTGCCAGCCCGTGCTGGTGGCCGCCAGGACCACGAAAGCCAGTCTTTTCATCAACTACGCCGTCCGGGAGGCCTTTGCCATGTGGAAGCTATGGGTCTTTGGACTGTGAACCGGGAGGATAACGCGATGCTCACTCTGGACATGATCTGGGACGCCCAGGCCGCCCTGCGGGGCGTGGCCCGGCGCACCCCCCTGGAGAACGCCCCCAAGATCGGGGAGAATCTGTACATCAAGGCGGAGAACCTGCAGCTCACCGGCGCGTTCAAGCTCCGGGGGGCTTACAACAAGATGCGCTCCCTCAGCCCCGAGGAGGCCGCCCGCGGCGTCATCGCCTGCTCCGCCGGCAACCACGCCCAGGGCATCGCCCTGTCCGCCGCCAAGCTGGGCATCCGGTCCGTCATCTGCATGCCCGCCGGCGCGCCCATCAGCAAGGTAGAGGCCACCCGGGGCTACGGCGCGGAGGTGGTGCTGGTGCCCGGCGTCTATGACGACACCGCCCGGGAGGCCGCCCGCCTGGCCCAGGAGCACGGCTATACCTTCGCCCACCCTTTCGACGACCCCGCCGTCATCGCCGGCCAGGGCACCATCGGCCTGGAGATCCTGGAGCAGCTGCCCGACGCGGAGCAGATTGTCTGCCCCATCGGCGGCGGCGGGCTCATCAGCGGCATCGCCTTTGCCGTGAAGGCCCTCAAGCCCTCCTGCCGGATCATCGGCGTCCAGGCCGCCGCCGTGGACTCCATGGCCCAGTCCCTGGCCGCGGGGCACATCGTCACCGTCCCGGATCGGGACACCATCGCCGACGGCATCCATGTGCTGACGCCGGGGGCGCTGACCTTCGAACTGTGCCGGCAGTATGTGGACGAGGTCGTCACCGTCACCGAGGACGAGATCTGCGCCGCCATCCTGACCCTCATGGAGGGCCAAAAGACCGTGGCCGAGGGCGCGGGCGCCACCGGCGTGGCCGCCTGCATGTTCGGCAAGGTGGACATCTCCCGGAAAAAGACCGTGTGCGTCGTCTCCGGCGGCAACGTGGACGTGACCACCCTGTCCCGTGTGATCACCAAGGGCCTGGTGAAATCCGGCCGCATCGTGGATCTGGCCACCAAGGTGGTGGATAAGCCCGGCAGCCTCATCGGCCTGCTGCAGATCGTCTCCCAGACCGGGGCCAACATCGTCAGCATCCGCCACGCCCGGGAGGACGAGCGCGCCGACGTGGCCACCTGCACCGTGTCCATGGTACTGGAGACCCGGGACCAGGCCCATGTGGCCGATATCCGGGAGGCGCTCCAGTCCAAAGGATATCCCCTGCTGCGCTGAGCAGGACCATCATATAACGAAAGGACGAGAACCCATGAGCATGCTCAACAAGACTTCTACCCCCGACGCGCCGGCGGCCATCGGCCCCTATTCCCAGGCCATCGCCGTCAACGGCTTCCTCTTCGCCTCCGGCCAGATCCCCCTCTCCCCCGCCGACGGCACCATCGTGGGCGCCACCATCGAGGAGCAGGCCGAGCAGGCCTGCAAGAACGTGGGCGCCATCCTGGCGGCCAACGGCCTGGGCTATGAGGACGTGGTAAAGACCACCTGCTTTTTGGCCGATATGGCGGACTTCGCCGCTTTCAACGGCGTCTACGGCAAGTACTTCACCGGCAAGCCCGCCCGTTCCTGCGTGGCGGTGAAGGAGCTGCCCAAGCAGGTCCTTTGCGAGATCGAAGTCATCGCCGCCCTGTAAAAGACACAGCAAGACGCCGCCCGGATGCCAAGCATCCGGGCGGCGTTCATTATGGTTTTCCTCAGGGCTCCAGGGGGTTGAAGCACACCCGGCCGAGGGCAAACAGGGCCCGGACCGGGAACACCGTGCCGTCTCCGGCGGTGGCGCGCCAGACCGCGCCGCCTCCGTCCGCCATCTCCTCCACCTCCGGGTCCAGCTGGTAGCTCCCCCCGCCGTTGGTCAGCCGGTCCCGCATCCACATCATCAGACTCTCGCTGAGGCTCTCGGTGGTGATATACTGGGCGTTGCCGAACTGCGTGCTGTACCAATAATCCCCCGCCTCGTCCCAGGGCTCCGCCGTGGGCGCGGGATCGACCGCCGCCGGCGTGGGCAGCACATCCGCCTCCCAGCGGATATCAAAGCTGACCACCTGACCGCTGTGCTCGTCCACCAGCAGCACCGCATGGGCGTTCCCGGCGTCCAGCGCGGCCCGCACCGCCTCGTCCTCGCCCAGGAAGATCGCCAGAAACGGATCGACCATCTGGCCGGCCAGCTCCACCTGCCACAGCACCACCGTCTCGTCCGCCGCGCCCACATAGAGCCAGGGCACCGCCGTGGAGCTCTCCAGCGGCAGGCTCAGCACGATGGGGCCCAGCACCTCGCTGACGCACTTGATGGCCGCGCCCTCGGCCTCGGCCTCAGTCATCTGCCGGCCCTGCTCCAGCACCACACGGGAGCGGGTGTTCTGCACCAGATACAGGGTGTCGGGCATGCTCAGCTCGCTGAGGATGCTCAGGTCCACCGTATCCGCCGGCTGAGACTGGACGGCGTTCTCCAGCCGGCTGTCCTGGATGCGCAGCGCCAGCTCCGGCATGAGGGCGCTGACGGCCACCACCAGCGCCGCCGCGATGACCCACAGGACTGTTTTCCTATTCATGGTCCCGCCCTCCGTTCAGCGTCACCGTGACGATGGTGCCCTTGCCCTCGGCGCTCTGGAAGGAGATGTCGCCGCCGTGGAGTTTGGCGATCCGCTGGCACAGGGCCAGGCCCAGCCCCACGCCTCCCTGGGCCCGGGAGCGGGATTTGTCCACCCGGTAGAACGCCTCCGTCACCCGGGACACCTCCGAGGCGGGCATGCCCCGGCCGTTGTCCACCACCCGGATGCGGCAGCCGGTATCGGTCATATCCGACAGCACGAAGATATTCCCCGCCCCGTCCATGGCCTTGCGGGCGTTGTCGATCAGGTTGGTGACCAGGCTCTTCACCAGGTCCGGCTCCATCCGGCACCGGCCCGGCTCGCACCGGCACTGGAGCGTGATGTCCCGCTCCGCCATGGTCGGCCGCAGCATCTGCACCAGAGGCGTGATGAGTCCCTTGGGAGACACCAGGCGCATCTCCGGCTCGTCCTTGCCCATGACCAGCAGATCCAGCAGCTTCAGCGACAGGCTCTCCAGCCGCTGGCCCTCGGAGAAGATATAGTTGGCGGCCTGCTGCTGGTCCTCCGGCGGGAGGCTCTGGCCCCGCAGCAGGTCGGCGTAGCCGATGATGGACGTCATGGGCGTTTTCATCTCATGGGCGAAGGAGCCCATGAACTCCTCCTGCCGGCGCATGGCGTCCTGGAGGGCGGCCATGTCCTCCTCCACCCGGTCGGTCATATGGTTGAAGTCCGCCGCCAGCTGCTCGAACTCATCGCCTGAGCGGATGTTGGCCCGGCTGGCCAGGTTGCCCCCCGCGATCTGGCGGGTCACCCGGCCCAGCTGATACAGGGGCCTTGTCAGCAGCATGGCCAGCACCCAGCTGACCGCCGCGCCCACGGCCACCACCGCCGCCAGCAGCCGGTAGAAGATGTCCATCTGGATCTGGCGCACGGCGTAAAGATGGCTCACCGTGTAGCCCGCCTCCAGGCTCAGATAGTCCCCGGAGTTGATCTGCAGCATCCCGGACACCTGCAGCACGCCCACCCCGTCGTTGGCATACAGCCGGACATAGCACCGTCCGGGCTCCGCCGCGGCGGTGTCCTGGTAGGGCAGGCTCCCGCTGGCGTAGAGCACCCGCTCCCCCTGTTGCAGCCGCAGGCCGCTCCAGGGCGCGGCGTCCTGCCGGTCCAGCTGGCGCAGAGTGCGCACCAGGTCCTCGATGTCGGTCTGGGCGGAGATGTTGTTGGCCAGCACCATGGTATTGGCCAGCATCCGGTGGCTGCGCACGGCGATGTCCCGCTCGCTGTCCAGACTCTCCCGAAAGGACACGGATATGAGCATGGTGCCCCCGGCCCCGAATGCCAGGGCCAGGAGCATCACGATGCACAGCGTCATCCGCAGCCGAAATCTCATTTCACACTTCCAGCCGGTAGCCCACCTTGGGCAGGGCCACCAGCCTGTCCTCCCAACCCACCTTTTTCCGCAGCCGCTGCACATGCAGATCCACCGTGCGGCTGCTGCTCACATAGTCGCCGCCCCACACCCGCTCATAGATGGTCTCCCGGTATAGGGCCACGCCGGGGTTGCGGGCGAACAGGAGCAGCAGCTCGTACTCCTTGGCGGTGAGCGGGAGTTCCTCCCCGGCCCGGGACACGGCCATGGAGCGGGTGTCGATGTCCAGGCCGCCCACATGGAGCACGTCGTCCAGCTTGTTGTACCGGCGCAGGACCACCTCCACCCGGGCCAGCAGCTCCAGCACCTCGAAGGGCTTGACGATGTAGTCCTCCGCCCCCATCTTGAGGCCCTTTACCCGGTCGTTCAGATCGTTCTTCGCCGTCAGGAAGATCACCGGGATGTCCAGGGGCCGGATATAGTCCATCAGCGCGAAGCCGTCCACACCGGGCAGCATCACGTCCAGCAACACCAGGTCATACCGCTCCCGCTCCAGCGCGTCCGCCGCCGCCAGGCCGTCATACACGCAGGCGCACTCATAGCCCGCCTTGCGCAGGCTCATGCGGACCAGGTCCGAGATGGGCTTTTCGTCCTCCACCACCAGGATACGGATCATGGCGGCCTCGCTTTACAGCTTCTGGGAGAACTCCCACAGCCGGGAGATATCCGCGTCCTCGATCTTCCCGCTGTCACAGGCGGCGGCCACCGCCGGGTCCAGGGGCAGCGACACGGTGTTGCCCACACCCAGGCGCATGCCGGTCTGCTCTGCGTGGCTCTGGCCGAAGATGTTCAGCTTCTGCCCGCAGCAGGGGCACTCATACCAGGCCATGTTCTCCACCAGCCCCAGCACGGGGATGTGGAGCATACCGGCCATGTTGACCGCCTTTTCCACGATCATGCCCACCAGATCCTGGGGGGTGGTGACCACCACGATGCCGTTCACCGGCAGAGACTGGAACACCGTCAGGGGCACGTCGCCGGTCCCGGGAGGCATGTCCACGAACAGATAGTCCACATCGCCCCAGATCACGTCGGTCCAGAACTGCTTCACCGCCGAGGCGATGACGGGTCCCCGCCACACCACCGGATCGGTCTCGTTGTCCAGCAACAGGTTGATGCTCATCAGCTTGATGCCGTCCCGGCTGACCAGGGCGGGCATGCCGTCCTCGGTGCCGTAGGGCCGGTCATGGACGCCGAAGGCGGTGGGGATGGAGGGGCCGGTGATGTCCGCGTCCAGCACGCCCACCTTCTTGCCGCTCTTGGCGGCCGCCACCGCCAGCAGGGAGGTGACCATGCTCTTGCCCACGCCGCCCTTGCCGCTGACCACGGCGATGACCTTGCCCACATGGGACTTCTCGTTCAAGGGCTCCAGCAGGCTCTGGGGGCCCTGGCGCTGGGCGCAGTCCGCGCCGCAGTTGCTGCAATCATGGGTGCAGTTTTCGCTCATTGTATTATCGCTCCTGTGTTGTTTGAAATATCAGCAGTTTTTAGTATATCCGCCGGCCCCGCCTTTGTCAACGCCGCGGCGGGGGCCATGCCTGCGCGCCGAAAACCCCGTGAGGGCTGAAAAGCGGGCCGTTGAGGATGTCTCAACGGCCCGTCCGGCATTGGAAATTTAATAATTCAGAACTCCAGCATCATGCGTGTCCGGACCACCTCCGGCTCCGGCGCGCGGAAAGCGCCGCACAGCCGCTTCCACAGCAGCGCCAGCACGCCCATGCCCGCCAGGGCAGTCAGCAGCGTCCGCACCAGGGGCCAGCCTGTCCAAAGGTCCGCCAGCAGCACGTTGACCACCGCGGCCGTGACTGCGGCCGCCGCCAGCCATTTCAGGTTCTTCTTCCGGAACAGCTCCCGCAGCTTTTTCTTCGGGAACAGCAGCTTATAGACCAGGCTGAACAGCCCCAGCAGCAGTCCCAGCTGCACCAGGATGCCCAGCAGCGCCCCCCACACGGGACCCAGCGCCGACACCGCGGCAGCGGGCAGCGCACCCAGCGCCCACAGGGGCAACAGCACCGTGGCCTTCACCGCCACCGGCAGCCGGATGAACCGGGCCCGCAGCGCGTCGGGCAGGGAGATGCGCTCAAAGCTCTCCCCCTCCGCCAAGGGGTCCTCTCCGGCAAGGCGGACGGGCGCGTATTCCACCGCGCCGGCCAGCCGGTCGGCGGGGAGCATCAGCTCTCTGGCTTCGAACGACAGGTTCACGCCCACGCTGGCCGCCAGCACCACGGCCGCCGCGCCGGCAGCCGCTCTTTTTTTGTTCATACCGCCCCTCCTTCCGGATGTAGTCAGCGGCGCAGACAGCGCTCGCTTGGGTACTCTTGAGTATAAGTATACCACATCCCCGCCCCAAAGGGAATACCCCGCCGGGAATTTGTCAGGACGCGTCGCCCTGGGCGGCGGCCTGCTCCAGGCTTTGGCGCACCAGCTCCCCCAGCTGCTTGGTGCTGGAGGCGGCCACCTCGTCCCGCTCGATGCGCTGGCAGAAATTGAGCGTCACGTCCGTGCGCCGCCAGGGCACGTTGGCGCCGATCTTTTCCGTACCGGTGGCGCAGACCACCACTATGGGCACCTTGGCCCGCTGGGCGATCTTGAACACCGCGTTGTGGAACGGCAGCATCTCCCGGCCCTTGCTGCGGGTGCCCTCGGGATAGATGCCCACGTTCACCACGCTGTTTTTCAAAAGCTCCGCCGCCGCGTTGATGGTGGCGATGGCCTTGCGGGGGTCCTCCCGATCGATGGTGAGGAAATTGGCCCTGTGGATCATCGGCACCAGCGGCAGCTTCATATTCTCCGGCTTGGTCACGAAGGCGACGTCCACGCCCCGCTGGCGCATGGCCCACAGCGTGGCGATGGGATCATAGTTGCTGCGGTGGTTGCCCACCAGCAGGAAGGGCCCCCCCGGAACGTTCTCCCAGCCCTTCACCGTGATGCGCAGCCGCCCGATCCGGCACAGCAGTCCCACGATGGTCATGACGATCCACCGGATGCCGGGGTGATCCTCCATCACCGGCTCGTCCAGGTCCACGGTCAGCCCCGCGATCCAGATGCTGACCACCCATAGCACCACCAGGCCCAGCGCCCACGCGATCGTCAGGGCCACATACACCGCCGCCTGGGCCCAGCCCCGGAGGCCGGTGGCCCAGGCACAGGGGATGGCCGCCAGCAGCGCCAGCAGCCACATCCACCGCAGGTCCTCTCCCTTTTTCATCCACGACCCCCCATTCCCTTTGGCATTGTATAACAAAACCCCTCCCATGTCAAACCGGCCGCCCGGCCTTGCAAATCGCCGCAGGAGCGGATATAATGGGAGAAACTGCCGACGGAGGCGCTGTCTATGCGGATGCGCAACAAGAAAAACCTCATACCCCGGATGGAGAAATGCGCGGCGGTGCAGGTGTTCGAGCCGGCCGCCCTGCGGGGCAGCTGGGCCGGGCTGATCCCTGGCCGGACGGAGGTCCGGGCCGAGATGGGCTGCGGCAAGGGCGCCTTCACCGTGGGCGTGGCCAACGCGGAGCCCCAGGCGCTGATCGTGGCCCTGGAGAAGGTGCCCAACGCCATGGTCACCGCCATGGAGCGGGCCTGCGCCGAGGGCGTGGAGAACGTGCGCTTCATCGACACGGACGTGAAAAACCTGCCGGACATCTTCGCCCCCGGCGAGGTGTCGGTGATCTATATCAACTTCCCCGACCCCTGGCCCCGGAAAAAGGAGGCCAAACACCGGCTCACCGCCCCCAGCTTCCTGGCCATGTACTGGGACATCCTGCCCATCGGGGGGCGCATCGAGTACAAGACCGATCAGCCGTGGCTGTTCGACTGGTCCCTGGAGCAGTTCGCCGCCCTGGGCTACGAGCTGCGGGAGGTGACACGGGATCTGCACGGGGCCGGCCCTGTGGGCATCATGACCAACTATGAGGCCAAGTTCCATGACCAGGGCGTCCCCATCCACCGGTGTGTGGCCGTAAAGACGAAGGCCGAGCATGAGCCTCTGCCCGCGCCGGAGAAAAAACCCGCTCCGCCGGAGGTGACGCCGTGAGCGCCCGCGGCCGGGAGCGCCTGGCCGCGCCGGACGTGCTGCGGGTGGCCAGCATCTTCATCGTGGCTTGGTTCCATATCTGGCAGCAGAGCTGGCTGGACCCAGGGTTCTTCATTGGGAAACATTATGTAAACTTGCAGCAGATCATCCGCCACGGCTACATGATGGTGGATGAGCTGCTGCTCCTGTCGGGCTTTCTGCTGGCGCTGCCGGCGGCCCGGCGGCACATCCGGGGCCGGGAGCTGGAGCCGCCGGAGGATTTTTACCGCAAGCGGTTTTGGCGCATCGTGCCGTCCTATTATCTGATGCTCCTGCTGCTATTGGCGCTGTGGGTCCTGCCCCAGAAGCTCTATCCCAGCGGCTGGGCCATGGCCAAGGACCTGTGGGCCCACCTGACCTTCACCCATACGTTCACCTTCGACACCTATCTGCTCTCGCCCTTTTTCGGCGGGCTGTGGACCCTGGCGGTGGAGGTACAGTTCTATGTGCTGTGGCCGCTGCTGGCCCGGGTCTATGTGAAAAAGCCCGTGCGGGTGTGCGCGGCGCTGGTCGTGGCCGCCTTCACCTTCCGGGCCTGGGTCTATGGGGAGCCGGACTGCTCTATGTATTTCAACCAGCTGCCCGCCCAGCTGGACCTGTATGCCTGCGGGCTGGCGGCGGCGCTGATCTTCGCCCGGCTGGAGGCGGCGGGAAAGCCCGGACCGGCGGCGCGCCGGTGGCTGGCCCCGGTGGGGATGCTGGTCTGCTTCGCCGGGATGCTGTGGATCATGTATCGGCAGCCGGTGCCCACCACGGGCTATGAGCCCATCCGCCACGGGCAGATGGACGGCCGTCTGCCGCTGGGCCTGCTGGGCGGGTGCTTTTTGGTGTGCGGCTGCCTGGCCCCGCCCAGGATGGCCCGCGCCCTGGACAATCCCGTCACCCGGTTTTTGGCGGACATCTCCTTCAATTTCTATATGTGGCACCAGTTTTTGGCCTGCCGGTTCAAGGACTGGCACATCCCCGCTTACACGGCGGAGCTGCCCAACCAGGCATATGAGCTGCCCTGGCAGACGATCTATACCTATGTGTGCTTCCTGGGGGCCGCGGCGGTGGCCGCCGCGTTCACCTACCTGTGGGAAAAGCCCATCCAGCGCCTGGCCCTGGGCGAAAGGAAAACGGACGGGGAATGACCCGCCCGGGAAAGGCCCGATCCGGGCAGGCAAAGCATCGGCGCGGCCGGAGGAGCTCCGACCGCGCCGTTCATTTTTATTTTCCCCTGAACGCCTCGGCGGGGGACGGCAGGTCCTCCGGCGTCACGAACAGACACACATAGTTGTCCCGCGTGACGATCTCCGAGCCGTTCTTCCAGCCCTCGATGGACTCCGGGTACCAGGCCCCGCCGGCCACCTGGTCGTCGATGCGCTTCTGGAAGATGGCCTGCACCGCCTCCACGTCCTTGGCGTCGGCCACCTCCACCATGGCGATCTCGCAGGGAGTGAAGGACACCGCCGCGCTATACAGCACCGACTGCCTGCGCTCGATGGCGCCAAGGCCCGGATAGATGCCCTCCACCATCTCGTCCGACAGCTCCATCATCATGGGGAAGTCCTCCCCGGTCACCTCGTCATAGAAGGCGGCCAGATCCAGGGAGAACCCGTCCTTCTTTCCCCCGCAGGAGGTCAGCCCCAGCACCAGGCACAGGGCCAGCAAAAATGCGAATAACCGTTTCATCGATCGTTCCTTTCTCTTTCTCTCCGGCTCCCGGCCGGACCTGTCCTTTGGACGGCCGGAGCGGGAAAAAGTTCCCGCTATCTCTTTCGCCCCGGCGCGTTCAAAAGCACGATGGCCGCAAAGATCAGCGCGATGCCGGCGGCGTTTTTCAGCCCCAGCGTCTCATGGAACACCAGGATCCCCGCGATGGTGGCCACCATGGGCTCGGCAAAGGCCAGCACCGACGCCTTGCCCGCCTCCACGTTCTCCAGCCCCGTGGTGTAGCACACATAGGGCATGAAGGTGGACGCCAGCCCCAGCCCCAGCGCGGGCCAGACCGCCCTAGGCGAGGCGGCCAGCGCTTTCACGGCGCCGCCCAGGTCCGCGAAGGGCGCCAGGCAGACCGTGGACACCAGGAAGGTATAGAAGATCAGCGTAAAGGTGTGGTACTTTTTCAGCGCCGCCTTGCCAAAGATGCTATAGGTGGCATAGCCGAAGCCCGCGCCGATGCCCACCAGCAGCGCCTTGGGGCTGACGCCTCCCGCGGCGAAGCCGCTGACCAGCACGCATCCGGCGAAGGCCAGGACCAGCGCCGCCAGCTTGCGGCCCGTGACGGGCTCATGGAAAAACACCGCGCTCATGAGCATGACGAAGCAGGGCGCCGTATACAGCAGGATGCTGGCCACCGCCAGGGTGGTCATCTGGATGGCGGAAAAGTAGCACACGTTGAAAAACACGATGCTCACCAGCCCGGTCCCCAGAAACACCCAGCAATCCCGCAGCCGCACCCGGAACAGGCTCCGGTCCTTCACCGCCAGTAGCATCCCCATGCACACCAACACCGTGACGCTGCGCACGAAGGTCATCTGCATGGAGCTGAGGCCCGCCACCGCCAGCGGCCGGGAGAACACCCCGATCACGCCCCAGCCGGTGGCCGCCAGCAGGATCAGCGCCACCGAGACCCAGCTCTTATCCTTTTTCATGTCTCCCCACCTCTTTCCCGCAGCGCGCGCCGCTTTTCATTCATTAATATAACACACCCGCCCGTGGAAATCCATTCCCTTCCCGCAGAAAAAGAGCCATCCGGGAGGATGGCTCTTTTTGTATGGTCTTGCATCGCCTTACTTGGCGGCCTTGGCGGCGCGGATGGCCTCCGTCAGCATCGGCGTCACCTTGAACAGGTCCCCGCAGATGCCGTAGTCCGCGATCTCAAAGATCGGCGCCGTCTCGTTCTTGTTCACCGCAATGATGCACTCACTGTCCTGCATGCCGGCCTTGTGCTGGATCGCTCCACTGATCCCCAGCGCGATGTATACCTTCGGGTGCACCGTCTTGCCCGTCTGGCCCACCTGGTGGTCAGCGCTCAGCCAACCGGAGTCGATCACCGCACGGCTGCCGCCGACAACGCCGCCCAGCTCTTCCGCCAGCTCCTCCGCCAGCTTGATGCCGCCTTCCACGTCCTTGCTGATGCCACGGCCTACGCTCACGATGAAGTCCGCCCCGATCAGGTCCACCAGCTTCTTCGCTGCCTTCTTCACCTCCAGCACTTCCGTCTGCAGGTCCGCCTCAGACAGCTCGAACGCCGGCTTCACGATCTCTACCGCGTCCGCCTTCGCCTGGTCAAACGCGCGCTTCTTCATCACGCCCGGTCGCACCGTCGCCATCGTCGGACGGAACCGCGGGCAGATGATAGAGGCCATCAGGTGGCCGCCGAACGCAGGACGCGTCATCTTCAGGTCGCGAGAAACGTCGTGCTTCTCGCCCAGCACCAT
>CANQIO010000029.1 GCA_947624065.1 uncultured Oscillospiraceae bacterium | reverse complement strand
TTGGCCGTGTTGGGCATGGCGCCCTCCTCCACGAACTTCTGCACCAGGTCGGGCATGGCGGCGTCCAGGCCCAAAAACAGAATCTTTTTGTCCATGTTCATGCCTCCTAATTTTACGAAAACTTTTGATTTCACGAAATACCTATTCCATTATTAGGAAATGTTATTGATATTTAGCCGAATCGTCACGCTTTCTTCTCGATTAAAATTGTACATATCGCACAATCATCTGTCAACAGTTAATTGCCCAATCGTTTGCGCACAATTTCGTAAATTTTCACTCTTTTGTTGTAATTTGCGTGGGGATATGATAATATACCCCTCGTCTGACGGCCGGCCGGTGTCCCGGCCATGATCCGACTGCCGTCCGACGGAAGGAGCACACAGCATGAATCTGAAGGATATAGCAAAGCTGGCGGGCGTATCTCCCTCCACCGTCTCCCGGGTGGTCAACAGCGGCGACACCTCCGCCGCCAGCCGGGAGACCCAGGAAAAGATATGGTCCGTCGTCCGCATGGAGGGCTATATCCCCAACCAGACCGCCCGCAGCCTCCGCCGGCCCCAGGCCCCGTCCAAGCGGACCATCCGGGAGATCGACTGCGTCTATGCCCGCATCGCCGGGTCCCTGATCGACCCCTTCTTCACCACGCTGATGCACCACGTGGAGGTGGAGGCCATGGCCCGGGGCTACAACCTGCGCTACCAGTTCTCCATCGCCGACCTGGAGCCGGAGAAGTTCAGCAACTCGGTCTCCAACGTGGAGGCCGCCATCGTGCTGGGCCGCATCGACGAGCGGGCGCTGAAAAAGCTCCAGCAGTACTATAAGCACCTGGTATGCACCGGTCTGCAGGAGACGGACTTCCCCGTGGATCAGGTCATCAGCAGCGGCTACCGCGCCGCCTACAGCTGCGTGGAGTACCTCCACTCCCTGGGCCACCGGGACATCTGCTATCTGGGCGAGGTGGAGAACGAGCAGCGCTACCTGGGCTACGCCGACGCCATGGGCAAATACGGCGTCCAGGACACGCTGCCCTATGTGGCGGAGGCCATGTTCACCCCCGCCGGCGGCTTTGAAGCGGTCAACCAGCTGCTGGAGCGCCGCCAGAGCTTCACCGCCATCCTCTGTGCCAACGACATGCTGGCCGTGGGCGCCATGCGGGCTCTGAAGGAGCACGCCCTGCGCATCCCCCGGGACGTGTCCCTGGTGGGCATCAACGACATGGAGACCGTCCGCTACATGGACCCCATGCTGACCACCGTGAACATCCCTCTGGAGGAGATGGGCCGGCATGTGGCCAAACTGCTCATCGACCGCATCGAGGGCGGCCACCGGCTGCCGGTGAAGATCGCGCTGCCCAACGCCCTCATCCTCCGGGAGTCCAGCGGTCCCGTCCGGACGGAGCCGTGAGCATAAGATTTATGGTAATTATATTATGTTAACTCTATCGCCATAAACAAGGAGCAAGGCCGCCGGCCTTGCTCCTTTCCCGTTCCGGATCTCCCCGCCATTCGATCTGGTCTTATAAAAATATCCGGAACTGGCTCTTTTTATAGGGCCAATTTGTGGTATAGTCTTGCCACAGACAAAAAACGGAGGTTCCAGCGATGAAACGGATCATGACGATACAAGACCTTTCCTGCTTCGGCAAGTGCTCGCTGACGGTGGCCCACCCCATCATGTCCGCCATGGGGCTGGAGGTGTGCCCGATCCCCACGGCCATCCTGTCCACCCACACGGCGGGCTTCAAGGACTGGACGTTCCGGGACCTGTCCGCCGACCTGCCCCGGATCGAGGCCCACTGGAAGAGCCAGGGTCTGACCTTTGACGGCATCAGCACCGGATATCTGGGCAGCGGGGAGATGATCGGCATGGTGGCCGACTATTTCCGCGCCTTCCCGGAGGCGGTCAAGATCGTGGACCCGGTGTTCGCCGACAACGGGCGGCTGTACCCGGCTTTCGACCGGGAATATGCCGCCGGCATGGCGGGCCTGTGCGCCCAGGCAGACGTGATCGTACCCAACCTGACGGAGGCGGCCTTCCTGCTGGGCGAGGAGTACGTCGCCGGCGGGTATGACGAGGACTATATCCACGGGCTGCTGCGGCGGTTGGCGGCGTTGGGCTGCCGCGTCGCGGTGGTGACGGGCGTGAACTATGACTGCGTCCACCAGGGCGCCGTGGCCTACGACAGCGCCGCGGACAGCTTTACCCAGTATTTCCGGGAGAACATCGACGTGTCCTTCCACGGCACCGGGGACATCTTCACCTCGGCGCTGGCGGGCGCCATCGTCCTGGGCAGGCCCCTCGGCGACGCGCTGCGCGTCGCGGTGGACTACACGGTGGACTGCATCCTGGCCACCATGCCGGAAAAGGAGACCCACTGGTATGGGGTCAAGTTCGAGGCCTGCCTGCCGGGGCTGATCCGCTCCCTGGAGGACGGCGGGGCGGCGTCCGTCTGAGCCGCCCCGTCCTTTCTATAAAAACGCCAAAATGCCGTCCCGGCAGCTCGCCGGGACGGCGTTTTCTTTCGCGGCGGCGCGGTCTCCGTCACCACTCATATCGCAGCTCTTCCTTTTGAAATCCGTAGTCGTCCAAAAACCGCGCCAGGTCCGTGTCATTGCGGATCAGCACGACCTCCACGAATTTTCCCGTGGCAGTATCCCTGTAGCCGGCCACCTTCTCGCCGGTGCAGATGCTGGCGCGGATGACCGGCTCCTTGCCGGTCCTGTCAAAGGCCGGCGCGCGCTTTTTTCTGCCAAACACTGCCTCTCCCCCGCTTTCCCCAAGGATATATCGCGCGGCGCGCGTTTCATATATTGTACCGCAAACGGCCGGCGCTGGCAATAGGTCCGGCCGGTCAGATCTTCCCAGCGCGTTTTGCCTTGCGCCGGACCGAAAAACATCTTATAATAGCGTCAAGGGGGGTTGAGCTGTGAAATGGCGACGCACACAGAAGATGCAATCGCTGAAGGAGACCGTCCACCGCAAACCCGCTGTGGCCGCGGTCTATTTCGTGCTACGGGCGCTGGTCATCCTCACCATGATCCGGCAGTTCGTCAACGGCGACTATGAGAACGTGTTCCTGTGCGCGCTGACGCTGGTGCTGTTCGTGATGCCGACCGTCATCGAGCGGCGGCTGCGCATCGACTTCCCCGACACCATGGAGATCGTCATCCTGCTGTTCATTTTCGCCACGGAGATCCTGGGCGAGATCCGCTCCTATTACACCACCTTTCCCGGCTGGGACACGGTCATGCACACCCTCAACGGCTTTCTCTGCGCCGCCGTCGGCTTCTCCCTGGTGGATATGCTGGACCGGAACGAGCGGTTCTCCCTGTCCCTGTCGCCGGTATTCCTGGCGCTGGTGGCCTTCTGCTTTTCCATGACCATCGGGGTGCTGTGGGAATTTTTCGAGTGCGCCGCCGACACGTTTTTCCTCCGGGACATGCAGAAGGACGCCGTTTTGGACGCCATCTCCACGGTGGCCCTGGACCCCACCGGCGGCAACACCCCGGTGGTCATCCGGAACATCGAGGACGTGATCGTGGTCTCCGGCGGCCAGCAGATCCCCCTGGGTCTGGGCGGCTATCTGGACGTAGGGCTGCGGGACACCATGAAGGACCTTTTTGTGAATTTCATCGGCGCGGCGGTGTTCTCCTTCATCGGCTACTTCTATCTGATCGGCCGGAGCAAGGGCCGCTTCGCCCGCCGCTTCATCCCCCAGGTGCTGGGAGACGAGGACGCGGCCGGCCCGGAAAGCCCCGCCTCCCCCCGCGCAGATCTGACTGACAAGGAGCATGAGCATGTATAAGATCCTATTCGTCTGCCACGGCAACATCTGCCGCAGTCCCATGGCCGAGTTCGTGATGCGGGACCTGGTAAAGCGGGAGGGGCTGGCCAAGCGGTTTCTCATCGCCTCCGCCGCCACCAGCACCGAGGAGATCGGAAATCCCGTCTATCCCCCCGCCCGGCGGATGCTCCTGAGGCATGGCATCGACTGCGCCGGCAAGACCGCCCGGCAGATGACCCGCAGGGACTATGACCAATACGACCTGCTGGTCGGCATGGACGGGGCCAATCTGCGCAACATGCGCCGCATCTGCGGCGGCGACAAGGCCAACAAGCTGCGGCTGCTGCTGGAATACACCGACCGGCCCGGCGACGTGGCGGACCCCTGGTATACCGGGGACTTCGAGGCGACCTGGCGGGACGTGAACGACGGCTGCCGGGGCCTGCTGACCGCCCTCCGGGAGGGCCTGACCTGAGACGAACCGCCGGGGTTGACAGAACGCCCCGGCGGGTGTATAATGCGTCTATGTTCACGAAATGAGGTTTTATTGAGTACATGAACATTCAGGAAGCGGACATCCTGAACATCCTGGCCCAGGAGCCCTATGCCGGCCAGCGGCAGCTGGCCGAGCGCAGCGGCCACAGTCTGGGCATGGTGAACCGGTGTCTGCGGTCCCTGACGGAGGCCGGCCTGCTGGACAGGGACATGGCCCTGACGGAGGCGGCCCGGCAGCTGCTGGCCCGCTCCGCGCCGCGCAACGCCGTGATCCTGGCGGCCGGCAGCGGGATGCGGATGGCCCCCGTCAACGTGGAGGTGCCCAAGGGGCTGCTGGAGGTGAACGGGGAGCCGCTGATCGAGCGGGTCATCCGCCAGCTCCACCGGGCCGGCATCCGGGACGTGACCGTCGTGGTCGGCTTCATGAAGGAGCAGTACGAATACCTGATCGACCGGTATGGGGTGACGCTGGTAGTGAATCCCGACTGGGCGGCCAAGAACAACCTCCACTCCCTGCTGCTGGTGCTGGACCGGCTGTCCAACACCTATGTGATCCCCTGCGACATCTGGTGCGCGTTCGATCCCTTCCGCCCCACGGAGCTCTACTCCTGGTATATGGTCAGCGACCGGCCCGACCATGTCAGCACCGTGCGGGTGAATCGGCGTTCGGAGCTGGCCGTGGTCCCTCCCGCCTCCGGCGGCAACGCCATGATCGGCATCGCCTACCTGGCCGAGCCGGAGGCCGCCGTCGTCCGCCGGCGCATCGCCGCCATGGCGCTGGACCCCCGCCGCCGGGGCTCCTTCTGGGAGGACGCCCTCTATGAAAAGGACAAGATGCTGGTCTATGCCCGGACGGTGCCGGCGGACCGGGTGGAGGAGATCAACAGCTGCGAGCAGCTGCAGGATCTGAACAGCGGCGCGGGCCGGGCCGATCCCGCCGCCCTCGCGGCCGCCGCGGCGGCTCTGGGCGTCCGGCCGGAGGCGCTGGGCGGCATCGCCGTGATGAAAAAGGGCATGACCAACCGCTCCTTCCTGCTCACCTTCCGGGACCGGCACTATGTGCTGCGCATCCCCGACGCGGGCGCGGACCGGCTCATCGACTGGGCCGGAGAGGCGGCGGCCTACGGGGCCATCCGGGGCCGGGGGCTGTGCGACGAGCCCCTGCTGATGGACCCGGCCAGCGGCTATAAGCTGACGGCCTGTCTGGAGCGGGCCCGGACATGCGACGCGTCGGACCGCGCGGACGTGGCCAGATGCATGGCCCTGCTGCGGTCGTTCCACGGTATGGCTCTCTCGGTGGAGCGCCGGTTCGACCTCTTCGAGCGGCTGGACTTTTATGAGTCCCTTTGGGACGGAGCCCCCTCCGCCTATCGGGACTATGACGAGACGAAGGCGAACGTGCTGTCCCTGCGGGATTACATCGAGGCGCACGCGGAGCGGCCCTGCCTGGCCCATATCGACCCGGTGCCGGACAACTTCCTGTTCGTGCCCCTGCCCGGAGGCCGGGAAGAGCTGCAGCTCATCGACTGGGAATACGCCGGCATGCAGGACCCCCATGTGGACATCGCCATGTTCGGCATCTACGCCCTGTATGACCGGGAGCAGATGGACGGCCTCATCGACGCCTACTTCCCCGAGGGGTGCCCCGAGAGCACCCGCACGAAGATCTATTGCTATGTGGCCGTCTGCGGGCTGATCTGGAGCAACTGGTGCGAGTATAAGCGCGGTCTGGGCGTGGACTTCGGCGAATACTCCCTGCGGCAGTACCGCTACGCCAAGGAATATTACCGGCTGGTCCGGGAGAGGATGGAGCGAGAGCATGGGCTATAAAGTGGACAACGCGGTGATCATGGCCGCCGGCACCTCCAGCCGGTTCGCCCCCTTGAGCTATGAGAAGCCCAAGGCCCTGTTTGAGGTGAGGGGCGAGGTGCTCATCGAGCGGCAGATCCGCCAACTGTACGAAGCGGGCGTGCCGGAGGTGATCGTGGTCACCGGCTACAAGCACGAGCAGTTCGCCTATCTGGCGGAAAAGCTCGGCGTGCGCCTGGTGTACAACCCGGAGTATCTGACCCGCAACAACACCGGCAGCATCCACGCCGTCCGGGATCGGATGGGCAGCACCTATCTGTGCTCGGCGGACAACTACTTCGCCGTGAACCCCTTCGAGGCCGAGGTGGAGGACAGCTACTACGCCGCCGAGTATGCCGACGGCCCCACGGAGGAGTGGTGCATGCAGGAAAACGGGTCCGGCCGCATCTGCCAGGTGCAGATCGGCGGCCGCGACGCCTGGTACATGATGGGCCACACCTTCTGGAGCCGGGACTTCACCCGAAAATTCCTGGACCTGCTGGAGGCGGAGTACGACGAGCCGGAGACCGCCGCCAAGCTTTGGGAGAGCTTTTTCATCCGCCATCTGGACCAGCTGGACATGACCATCCGCAAATACCCGCCGGGGCATATTTATGAGTTCGACTCCCTGGACGATCTGCGCGCCTTTGACGAAAGCTACGTCGCCGACGCCCGCTCCCCCATCCTGGCGGAGACGGCCGCCCGCCTGGGCTGCGCCCAGGGGGACATCCGGTCCATCCGGGCCCTCACCGGCGGCACCACCGAGGCGGAGGGCTTTGCCTTCACCGCCCCGGACGGGCAGTACAAATACATTTACAAAACCAAAAGGATCGAGAGGATATGACCATGGAGCAAAGAGACCTGGGGACCGTGAAGTCCCTTCTCCGCACAGCGATCGGCCGGGACGGCTATGCCGCCATCCGGCGGCTGGGCGGACTGACCAACCGGACCTACCACGTGACCATGCCCGAGGGGGACGAGTACGCGGTGCGGGTGCCCGGCGACGGCACAGAGGAGATGATCGTCCGGTCCGACGAAAAGGTGAGCACGGAGCTGGCCTGCCGGCTGGGCATCGACGCGGAGCTTCTGTACTTCGGCCCCGAGGGCACGAAGGTCACCCGCTACCTCCCCGCCGCCGAGACCATGTCCCCCGAGGCCATGCGCCGGCCGGAGCATATCCGCCAGGCGGCGGAGCTGCTGCGCACGCTGCACACCTGCGGCGAGGACACGGGCGTGCCCTTCGAGGTGTTCGAGATGGCCGCCACCTATGAGCGGGTCATCCGGGAAAACCACGTGCCTCTCTATGACGACTACGAGGCCGTCAAGGCCCGGGTCATGGCCATCAAGGAGGCATTGGAGGCCGGCCATGAGCGGAAGCTGGTGCCTTGCCACAACGACCCGCTGTGCGAGAACTGGATCGTTTCCCAGGGGCGGATGTACCTGGTGGACTGGGAGTACGCAGGCATGAACCTGGGCATGTGGGACCTGGCGGACGTGTCCATCGAGGCCGCCTACGACGAGACCCAGGACGCGCTGCTGCTGGACGCCTATTTCGGCCGCCCGGTGACCGCCTATGAAAAGCAGAGCTTTCTGGCCAACAAGCTCTATCTGGACTATCTCTGGACCCTGTGGGGCCTGACGCGGGTGCCCTTCGACGGGGAGCCCATGGTCCAATACGCCCTGGAGCGGTACGTCCGTCTGAAGGGCAACCTGCAGGCTTACGAAAACATCAGCAAGGAGGATTGAAACAATGTTCAGCGGATTGGTAGCCGGTATCCTTTGGGGCCTGGACACGGTGATCCTGGGCGTGGCCCTGGCCATGAGCGAGTTCGTCTCCACGGAGCAGGCGGTGTTTCTGGCGCCCTTCGTCAGCACCTTCCTGCACGACGCCTGCTCGTCCCTGTGGATGCTGCTGTATATGGGCATCAAGAAGCAGTATAAAAACGTCATCCGGGCCCTCAAGACCCGCAGCGGCAAGTTCATCGTCCTGGCGGCCCTGCTGGGCGGGCCCATCGGCATGAGCGGCTATGTGGCCGCCATCAACTACATCGGCCCGGCCTATACGGCCATCATCTCCTCCCTGTTCCCGGCTCTGGGCGCCTTTTTGTCCTATGTCTTTTTGAAGGAGAAAATGACCCCGCTGCAGCTGGGCGGTCTGCTGGTGAGCATCGCGGGCGTCATCGTGCTGGGCTATACCCCCGGCGGCATCCCCGAGGGCAGCAACCTGCTGCTGGGCTTCGGCTGCGCCATCCTGTGCTGCGTGGGCTGGGCCGCCGAGGCGGTCATCTGCGCCTACGGTCTGAAGGACCCGGACATCACCGACGAGCACGCCCTGCAGATCCGCCAGCTCACCTCCGCCATCTTCTACGGCGTGGTGATCCTGAACGTGCTCCGGGGCTGGCGCTTCACGGTGGGCCTGATCCCCACCACCTGCACGGCGGTGATCGCCCTGTCCGCCCTGTTCGGCACGGCTTCCTACGTGTTCTATTACAAGGCCATCGTCAAGATCGGCGCGGCCAAGGCCATGGCCCTGAACATCACCTACTCCGCCTGGTCCATCGTCTTTGCCCTGCTTTTGCTGCACACCCTGCCCGACGCCAAGAGCATCATCTGCGGCATCGTGATCGTGGCCGGCTCCATCGTGGCCGCCACGGACATCAAGGAACTGGTGGGCAAAAAACGCTGATCCCCCCAGACGCATCTCCCGGCAGCCAACGGCTGCCGGGATTTTTGCGCCCAATCTGTGCAAAACGGAAAAAATACGGACAGCACTTGCAAAACCGGGCCGTCTCGACTATACTGTATTAGCCCGATTTCATAAGGAAAGGTAATGTCTATGAAAAGCTATCTTGATATGAACGCGCAGGAACTGGCCGCGGAGCTGGCCGCTGTCAGCGCCCGGTACGCCGCTCTGAAGGCCGTCCCCCGGAGCCTGAACATGGCCCGCGGCAAGCCCAATCCCGTCCAGCTGGACCTGTCCATGGAGATGCTGGCGCTGGACCCGGCCAGTCTCACCCACACCGCCAAGGGCGCGGATACCCGCAACTACGGCGAGCCCACCGGCATCGACGAGTGCAAGGCGCTGTTCGCTGACGTGCTGGGGGTGAAGCCCAGCAACATTATCGTGGGCGGCCAGTCCAGTCTGAACCTGATGTATGACTGCGTCGTGCGGGCACTGCTGCTGGGCGTCTACGGGGGCGCTAAGCCCTGGGGCCAGCAGGGGCCCTTGAAGTTCCTGTGCCCGGTGCCCGGCTATGACCGCCACTTTGCTGTCACCGCCGAGTTCGGCTTTGAGCTTATAAACATCCCCATGCTGCCCACCGGGCCGGACATGGCGCTGGTGAAAAAATACGTGGAATCCGACCCCTCCGTGAAGGGCATCTGGTGCGTGCCCAAGTATTCCAACCCCTCCGGCATCACCTATTCCGACGACACCGTGCGCGCCTTCGCGGCTTTGAAGCCCGCGGCGGACGACTTCCGCATCTTCTGGGACAACGCCTACTGCGTGCATACCTTCGAGGAGGAGGGCGACGAGCTGCTGAACATCTTCGACGCCTGCCGGGAGGCCGGCTCGGAGGACATGGTCTATGAGTTCGCCTCCACCAGCAAGATCACCTTCGGCGGCGCGGGCGTGTCCGTGATTGCCGCCAGCGAGAACAACGTCAAGCTCATCTCCAAGCAGCTGGGCATCCAGACCATCGGCCACGACAAGATCAACCAGCTGCGCCACGTCCTGTTCCTCAAGGACGCCGCCGGCGTCAAGGCCCACATGAAAAAGCACGCCGCCATCATCAAGCCCAAGTTCGACTGCGTGCTGAACGCCCTGGACAGCGAGATCGCCCCTCTGGGCATCGCCTCCTGGAATCGGCCCCGGGGCGGCTACTTCGTGGCCTACGAGGGCCTGCCCGGCACCGCCGCCCGGTGCGTGGCGCTGTGCAAGGAGGCCGGCATGGTGCTGACCGGCGCCGGCGCCCCCTTCCCCTACGGCAAGGACCCCAAGGATAACGTGATCCGCATCGCGCCCACCTTCCCCTCCCTGGAGGAGTTGGAGCAGGCCATGGAGCTGTTCTGCGTGGCGGCAAAGCTGGCCGCGCTGGAGGTCCTCTCGGCGAAATGACCCATGATATGAAAATAACGCGCCCTCTGCCAGGCAGAGGGCGCGTTATTGCATGCCGCCGGGGGCGTCTTTATTCCTGGAACAGCGGTGTGGACAGATACCGGTCGCCGGTGTCCGGGAGCAGGACCACGATGGTCTTGCCCTCGTTCTCCGGCCGCTTGGCCAGCTCGATGGCCGCCCACAGCGCCGCGCCGGAGGAGATGCCCACCAGCACGCCCTCCGTCCTGCCCACCATGCGCCCGACGGCGAAGGCGTCGTCGCTCTCCACGGGGATGATCTCGTCATAGATGCCGGTGTTCAGCACCGCCGGCACGAAGCCCGCGCCGATGCCCTGGATCTTGTGGCTGCCGGCCTTGCCCTTCGACAGCACCGGCGAGTCGGCCGGCTCCACGGCCACCACCCGGACGGCCGGGTCCTGCTCCTTCAAATACTCCCCCACGCCCGTGAGGGTGCCCCCGGTACCCACGCCGGCCACGAAGATGTCCACCTTCCCCTCCGTGTCCCGCCAGATCTCCGGGCCGGTGGTGGCCTTGTGCATGGCCGGGTTGGCCGGGTTCACGAACTGGCCGGGGATGAAGGCCCCCGGGATGGCCGCGGCGATCTCGTCCGCCTTGGCGATGGCGCCCTTCATGCCCTTGGCCCCCTCGGTGAGCACCAGCTCCGCGCCGTACGCCTTGAGCAGGTTCCGCCGCTCCACGCTCATGGTGTCCGGCATGGTGAGGATGACCCGGTATCCCTTGGCGGCGGCCACGGCGGCCAGGCCGATGCCCGTGTTGCCGGAGGTGGGCTCCACGATCACCGAGCCGGGCTTCAGCTTCCCGGACGCCTCCGCGTCCTCGATCATCGCCTTGGCGATGCGGTCCTTCACAGACCCTGCGGGGTTGAAATACTCCAGCTTCGCCAATACCGTCGCCTTCAGACCCAGCTTCCTCTCCAAATTGGTCAGCTCCATCAGCGGCGTGCCGCCGATGAGCTCCGTCAACGAATGATAGATCGCCATGTTTATTCTCCCCTATTTCCCATTGGTTTAATATGTTTTATGTGCATTTCCATTATACACCTGCCCGCCCCTATGTCAATCCCTTTTTGCAAAAAAAGACCGGGGGAGACCGCTTCCCCAGGAAGCGTCTCCCTCGGCTCGGTATTCTCGATTCAATCCACCTTGCTGACGGTCTTTCCGACCACGTCCTGGAGGAAAGCGCGGAACTGATCCGCCGTACCGCCGGTGAGCCGGCGCTTATCGTAGACCTGGACGTGGCTGGCGCTGAACAGGAACACGAAATAGTCCTCCGTCTCCGCCACCGCCTGGATCGCTTCATAGCTGAACTGGGTCGTCCCCAGCGCCGTCACGGAGGTATAGCCCTCCGGACCGAACGTGGTCCTGACGCTCCGCGTCGCCGGTAGCGTCCGCTTCAGCGCGAGCGCGCCGTTGAGCCGGTCCTCGAAAAGGAGCACCGCCACGAGGATGGCGCCCGCCAGGATTGTCACCGCCCCAGGCACGCCCAGCCTCTCGCCCCTGGCGATCCTTCCGGCGGCCAGCAGCACCGCCAGCGCAGCCACGATCCAGCCGAAGATATGGGTCCGTCGGCTGTGGCTGCGGCGCACGGTCCGGCGCAGCACCCTGGCCATGGCCGTCATAGCCCGCCGGTCATATTCCGTCTCGAAGGTGAACATGTCCTGCCTCCTCAGATCATGTAGTCGTCCCCGGCGGAGGCGGACGCCCGGTTCACCAGATCCTCCAGCGTCACGTTCCCCAGGTAATCGGTCATGACCTTATAAAGGCCCGTCCACATGTCCACCGTGGGGCACTGGGCGCACCGGTCGCAGGAGGCGCCGTCGTTCTCCAAGCACTCCACTGGGGCCAGGCTGCCCTCCACCAGCTCCAGGATCTCGCCCACGGTGTAATCCTTCGGGGCGCGGGCCAGCTTATAGCCCCCCTGGGGGCCGCGGGTGCCCTTCACCAGCCCCGCCCGGCTCAGCTGGGTGACGATCTGCTCCAGATACTTCTGGCTCAGCTCCTGCCGGGCGGCCACGTCTTTGAGGGTCACCAGGCCGTCCCCGCCGTGCTGGGCCAGATCCACCATGGTCCGCAGGGCATACCTGCCTCTCGTCGAGATCTTCATGACGCCGACCTCTTTTCTGAAAAGTTCATAGATTTGATGCCGTTTTGATGCAGCTTTGAAGCCGGAATGATGCCGCGCCGCTCTATGCTGTGGCCATGGAAAAAGGAGGCAGGATCATGCACGGCACGCTCTTGTTCCTCGCCGGCGGCATCTATCTGGTGTGCTGTCTGTGGGAAAAAACGCTCTTCTGAGCGAGACTCACCCCTCCAGCGCGGCCATGGCGGCGCGCACGCTCTCCTCGCAGGAGCGCATGGCCAGGATGGTCTTTTCCATCAGCGTCTCCAGAGGCCAGCCCAGCATGTCCGCGCCCTTTTGGATGACCTCCCGGCTGCAGCCGGCGGCGAAAGTGGCGGTCTTGAACTTCTTTTTCAGGCTCTTGACCTCCATGTCCTGCACGCTCTTGCTGGGCCGCATCAGGGCCGCCGCGCCGATCAGGCCCGTGAGCTCGTCGGCGGCGAAGAGCACCTTTTCCATCTCCAGGGTGGGCTCCATGTCCACCCCCGTCAAGCCCCAGCCATGGCTGCAGGTAGCGTGGACGGTGGCCTCGTCCACCCCGGCCTCGCGCATGAGCTGCTGCTGTTTGACGCAGTGCTCCTCCGGCCACATCTCGAAGTCCAGGTCGTGCAGCAGGCCCACCGTGGCCCAGAAATCCGCCTGGTCGCCGTGACCCAGGTCATTGGCGTACCAGCGCATGACCCCCTCCACCGTCAGGGCGTGCTGCAGGTGGAAATGGTCGTGATTGTACTTTGTGAGAAGCTCCCACGCGCTCTGTCTGTCCATCACAATTCCTCCGTTTGGCATATGGTCCCGCCGCCCAGCACCGTGTCCCCGTCATAGAGCACCACGGCCTGGCCCGGCGCGATGGCCCGCTGGGGCTCGTCAAATTCCACCGTCAGCTCGTCCGGTCCCGTCTGGGTCACCGTGGCGGGCTGTTCGGCGTGTTTATAGCGGATGCGGGCCCGGCAGCGGATGGGCCCGTCCAGCTTTTCAAAGGCGATGAGGTTGATGTCCCTGGCGGTGAGCCGCCGGGAAAAGAGCCGGTCGTTGTCCGTGAGGGTGACGGTGTTGTCCCGCAGGCTCTTGCGCCCCACATAGAGCCGCCGGCCCCCGCTGACGCCCAGGCCCCGCCGCTGGCCGATCGTATAGGCGATGAGCCCCTCATGGCGGCCCAGCACATGGCCGGCCTCGTCCACGAAGTCCCCCGGCGGATAGTCCCGGCCGGTGTAGCCCCGGATGAAAGCGGCGTAGTCCCCGTCGGGGACGAAGCAGATGTCCTGGCTGTCCCGCTTGCGGGCATTGAGAAAGCCGTTTTCCTCCGCCAGGGCCCGGACCTGGTCCTTGGCCAGGCCCCCCAGAGGAAAGCGGACGTGGGCCAGCTGGTCCTGGGTCAGCATATAGAGCACGTAGCTCTGGTCCTTCTCCCCATGGACGGCCTTTTTCAGCAGCCACCGGCCGCCGGCGTCCCGCTCCACACGGGCGTAATGGCCCGTAGCGATCACGTCACAGCCCAGCGTCCTCCCCTTTTCCAAAAGCCGGGAGAACTTCATGTACCGGTTGCAGTCGACGCAGGGGTTGGGGGTCAGCCCCTCCTCATAGGCGCGGACGAACCGGCCGATCACCTGCCGGTCGAATTCCCCGGCCATATTGAACACATAAAAGGGCATTCCCAGCCGCATGGCCACGCTCCGGGCGTCCATGGCGTCGTCGGCGGTGCAGCAGGTCTTGTCCCCCGCCGTCCCGCCGGACCACAGCTTCATGGTGACGCCCAGGCACTCATAGCCCGCCCGGGTCATCAGCAGCGCGGCCACGGAGCTGTCCACGCCGCCGGACATGGCGATCAGCGCCTTATCAGCCATCGTTCTCGTCCTTTATCATGATCTCCGCCGCCACGCCCAGCAGTATCACGACGCCGCCCGCCACGCCGGCCGCCGCCAGCTTTTCCCCCAGGATGGCCCGGGAGAAGAGCGCCGTCATCACCGGCGCGGTGCATTGCAGCAGCGCCGCCCGGCGGGAGGGGATATATCGCAGCGCGGTATTCTGCAAAAAATATCCGGCGACGGTGCAGCCCAGGGCCTGATACGCGATACCGGCCCATACCTGCCAGCCCGTATAGGCAAACTGCCATGCGCCGCCCACAGTCAGCTGGCACGCCAGCGCCATTACCGCCGAGGACACCGTCATCATGGCGGTGAGGGTGATGGGGTCCACCTTGTTCAGGGACCGCCGGCCGAATACCAGCGAGCCCGCCAGCAGAAGCGCCTGGGTCATCGCGAGCGCCTCACCCAGCCCGAAGCGGGAAAGGCCGCCCCGGCCGCACAGCAGGTAAAGCCCCGCCAGCACCAGCGCCAGGATAGGCACATGCCGCCAGCTGTAACGCTTGCGGAACACCGCCAGCGCCAGCAGCGGCGTGAGCACCGAGGAAAGCGAGCGCAAAAACGCGCAGTTGGTGGCGGCGGTGCGCTCCACCGCCATATTGCCTGCGATGAACGCCCCGCCCATGCACAGGCTGGGCAGCAGCCAGTCCGTCACACGGCATACCCGCAGCCCCGCTGTGATGCGCCTGCCGAACAGGACAAACAATACCGCCAGTGCGAAAAAGTAGCGGATGACCATCACGGGATATACCGGCGCGACCCGGTAGACCAGCTTGGAGATGGGGTCGCCCATGCCGTAGATGACGCTCTGGGCCAATATCAGCCCATAGGCCCACCGGCCCCGGGTGCCAGCGGCCGGCGCGGTGGTCCGCATATCCGCTTACTCCTCCGCAGGGGCCTGGTCGTGCTCGTGGGCACAGCTGTCGCAGCCGAACATGGCCGGATCGTAGGCGATGCCGCTCTTGTCGTAGTAGTCCTTCACCGCGGCGCGCACCGCCTCCTCCGCCAGCACGGAGCAGTGCAGCTTATGGGCGGGCAGGCCGTTGAGAGCCTCCGCCACGGCCTTGTTGCTCAGCTCCAGGGCCTCGGTGATGGGCTTGCCCTTGATCATCTCCGTGGCCATGGAGGAGCTGGCGATGGCGCTGCCACAGCCAAAGGTCTTGAATTTCACGTCGGTGATGATCCCGTCCCGGACCTTGATATACATGCGCATGATGTCGCCGCAGACGGCGTTGCCCACCTCGCCGATGCCGTCGGCGTCGGGCATCTCCCCCACGTTCCGGGGGTTCTGGAAATGGTCCATGACGGTCTCGCTGTAAAGTGGCATAGGTAAAGCTCCCTTCTTATATCAGGTGAGGCGTGACGCCCCGCTCCAGTTCGTCCCACACCGGGGACATATCCCGCAGATATTTCACCACCTCGGGCACGACCTGCAAAATATGGTCGATCTCCTCGGGGGTATTCCAGCTGTCCACGCTCAGGCGCAGACTGCCGTGGGCGATCTCATGGGGCAGGCCCAGGGCCAGCAGCACATGGCTGGGGTCCAGGGACCCGGAGGTACAGGCGCTGCCGGAGGACGCGGCCACGCCCTTAGCGTCCAGCCACAGCAGCAGGCCCTCTCCCTCGATGCCCTCGAAGCAGAAGTTCACCGTACCGGGCACCCGCTTTTCCCGGTCGCCGTTGAGGCGGCTGTGGGGGATCTTGGACAGTCCCTCGATGAGCCGCTCCCGCATGCCGGTGACATAGGCCATGTGCTGCTCCAGGTCCGTAGTGGCCTCCTGAAGCGCCGCCGCCATGCCCACGATGCCGGGGATGTTCTCCGTGCCGCCCCGCTTGCCCCGCTCCTGCTGGCCGCCCTCGATCACGTTCACCAGGGCGATGCCCCTGCGGGCATAGAGCGCGCCCACGCCCTTGGGCCCATGGAACTTGTGGGCCGCCAGGGAGAGCATATCCACCCCCAGGTCCTTCACGTTCACGGGGATGTGGCCCACGGCCTGGACCGCGTCGGTGTGGCAGAGCACGCCCTTCTCCCGGCAGACCTTCGCGATGTCCGCGATGGGCTGGACCGTGCCGATCTCGTTGTTGACGAACATGATGGTCACCAGGGCCGTGTCGGGCCGGATGGCCGCCGCCACGTCCTCCGCCGTGACAACGCCGTTTTCATGCACGGGCAGGAGCGTGACCTCATAGCCCTCCTTTTCCAGCTTTTTCAAGGTGTGCAGCACCGCGTGGTGCTCAAAAGCGGTAGAGATGATGTGCTTTTTCCCTTTCCGGGCACCCAGGGCAGCGCCGGTGAGGATGGCCTGGTTGTCGGCCTCGCTGCCGCAGCCGGTGAAGTAGATCTCCCGGGCCTCGGCGCCCAGGGCAGCGGCCACGGTCTCCCGCGCCCACAGCAGGCCCTCCGCGGCCCGCTGGCCGGGGGAATGGAGACTGGAGGCGTTGCCGTAGGTCTCCGTGAAATAGGGCAGCATGGCCTCCAGGGCCTTGGGACTCAAAGCCGTGGTGGCCGCGTTGTCAGCATAAACATACATGGTGTCAAGCTCGCCTCTCTGCGTGATTTTTTCTTCCGAGGGGTAGTATATCCCCCATTTCCTACTCTGTCAACGGGTTTTGGAAGATTTCCCACCGATTTTCTGGAAAATCAAAAACCGGGAGGGGCTCATGCCTCTCCCGGTCATTCGATTTTCGGCTCAGCTGCCGATCTTGAGGAACAGGTCGTTGCACAGCCCGCCGGTGGCGTTGAAGGTGGCCGCCTCGAAGATCACGTCCTGGACGCCGTAGGTCTCCACCATGTGGGAGACGGTCTCGTCGGTGTAGCGGAAGTCCACCCAGTAGGTGTATTCGTAGTGGTCCACCAGCCAGGGGATGAAGGCGTTGCCATAGGAGTCCTTGATGACCATGACGGCGGAGCCGTCGTGGATGTTGGGGTTGTGCAGGCTGGAGAAGGGCTGGTCCGCCGCGGAGAACACGCAGTACCACTCGGAGTCGGGGTAGTCGAACATGTCGTTGATGATGCGCCAGTCGTACTCGGAGCCGTCCCGCTGCTTCATGTGCATATCCCGGTCGTTGGGGTCGTCGGCGTTGACGCACATGGGATACCAGGCGTAGACCGTGTCGGGGTTGGAGGCCAGCTGGGCGGACTTGTTGCTGGCGGTATAGTAGCTGCCCAGATAGGCGTTCTGGCCGAAGGACGTGGTCCTGAACTGGCTCAGCTCATGGGGCGTCCAGCCCTTCAGGCCGCAGAACACCCGGTAGGCGTAATAGGAGCCCAGCTGGGTCCAGTGGTGGTCGGTGTGGAAGTAGATATACTCGGCGTTGTGCTCCCGCAGGGTGTCGTAGACCATGATGGGGGTGATGCCCGGGTCCAGCTTGCTGCTGATATACTCGATGGCGGCGCCCTCGTCGCTGGAGCCCATATGGGACCAGACGTTCTCGTCCAGCATGACGCTGGCGCTGATGGGCACGTTCATGATGTACATGTTCACCTTGCCGCCGATGTTCTTGTAGATCTGGTTCATGGTGCTGATATAGTTATCGGTGCTGCTCTGGCTGAACCCATACATGCCGTAGGCGCAGTTGTTGGTGATATAGATGCTGCCGGAGAACTCGCCCAGGGTGTGGACGGTGCCGTCAGGCAGCGGGGTCGCCGTGGGGATGGGCGTGGCCGTGGGGGGCGCGTCGGGATCGGCCGGGGCGTTGGGGTCCGGCACCGGGTCCGAAGGGATGGCGTCGTTGGCCATGGTACCGCCCACCAGCTGGGTGGTGCGGATGCCGTAGTGGTCCTCCATGGCCAGGTCCGCGCTGATCAGGTCCTCCCGCATGGGATAGGTGTCCGCGTACCAGGTGTCCACACCGGAGAAGAAGCTGCCGTCCCACAGGCCGGCCAGGGTGAACGCCGGGAACTTGGTCAGCTCCCGCTTTTCCACGGTGGAGGTGTCCGGCCGGGGCCAGACGATGCCCACTACGAACATGACCAGCAGCGTCAGCGCGAAGGCCCCCGCCTTCATATAGCGGATCATGTCGTTTTGCTGTTCCCGGGCCTGGTCCCGTTGCTGCCGGGCGGTATTTTTCTGTTCCCGATCCATAGGGCGATCCTCCGATCAGAACTGGAAGTAGAGGAAGGGGTTGTAGCTGTCCCCCACCAGGGCCATGGCCGACACCAGCAGCAGCAGCACCGGATGGACGATGTCCCACACGCCGTTGACGAAGAACAGCGCCTCCGAGCGCCGGGCCAGATTCTCCAGCATCTGCCGCAGGCCCTTCCCCACCGGGGTGCAGGCCACCACGGCGAAGATGAGGAAGAAGAGGTTGTTTTTGAACAGCAGCGACACCGTGGCATTGGAGAAGCCGTTGTGGTTGAGCCCGAACAGGCCCTTGATGGCCGTGCCCAGCAGGTGCATGTCCGTGAACTTGAAGATGATCCAGCTGAACATCACCAGCAGCAGCACGCCGCCGTGGCGGACCACCTGGGGCAGGAACCGCTGGGCGTCCCTGCCCAGCACATACCGCTCGACGCCCAGCAGCAGTCCGAAATAGAGCCCCCAGAGGATGAAGTTCCAGCTGGCCCCGTGCCACATGCCCGTCAGGAACCACACGATGGCCAGGTTCAGGATCTGCCGGCCTATGGAGCAGCGGCTGCCGCCCAGGGGGATGTACACGTAGTCCCGGAAGAAGGAGCTCAGGGAGATGTGCCACCGCCGCCAGAACTCCGTGATGGAGCCGGAGATGTAGGGATAGTTGAAGTTCTCTTTATAATGGAACCCGCACATCAGCCCCATGCCGATGGCCATGTCCGAATAGGCAGAGAAGTCCAAATAGATCTGCAGCGTGAAGGCCGCCGCCCCCAGCAGCACGCCCATGGCGGGCACCGCCGCCAGCGCCTCGGCGTCGGACAGCAGCAGCTGGTCGGCGATGACGGCGCAGCCGTTGGCCAGCACCGCCTTTTTGGCCAGGCCGACGGTGAACCGGCTGATGCCCGCGCCCACCTCCTTGGGGGTGGTCCGGCGGCGGACGATGTCCTCGTTCACGTCCTTATAGCGGACGATGGGCCCGGCGATGCACTGGTGGAACAGGCTGGCATACAGCAGCAGCATCCAGTATTTCGGCTGGGCCTCCACCTCTCCCCGGTACACGTCCACCACATAGCTGAGCAGCTGGAAGGTATAGAAGGAGATGCCGATGGGCAGCGCGATCTGGGGGATGACCTTCGGGAAACCGGTCAGGCCCTGCAGGTTGCCCAGCAGGAACCCGGTGTATTTGAAGATGCCCAGGATCACCAGGCACAGCCCCACCGTGATGGCCAGCAGCAGCTTGGCCAGGCCCGTGCCCTCGTTCATCTGGATGAAGATGGCCCCCACCCAGCAGATCAGCACCATCCCCAGCAGGAGCAGCAGATACCGGGGCCCGGCCCAGCTGTAGAACACCAGAGAGAACGCCAGCATGGCGATATTTTTCGCGCGGGGAGATTTCAACAGGAGCTGACTGAGCAGGTTCGCCGGCAAAAACAGAAAGACGAACAGCATACTGGAAAAGACCACGGCCGCACCTCGACTACATATATTTCAAACCAGGAAACGGTATGCAAGCGCTGATAGTATTATATCGTTTTACATAATACTTCAATCGATGGAAAAAATAAAGAGAAAAAATCGAATTTGGCGATTTTTTTCCGCGCGCCCTTGCAAAACAGCGCCCGCCGGTCAGGCGGGCGCTGTCAAATATCCAGGGTGAATTATAGTATCAAGTGCAACAGTAAGGAAGAATAAAGGAGTTCATACAGTCTCGTGTAGAATGGAAGTTGTCCAGACCAACAAGCTACAGAGGAGAAATGTATGAACTACAGACATCTTAGCATAGAAGAGCGCAGTTGTATACGAAAATATTACGTGGATGGGCTCAGTTACAGAGAGATCGCTCGGCTCATAGGCCGGAATGTGAGCACGGTGTCCCGGGAACTGAGGCGGAACTGTACCCATATGTACGACATTCCCACATACTACCCCCATTCCGCTCAGAAGAAGTATCTGCTGCGCCGGTCGTATTGCCACCGGGGTATGTACCACTCCCAGGAGGTCATTGACTACATAAACGAGAAGCTGCTGGCAACGTGGTCGCCGGAGCAGATCGCCTGTACGCCCTGTGAACTGCCCATGCCAAGCTGGAGGACCATCTACCGCTGGATATATGAGAAGTACTTGGTAAACGGGAACCTGAAAGTGCTGCGGCGGAAGGGAAAGAGCCACGGAAAGGTGGAGACGCGAGGAAAATATAACAAGGGCAAATCCATACGCAAGCGGGACAAGAGCGTATACAGCCGCGCCGAGGCAGGTCATTGGGAAGCGGACACGGTGGTGAGCGGTCTGGGCAAGAGCAAGGCCTGCTTTGCTACGCTAGCAGAGAGAAAGACCCGGTATTACATCGCTATGAAGATACCGAACCGGCGTGCGGAGACCATGGAGAACGCGCTGGTAAGCATGCTGTCCCAGTTCCCTTCCTCGCTGGTGAAAACCATTACCTGTGACAGAGGCATGGAGTTTGCCATCTGGAGAAATATTGAGGAACGCTTACACTGTGACGTCTACTTTGCGGACCCATACTGTGCTTGGCAGAAGGGCACGAATGAGAACAGCAACGGTCTGCTTCGTGAGTTTTATCCCAAGGGAAGGAACCTCTCCCGTGTCAGCCCTGCCACCCTAAAACGAAACCTGGCGCTTCTCAACGCCAGGCCTCGTAAGGTTCTTAACTTCCGTTCTCCCACTGATCTGTGGGATCTTGAGCTCTCTCACTGTTGCACTTAGTTTGACAAGTCACTTCCAGATCATTCCATTTCTTTGCGCAGCCTTGCCACCACCGCGGCCATGTCATCCCATTTGCGCTCCATGTCCGCCACCAGCTTGAACTGGGTCCGCGCCCGGTCCAGGTTGTGCCCCGGCCGGTGGACGGCGAAGTACACGTCCCCCTCCAGGTAATCGGTCAGAAACCGCACCCCGCACTCCAGCGTCATCAGCTTCGCCCCCAGCGGCAGCGTCTGCTTCTCCCGCTCCGTCAGCCCAGGGCAGGCCTCCAGAAAGCCTCGGGTGAAGGTCTCAAAAGCCCCCAGGTCCATCTCCATCCTGGAGAGGTCCGTCTCATCCTCCGCGGCCGTGGCCGCGCCGAAGCGGATGGAGTCGCCAAAATCATAGGCCGCCAGGCCGGGCATCACCGTGTCCAGATCGATCACGCACAGGGCCTTGCGGGTCCGGGCGTCCAGCATCACGTTGTTGAGCTTGGTGTCGTTGTGGGTCACGCGGGTGGGCAGCTCGCCGCTGTCCCGCATCCGCTGCAGCGCGCCGGCCTCTTCCTCCCGCGCCAGGACGAAATCGATCTCCGGCCGGACCTCCTTCGCCCGGCCCAGCTTATCCGCCGCCAAGGCCCGGCGGAACTTCCGGTACCGGTCCGGGGTGTTGTGGAAATTGGGGATGGTCTCGTGCAGGGTCTCAGCGGGAAAGTCCGCCAGCTGCTGCTGGAAGGTGCCGAAGGCGATGGCGCTCTGGTAAAAGTCCTCCGGCGTCTCCGGGGCCTGCAGGCAGATGCTGTTCTCCAC